>CAZSDY010000019.1:0-21162 GCA_964605765.1 uncultured Ectothiorhodospiraceae bacterium | reverse complement strand
GCACCCCCGGTTGCGATGGAGAGAAGAAGACCGCTCAGGCTGCCGAACACGAATGCATTTTCCCGGGATTCCATGAGAAACGTGAACAGCAACACGGTCCCCCCCCATGTGAGCAGGCAGATAACCATGAGTACATAGACTTCCATTTGACCTCCAAGTCTGGCAGTTCCGTAATCTTCAGCGTCGGCAATGCGAGAGCTTAACGGTCGCGGTACAGGCGCCTTTGGCCGATGCGACGCCTCGCCTCGCCACCCGGCCCGTGAAAAGTTTTCTTAGCCAAGAGACTAGATTATGCATCGCGATCGGGCAAGCCAAAATGGAAATGCATCCGCCCCGCGATCGATCTTGTGGTCACCGTATGGATCGTGGGCGTGCCGCCCGTGCGAACTCGTAATACACTCCCGGTGGGAACCCGAGGGCAGCACGCACACGAGGAAAGCGCCGCCGCGCGCCGCTTCAACGACATGCTCGATACCGCTTATGCGATCGAAACCCCTGAAGGCGTCACGCTCGAGATCTCGCCGGCCGGGCCCGTGGTGCGCTTCCTGGCATGGGTCATCGACTTCCTGCTGCGTTCCCTGATCTACATCGGGCTGGCCAGCGTGCTCGGCTATCTCGGTGAGTTCGGCACGGGGTTGATGCTCGTCGGCTTGTTCCTCATCGAGTGGTTCTATCCCGTGCTGTTCGAGGTCTACCGCGGCGGACAGACGCCGGGCAAGCGTGCCATGGGCATCAAGGTCGTGCAGGATACCGGTGTGCCGGTGGGCTGGTCACCCTCGGTGATCAGAAACCTGCTGCGGGCGGTGGATTTTCTCCCGCTCGCTTACGGGTTCGGCGTGCTTAGCATGTTGATGACGAAGGATTTCAGGCGCCTGGGCGACCTGGCTGCGGGCACCCTCGTGGTATACGCGCACCGTTCGCGTGCGGCGGTTGACATGCCGGCGGTCGAGCCCAGGGCACCGCCGTCGGCCTTACGCCTGGAAGAGCAGCGCGCGATCATCGATTTTGCGGAGCGCGCGCCGACGCTTTCCGAGGCGCGCGCGGGTGAGCTCGCGGCCATTGCCTGGGGGTTGACGGGGGTGCCGGAGCGCTCTGCCGTCGCCAGGCTCTACGAGATCGCGGTCTGGTTGCAGGGGCGAGGATGAAGCAGCAAGAGTTCGTCAGACGCTATGCGCAGCAGTGGACGGCATTCGAGAACATCCTCAATGCCATGGAAGGCTCCCGTTCCAGATCCCGGGCGGTGCAGGAGGTGGAAGAGTTCCCCTTCGTATACCGGCGGGTCTGCCAGCAGTTGGCGCTGGCTCGCGATCGTGACTATGCGCCGTACCTCATCGACCGCCTGAATGCTCTGGTGCTGCGCGGTCACCAGCACCTGTATCAGGCGCGCGCGGGGGTGTGGTCGAAGCTCGCATACGGTGCGGCAGTCGCTTTCCCGCGCGAGGTGCGACGCAATGCGCGCTTGTCATGGGTGGCCGCCGCGCTGATGTGCCTGCCGGCGCTCGGCGTATCGTTGGCGGTGGTCGATTCCCCGGACTTCGTCTACGCCGTGCTCGGCCCCCACGATGTCGACAGCTTCGAGGAGATGTACCGACCCGACGGTGGGAGCCTTGGCCGCGAGCGAAAGTCCGATACCGACTTCATGATGTTCGGATTCTATATTCGCAACAATATCAGCATCGGGTTTCAGGCTTTCGCCGGCGGATTGCTGTTCGGGCTGGGCAGCGTCTTCTTCCTGGTCTTCAACGGTGTGTATTTCGGCGCCGTGGCGGGACATCTGACGAACGCGGGATTCGGCGAGCCGTTTTATTCGTTCGTCGTCGGACACAGCGCGTTCGAGCTTTCCGCCATCGTGCTTTCCGGGATGGCGGGTCTGAAGCTCGGCATGGCGCTGCTGGCGCCCGGCAGGATGACCCGCCTGCGTGCGCTCAGGGAGGCGGCGCGCGCGAGTGTCGTGGTCGTATACGGTGTGATTGGCATGCTCGTCGTGGCTGCGTTCATCGAAGCGTTCTGGTCGTCTTCCCAACTCGTACCCGTGGGCCTCAAGTACGCGGTGGGCGCGGCGTTGTGGTTGCTCGTGGTGGCCTACTTTTCTCTGATGGGGCGCCATGGAACTCGATAGAATCGGTGTTGCCATACGCCCCCGCCAGCACTGGGAATCGATCGATCTGGGATTTCGTCTGGCGCGCCAGCACTGGCGGGCGCTGTACGCCGCGTGGCTTGCGGTGCTGGTGCCCGTCGTGGTTCTCGTGCACGTGTTGTGCGGGCAGCATCTGGGCTGGGCAGCGGTCATCGTCTGGTGGCTGAAACCGCTGCTCGATCGCATCCCGCTGCATGTGCTCAGCCGGATGGTGTTCGGTACGGCGCCCGGGGTGCGTGAGACCCTCAGGGCCGTCCCGGGAATCATGCGCAAGGGCTGGTTGTCCGCGCTCACGCTGAGGCGCCTCGACCTCGCGCGGTCGTTCACGCTGCCGCTGTGGCAATTGGAAGGCCTTTCAGGCCGGGCGTGGCGCCAGCGCCTCAAGACCATCGAGAAGAGCGCGCGTGGTGCAGCGGTCTGGCACACGGTCTCCTGCGTGCATCTCGACATCATCATCTCCGCGTCCCTGATCGGCATCATGGTCATGTTGACCCCGCAACAGATGAGCTGGGACTGGCTGCAGTGGCTGTGGGACGAGCCGTCGTCGCCGGCCTGGTTCGACAGGCTGACGGTGCTCGTTTCGGTCGTGTCGATGGCCTTGATAGAGCCCTTTTACGTGGCCGGGGGGTTCAGCTTGTACCTGAATCGCCGCGCGGTGCTGGAGGGTTGGGACATCGAGATCGCGTTCCGGCGCATGGCCGCGCGACTCGATGCGGAGCGTTCCATGGAGGCCGCGTGACGTCGCGTGGACCAGGGTGCACGTGGCTCGCGCTGGCGGTGCTGGTGCTCGCCTGCGCGTGGGGTGCCGTGGGAGCCCAGGCGCAACCGGCGCCCGGCGAGGTCGAATCGGCGGTTGCCCGCATCCTCGCCGAGCCGCCGTTCCATACCACGCGCCAGACCCATCGTTATCAGTTCAAGGGATGGCCCGAAGGATGGCAGTGGCCCTCGGACAGCGCCGATAGTGAGCCCGACACGAGCGGGGATCCCGGGAACTGGGCATTCCCGGGCAACTTCGGCACGTTGCTCGGTGGATTGATCGAAGTGGTGCTGTGGGCAGCGGTGGTCGCGTTCATCGTGCTGCTCATCGTGTACCGGCATCGCTGGATGTCGTGGATCACCCCGCCTGCACATCGCCCGGACGAGCACATCGTGCAGATACTCTTCGGCCGCGACGTGCCGCCCGAGCCGTTGCCCGAAGACATCGGGGCAGCCGCATGGCAGTTGTGGCGAGACGGCGACGCCGTCGCCTGCCTGAGCCTACTGTATCGCGGCGCATTGACCCGCATCGTGCTCGAGCGACGCATAGAGCTGCCGGCAAGCGCCACCGAGGAAGACTGCATTCGCCGCATCGTACCCGTCGAGACGCCGGCGGTGGCCGAGTACTTCCGAGTGTTGACGCGCACGTGGCAGTATGCCGCGTATGCCGATCGCCTGCCGCGCGAGGGCGATGTGCGCGTGCTCTGCGACCGATGGCGGGCATGCCTCGAGGATCCTGTCGATGCGGATTAGGGCGTCGGTCGTCGCCGGTCTGGTGCTCGTCTGCGTGCTCGCGGCGCTGGCGGCATGGTTCTGGGTGAGCTTCGATCGCGTGCCCGTGATCGTCGAGGGCGGCCCCGAGCGCGCGGCACGGGCGAATCCCTTCCTCGCCGCGGAGCGCCTGCTCAACGAGATCGGGTATCCCGCCAGCGCTCATGCGCGCCTGTCCGAGCTGCCGCCGCCCGACACTGCGCTCTTCATGCCGGGCTCGCGTCGAAAGCTGTCGTCGCACATGGTGCGCCAACTGACGGACTGGGTGTCCGGTGGGGGCCATCTGCTGGTATCGGCACAAGGGTCGGGTGACGGTGCCCGCGCGGACCCGCTGGTCGAGGGCTTCGGCGTGCGGGTCGAGCACGACACGGACGCGCAGCAAGAGGCCGACGCCGAGCCTGGTGAGGCGCTCGGTTCCCTGGCAGTCGAGTTCAGCGGCACGATGCGGCTGCGCGCATCGGGGCCTGACGCCGATGTGCTGGCGAGCGACGCGCACGGTGCGCGCGTCATCAGTGTGCCGGCCGGGCGCGGGCGCCTCACCGTGGCGAGCGATTACGATTTCGCGAGCAACGAGTCTATCGGGCGACATGACCACGCGGTATTCCTGGTACGCTTGATCGAGCTTCATGGCGTGCGTGCGGCATGGCTGGTGCTGCGTGGCGACGAGGTGCCGGGTCTGTGGGAAAGGCTGCGGGCGGATGCGTGGCAGGCGATGAGCAGCATCGGCGTGCTGCTGGTGCTGTGGATATGGTCGCAGGGCCTGCGATTCGGGCCGCTGCTTAGTCAGCCGGGCCCCGTGCGGCGGCGTCTGCTCGAGCACATCGAGGCGAGCGGGCGCTTCATGTGGCGCCGCGGCAAGGCCGACGCCCTGCTGCAAACGGTGCGGGAATCGCTGCTCAGGAGCATCGAGTTTCGCCATCCGGGCTGGAGCGGCTCGGCGCGGCTCTATCGCCGCCTGGAAGAGATGTCGGGCCTGCCCATGGCCACCGTGAAGGCTGCGCTCGAGACGCATCAGGTGAAACACGAGCAGCGCTTCGTGCAGATCATCAGAACGTTGGAGACCCTCAGGAAGAAGCTATGACCGAGATCCAAGCCCCCGTGGCCGACGACGTGGCGCGTGCCGGTGAGGTAGCCGCGCGAATGAGAAGCGAGATCGGCAAGGCCGTCATAGGTCAGGACGATATCGTCAACCATGTGCTGGTCGGTTTGTTTGCCGGTGGGCACGCGCTCATAGAAGGTGTGCCGGGCCTGGGCAAGACCTTGCTGGTCAAGGCGCTGGCCAAGACCTTCGGCGGTGCGTTTTCGCGCATCCAGTTCACCCCCGATCTGATGCCATCGGATGTCACCGGGCACGCCATGTTCGATCAGAAAAGCGGCCAGTTCCGGGTAAGGCGCGGTCCGGTGTTCACGAACCTGTTGCTTGCCGACGAGATCAACCGTGCGCCGGCCAAGACCCAGGCAGCGCTGCTCGAGGTCATGCAGGAGCGCCAGGTCACGATCGAAGGTCAGGCGATGGCGCTCGCGCCCCCATTCATGACACTGGCGACCCAGAACCCCATAGAGATGGAAGGCACGTATCCGCTGCCCGAGGCGCAGCTCGATCGTTTCCTGCTCAAGCTGCTGATCGACTACCCCGGCGTTGATGACGAGGCGATGCTGGTCAAGGCCGTGACCTCCGGCCATGTCGGCGACATCCTGGACGTGTCGCGGGTCGCCACCGTCGTCTCGCCGCAGGCCGTGGAATCAATCCAGAGTGTGGTTTCGCGCATCACCGTGGAGGAGCGGGTCCACGCGTACGCGGTCGCCATCGCGAGGCAGACCCGCGAGTGGCCGGGTGTCGCCACGGGTGCCGGGCCGCGCGGCGGGATCGCGTTGATACGCGCCGCGCGCGCGCAAGCCTTGCTCGCGGGCAGGGACTTCGTCACGCCGGACGACGTGAAGGGTGTCGCAGCACCGTGCCTGCGCCACCGCCTGGTGCTCGCCCCGGAGCTCGAAATCGAGGGGCAGAGCAGCGACGACATTCTCCGCGTCATCGTGGAGCGCGTGGAGGCGCCCAGATCATGAAACCGGGACCGCGCCTGCTCCAGGTGCTGTGGCTGTGGGTGGGGCTCGGTGTCGCGACGGCCTGGCGTGCGGATCTCGAGCCGGCATGGCTGGGGGCGGGGCTGGTACTGCTTGCAGTAGCCGCTCTCGACGCCGTCGCCGCATGGCGCCTGGTGCCGCCGAGGGCGTTGCGCAAGATTCCCCATTCCCTGCCACTCGGTGTCTGGGGTGATGTGCGCATACGCGTGTACAACAACGCTGTCCACGCGGTGCGTGTGGCGGTATTCGACCATTTCCCCGACGCCAACGAGGTGCAGGGGTTGCCGCAGCAGGTACGCGTGCCGGGGCGCGCCTGGATCGACACGGGTTACCGGCTGCTGCCCAAGGAGCGCGGCACCAGGCGCTTCGGCCGCGTGCAGATGTACCTGTCTTCGCCGCTTCAACTGTGGCTGCGCAATCTCTATGGCGCGCGCGCCGACGAGGTGCGGGTCTACCCGAACTTCGCCGCGGTCGCCCGATACGCCCTGCTCGCCACCGACAACCGCCTGAGCCAGATGGGCATTCGCAAGCGCCGCCGCCGCGGGGAAGGCCTCGAGTTCCACCAGCTACGCGAATACCGCGCCGGAGACAGCCTGCGCCAGGTCGATTGGAAGGCGACGTCCAGGCTCGGCAAGCTCATCTCGAGGGAGTACCAGGCGGAGCGCGACCAGCAGGTGTTTTTCCTGATCGATTGCGGGCGCCGCATGATGGCGCGTGACGGCGATCTGAGCCATTTCGACCACAGCCTCAATTCCGTGCTGCTGCTCGCCTACGTGGCGCTACGCCAGGGAGACGCCGTGGGGCTGATGACGTTCAGCGGCGCGGCGCGCTACCTCGCACCGAGGAAGGGTGGCACCATGCTCAACACGGTGCTCAACACCCTCTACGATTTGCAGCCGGGCATGCAAAGCCCCGATTACGTCCGCGCCGCGGCTGAGGTGCGAAAGCGCCTGCGCAAGCGCTCTCTGGTCATCATCGTCACGAACATGCGTGACGAGGACGCCAGCGAGGTCCTGCCCGCGCTCGGCATGCTGCATCGCCACCACCTGGTGCTGCTGGCGAGCCTGCGCGAGCGGATCATCAGTGACGTGCTGCGCCGGCCCATTGTCGATTTCGATGCCGCCCTCACGCTGGCCGCGACGCAGCGCTATCTGCTCGCGCGGCGCAAGGCGCACGATGCACTCGGCGACGCGGGCGCGCTGAGCCTCGACGTCGAGCCCGAGCGCCTGCCCATCACGCTCGTCAATCGTTACCTCGACATCAAGTCGAGCGGCAGGCTGTGACCGGAAACCGTCCGCGATACCTCCGCCAATCGCTGCGCGTCAGTCCGCCACGGCAATCTCGCCGCCCTGAAGGGTGGCGCCGGGGGAATCGGGATCCTCGATGGGGCCGTCGCGGAGCAGTTCCGCGGCATAGTCTTCGGCATTATCCTCGGGCGCATAGCCGAGTGCCTCGGCATTGCTGTTGTCCCACCAGGCCCGCTTGTTGCGTGAAACCCCGTAAACGATCTCGTAATGAAGCGCCGCGTGCTCCAGCCCGATTCGGATTAGCTGGGCGAGGTCGCGGGCGCTCACCCAGATGCTCAGGCGCCGCTCGTCCACCGGTTTCGGGAAAGCGTTGCCGATGCGGATGCACATGACCTCCAGGCCATACTTGTCGGCGTAGAGGCCGCCAAGCGCTTCGCCGACGCACTTGCTCACGCCGTAGCGGCTGTCGGGGCGCACCGTGACATCGACCCCGATATGTTGCGTGCGGGCATAGAACCCCACCGCGTGCACGCTGCTCGCATAGACAATCCGTCTAACGCCTGCCAGCCGGGCTGCCTCGAATACGTGGTAGGTGCCGATAATGTTGCTTTGCAGGATATTCCCCCAGCTATCCTCCCCGCTGATGCCGCCCAGATGCACGATGCCGTCCACGCCGGCCACAATCGTTTTCACGGCCTCCATGTCCGCGAGATCCGCCGCCAGGAAGGTCTCGTGCGGCACAAGGTCCTCCACGGGCGTGATATCCGACAAGCGCAGGTCGTAGCTGCCCGCGAGCAGCGTTCTGAGCGATGTGCCGATGGCGCCCGCTGCTCCAGTGATCAGTACGCGATTCATCTGTCTTCCTCCCTTCAGCATGAGTTGAACCCCCGTGCACGAGCCGGGTCGTGGATCGATTGACAGGGTCCGGCGGGCGGGTTCAGTTGTCGCACGCAGATCCGGTAGTCGTGCTAGTCCCTCACGTCCATTGCTCGACAGTCAAGCCCTCTACGCGCTGAACCTCACGGGCGTTGTCGGTCACCAGGGTGGCGCCCAGGCTCAGCTCAATACATGTATATGATGCTGCGGTTGTCGAAGCCTGATCGGACGTCCATTAGTAAAGGTAATCCTAGCCTGTAATTTCTCTAATGTATTGCGGGGGTCACACCCAATGACGAGAATGGGTGCCCAATGTCGACCTCGTCTCTAGAGACCGATCTCAATCCTGCCGATCTAGCGCTGGTGCCGGAGTCGGTGCGTTTGCACCGCAAAGCCATCGCGTTTGACGCCAACACCCTGTGGCGGATCACGGGAATGGTGTTCACCTACCGGTGGCGTATGGCGCTCGCCATCCTGGGCACCGCCTCGGCCGCCATCTCCCAGCTGATCATCCCCCAGCTGATCGGCAAGGCCGTGGACCACGCCAATTCCCTATTGACCAGCACCACCATCCCCGAGGTCGAGGCCAAAGACGCCCTGCTCTACACCGCTCTCGCCCTTTTCGCCGCAGCTTTGTTCAGGGGCTTATGCACGATGCTGCAAAACTACCAAGGCGAGGCGGTGGGTCATCTGATCGCGTTCGAGCTAAAGAGGGCTTTCTACTCAAAGCTGCAGCGCCAATCTTTCGTGTACCACGACCACGTGCACACCGGAGATCTCATGTCCCGAGGTATCTTGGACATCGAGGGCACCCGCATGTGGGTTCACACCGGTATCCTCAGGGTGATCCTGCTCAGCATCTTGATATTCGGTGGGGCTTGGGTGCTCGTGTCCATAGACAGTGTGCTCGCGCTGGTAGCGCTCAGCTTTGTACCTTTCGTGGCAGCGGGCGCCACCGTGGTGCGTCTCAGGCTGCGTATCCTTTGGCACCAGCTGCAAGAGGAGCTAGGCGTGTTGACCCGCGTGATGGAGGAGAACCTGGGTGGCATTAGAGTGGTGCGGGCTTTTGCCTCGCAGACATTCGAGCTCGCGCGATTCGATGTCATTTCCAAGCGCGCCCTGGCCATCTTGCATCAGCGGATCCGTATCTTCGTGACCGGCACCACCACCATGACCTTTGCGTACTTTCTGGCCATGGGCTTGGTGCTTTGGATCGGGGGCGAGAAAGTGCTGGCGGGCTCCATCACCGTGGGGGAGCTCGCGACCTTCCTCGCGTTCATGGCCATTTTGCAGATGCCGGTACGCCAAATCGCGTGGATGGTAAATTCAGTCGCACGGACGTCGACCTGTGGCTCCAGGCTCTTCGAGGTGCTGGATCTGGAGCCCGAGATAACCGATCTCCCCCATGCCCGCGAGCTCGACCTAAGCGAGCCCGTGGTGCGTTTCGAGAATGTGTCGTTCAGCTACCAAGGCGCCGACGGCGCTTTGCCGGTGCTCCACGACGTCAGCTTCGAGGTCAAACCGGGGCAAATCGTGGGGATCGTGGGTCCACCGGGAAGCGGTAAGTCCACCATCGCTCATCTGCTGCCGCGTTACTACGATGCCACCGAGGGGCGGATCACCATCGGTGGTCAAGATATTCGAGGGGTGAAGCTCGAGTCTCTGCGCCGGCGCGTGAGCGTGGTGCAGCAGGACCCATTCTTGTTTACCTCCGATATCGCCTCCAATGTCGCCTACGGTGATCCGTGGGCGGATCGAAGCGCGATTCGACGCTCCACCGAGGGCGCGCAGCTTCACAATTACGTCGCCCACTTACCCGAAGGCTACGAGACCCTGGTGGGCGAGCGGGGAGTCTCGTTATCCGGCGGACAACGACAACGCCTGGCGATTGCACGCAGCGTCCTGCCGACCTCGAGTGTGATCGTTTTCGATGACTCCACCGCCGCGGTCGATGCCGCGACCGAGCGTCATATCCGCGAGGCACTAACCGAGCTAACCGTGGATCGGGCCACGATCATCATCGCGCACCGTCTTTCCTCCTTGATGCATGCCGATCAGATCTTGTTTCTGGAGGGTGGAAGAATCGTCGAGCGAGGACGACACGAGGAACTCATCGCCCAACGCGGGCGCTATGCGAAGCTCCACGCATTGCAGACGTACATGAACGAGACCGATCCGGGCGAAAGCAGCGAGACGCCAAGGTGACGACATCCACCACCGAGGCACAAGACCCAAAACGCCCTCCCTTGGCGGTCGTTGGTTCCCAGATCTCCTACGACGAGGAGATGTTCGGCGCGGCTTTCGACGGGATAGTGGTGGGTCGATTCTGGCGCTTTGTCAAACCCTATCAACACATGCTCTGGATCGGTATCGCCGGCGTGCTGGTCTTCACCGCCAGCCAAGTGTTGATTCCGTTGCTGATGCGTTTCGTGATCGACGACGCGCTGGCTGCCGATGCCAGCTCGTTGGCGCTGCTGCATCGCATCATCATCGCATTCTTTGCGATTATCTGTGTCAACTACGCGGCCAACATCACGCAGGAAATGATCGTGGGTCGAATGGCTGGGCATTTGTTGTTCGATCTGCGTCGTGCCATGTACAAGCATTTACAGTTCGTGTCGCTCTCGTTCATGGACAAGACCGAGGCCGGTCGTTTGATGTCCCGATTACAGGGCGACGTAAACGCACTACAGGAATTCTTGGAAACCTCGATATTCGCCATCGGTGATTTCGTGCTGCTGATCGGCATCATCAGTGTGTTGTTGTGGTTAGACGCCCGCCTGGGATTTCTCACGCTTTCCGTGGTGCCCGCGCTGCTTCTGGTGCGCATTATCTGGCTGCCGTACGCGAGGGAAGCGTTTTTGCACGCCAGAGAAACCCACTCGACGGTAAACGGGGCGCTGGCCGAGAACGTGCATGGCGTGAGAACCATCCAGGAGATGGGCCGAGAAGCGGTCAATTACTCGCTGTTTACCGATAAGGCCCGCGACAACCTGCTGGCGAATCTCAGGGCGTCGAGGTTTTCCAATGTGATGGTGCCTATTGTCGATGCACTGACCGGTGGGGCGATGGCCATCGTGGTAATCGTAGGCGGCAACATGGTGCTGGAGGACACATTGGACCTGGGCGTGATGGTGGCCTTCCTGTTTTATGTGCAACGTTTCTTCGACCCCATCCGATCGCTCACCATTCAGTACAGCATCATGCAAAGGGCCATGGCGGCCGGGCAAAGAATTTTCGAGGTGCTGGACGTACCCATTGAGATCAAAGATCGACCGGGGGCCGGCGAGCTGACGAGTGAAGCCAAGTCGGTGGAATTCGACAATGTGACGTTTGGCTACACACCGGGCCGAGAAGTCCTCAAGAATCTGAGCTTCAAGGTATCACCCGGTGAAACGGTGGCACTGGTCGGTCCGACCGGCTCGGGAAAGAGCACGGTCACCGCGCTCGCGCATCGGTTCTATGATCCTTGGGCCGGCACGGTAAAGGTGGGAGGAAAGGACGTGCGCGATGTGCGCCAGACCTCGTTGAGCCGGCACATGGCAATGGTCTTGCAGGAACCGTTCCTGTTTACCGGCACGGTCTACGACAACATCCGTTACAACAAATCGGACGCGACTCAAAAGGTGGTGGAGCGCGCCGCCCAAGCGGTCGGCGCCCATGAGTTTATCGTGAGACTGCCCAAGGGTTATCAAACGGAGCTGGAGCAACGCGGCTCCAACCTATCGCTCGGTCAACGCCAGCTCATCAGCTTTGCCAGAGCCTTGGTCGCCGATGCCCCGGTCCTGGTCCTGGACGAGGCCACCGCCAACATCGACAGCTACACCGAGCGCCAGATACAAAAGGCGCTGGGGCTTTTGCTCGAAGGTCGTACGGCAATCGTGATCGCGCACCGGCTGGCCACCATCCGTCACGCCGATCGTGTCTTGGTCATTCGCGATGGCGAAATCATCGAACGTGGAACCCACAACGAGCTCATCAAGCTCGGCGGCTTGTACGCCAACCTCTATCGTCTCAACTACGCCTCTTTCGATGACTTCGAGGGCGAGAAAAAGTTCGACACCTAAGCCTTCCGGCTGCCCGAGCCGGGGACAGACTTCGGTCTGTCCCCGTCGAAGTCGCCGGCCAAGGCCATCCTGACGTCGATCACCGCGCTCAATGCATGCTCCGCGGGATGTAGCGGCAGAACCAGGCGGAGGCCAGGGTCCAGACGCCTGCGCTGATGAACACCACAGGCAGGGCGTAGAAGTTCAGCAGGATGGCGTACAGGCCCGGTGTGAGCAGTTGGCCGGCGTCGCGGTAGGTAGAGAACACCGCCGTCATCTCAGGGCGTCCATGGGCGCGAACCGCGCGCAGGAAAAGGATGTTGCCGGTGCCGTCGAGCATCGATGCGGTCAATGCGCAGACCACCAGCAGATAGGCCGCGATCCTCGGCTCGCCCGAAATGACGTATACCAGGCAACTCATGGCGCTGGTGGCGATGAATGCAATCCCCATCAGGTTGCGCACCCCGTAGCGCCGCCCGACCCAGCCCCATAACGGCACCATGAGAGTCCCGGCGGTACCGATTGAGACGATGGCCGCGCCGGTGAGCTCGCCAAGGCCGCTACGTTCGGCGTAGATGGGCACGTAGATTACGAACATCGTCCACCAGCACGAGCGGCTCAGGGCGAGACCGTAGGCGAGCCGCAGGCGAGCTTGGCGCAGATAGCGTTTCATGTGCTGCAACGGGTTGATGCTGGTGGTGGCGTCGAGGTGCACCGCCACGCGATGCAGCTTCAACAGATGAAAGCAGGCAATCGCGCCGATCAGGACTATAGCGCCAAGTTCGAAGGGAAGCAGACGGTCGCCCAGTTCCTGCAGATAGACGCCGAGGAAGGGGCCGATACCGAGCGCCAGCACGGAAAAGAACACCCGCAGCGGTTCGAAGCGCAGCATTTCCTTGCGCGGGATCAACTGCAGCACGTAGAGACTCAAGGTGACTTCGGCAGCGGCGGTGGCAAACAGATGCGAAAGCAGCCCGAGCGAGAACCACCAGGGGTTCAGCGATGGCAGCAGGACCAGGGATATGCCCATGGCCGCACCGCTCAGCAGGAAAGTCCGGTAGTTGCCGAACCGGCGCACCACCAGCGGTGTGAGCAAAGCGCTGAGAATACCGCCGATACTGGCGGCAAAGAACAACGTGCTGGTGGCCTGCGCATCGCCCATCACGCGCAGCGCCTGAAGCGGGATCACCGAAAGGAGCAGTCCGCGGCTGAAGGTCTGGACGAAAAAGAAGGCCGCGAAGCCGCGCCGGTGAAGCGGCGTCACGGTCGGATTTCCACGGGTTGCGCTTGATGCCGGGCGACGCGGACGATGCCGTCGTCGGTCAGGGCGTGGGGGCGGCAACGGACGCAGCAGCCGGGATGCGCCCTGGCTGTATGACATTGCTGCTGCAATCGATATCTAGAGAATTGCTGCAGGCGCATCTCACCCACGATTCGCGCTGGCAAGTCTGAATCACGCGCGCTCAGCGTGCGTGTTTCGTGGTGAGCTCTTGCGCGAGCTGCTGCGCGCGTTCCAGCGCCTCTTCGCCGAGCTTGCCCGCGATCTGATCGCGTCGTGCGGCGGCCGACTCGTCGCCCTGCGCCGCGGCGACGCTCAGCCACCCATAGGCCCGGATTGGGTCGAGCGGTGTCCCTGCCATCCCCTTGTCGAACAGCAGTCCGAGCACGCGTTGGGCCTTCGCGTGACCCTTGGTGGCGGCATCGGTGAGCCATTCGCGTGCGGCTTCGGCGTCGCGCGGTTCGGCATCGAAGTTGAACAGGACGAGCGCCAGATGATACTCGGCATTCACGTCACCCTGGCGCGCGGCGCGGCGGTACCACTCGATGGCGCGCTCCTCGTCCCGCGCCACGCCCTGTCCCTTCTCGTACATCACGCCCAGGTTGAACTGCGCGACATGATGCCCCTGCGTCGCGGCCTTCTCGTACCACGCGGCGGCCGCCCGGTAGTCCTGCACCACCCCGCGCCCCGTGTGATACAGGTACGCGAGATCGGCCTGTGCGCCCGCGATCCCCTGTTCGGCCGCTTGGAGATACCACGCGGCGGCCTGTGTCGCGTCGCGTCCGACTCCGGTTCCCCGCGAGTACGCGTAGCCGAGCGCGTACTGCGCCGGCGCGAGCCCCTGCGCGGCGGCGGCGCGGTACAGGTCGAAAGCCTTCGCGGGGTCCTTGTCGACGCCACGCCCCCGCGCCAATAGCTCGGCCAGGCTGAACTGTGCGCCGGCGTGCCCGAGCGCTGCCGCTTCGCCGAACCAGTGCGCTGCCAGCGCCTGGTCTGCGGCCGTGCCACGCGCGTCCCGGTAGGCGAGGCCGAGCGCATACTGCGCCTCGCGGTGACCCTGCGTCGCGGCTTTGCGGTACCAGTCGACGGCGCGCTCAGCGTCTGCCGCGATCCCCAGCCCGTTGTCGAGCATCACGGCAAGGTTGTATTGGGCGTCACGCCGCCCGGTCTCGGCGGCCGCCTCGTACCACTTCGCGGAGAGTGCCGCGTCGGCGCTGACGCCGATACCCTGGTAAAACGCATAGGCGAGCGCTATCTGGGCATCGACATGTCCCTGACTGGCGGCACGCTCGTACCATTTGGCAGCCGCGGCCGGATTCCTGGCCACGCCGCGCCCCTGCGCGATCATCGTAGCCAGGTGAAACTGGCCGTTTCGATCGCCTTGCTCCGCGGATTGCCGATACCAGCGCACGGCCTCGGCCTCGCTTTTCTCCACGCCGCGTCCCTCGGCCAGCATTAACCCCAGGTTGTCCTGCGCCACGGCGTGTCCCTGCTCGGCGGCGCGCCGGTACCACCGAGCAGCCTCGGTCTCGTCCGCGAGAACGCCCGCGCCCGCGGCATACATGTACCCGAGGTTGTTCTGGGCGTTGCGGTCGCCCTGCTCGGCGGCGCGCCGGTACCACTTCACGGCTTGGCGGTCGTCGCGCGGAACACCCCGGCCCTGGCGATACAGCACGCCCAGATTGTTCTGCGCCGTGCTGTAGCCGAGATTCGCCGCACGCAGAAACCATTGTCCGGCAACCCGGTCATCGGCGTTCACGCCCGTGCCGTTCTGGTACATGAGCCCGATCGCGTTCATGGCGCGCGCGTCGCCCTGCTCGGCCAGCGCATTGAACTCGGCAAGCGCGCTGGCGTAGGCGCCCGCGTCGTAGGTGGCGGCGGCGCTGCGGTAATCGGCCCGTGCCGGCAATGCGTGCGCCGCCAGGACGATGACCACGAGGATCCTGCCGAGGCATGCGGCACCTGTCGCGCCGCGCGGCATGGACGAAGACCCTCCCATCATGGCCGGCTCATGTGCCGCTCGGCCCGCGCAATCTTGACCGTGGTCGAGCTTTGCGCGTTCAATGTGAAGAACCCTGTCTTGTGAAGCCATGGATACCCTGCTCATGCGACCGCTCAGAATATGCCTCCTCGTGCTCGTCTGCCTTATCTTCAGCACATCCGCGGTCATCGCGCAACCGGGCCCCACCGATCGGGTGAAAAGCGCGGTAAGCGATATCCTGCGTATTCTGCAAGATGGCACGCTCGGCAGGGAGGCGCGCTGGGCGCGCATCGGCGGCATCATCAACGAGCGCTTCGACATAGAAGCCATGTCCAGGAGCATTCTCGCCACCAACTGGAAGCGCGCCACGCCGGAGGAAAAGCAGGATTTCATCGCTTTTTTCTCCCAGTATCTCGAGAATACCTATAGACGCAAGATCGAGTCCTACTCGGACGAGGAAGTGCGTTTTCTCGCGGAGAAAATCAAAGACCGGCGGGCGAGCGTGCAGACAGCCATCGTCACCGAAAACGCGGAGATCCCGGTCATCTACAAGATGCGTCAGAACGACGGCCAGTGGTATGCCTACGACGTCGTGATCGAAGGCGTGAGCCTGGTGGCGAATTACCGCAACACCTTCGCGGCCATCGTCAAGAGCGAAGGCATGGACGGCCTGCTGAACAACCTGCAGGGCAGTATTGCGAAGTACAAGGCGGGGCAGGCGCAGGACTAGTCCCGATCACTGTTCGGAAAGCGTCACTCTCGCTGCGCTCATCCGTCCTGCTCGGCGACCTTGCGGGCCATCTTCTCGAGCAGGCCGTCTATGCCCTCCTTGCGGGCGATCTGCTGATAGCTGCTGCGGTAGTTGCGTACCAGGCTCACGCCTTCGATACTGACGTCGTGAGCGCGCCACGCACCGTTTTTCTTGTGCAGGCTGTAATCGACCGGGATACGCTGCCTGGCCGTCACTATCTCCGTCCTGACGCGCGCCAGCTTGTCGTTCTTGATTCTTTCGCCCACGTATTCCACGTGCTCGCCGCTGTAGTCCTTGATGCGCGACCAGTAGGTGTTGGCGAGAATCTGCGTGAACAGTGCGACGAAACGCTGGCGCTGCGCGCCGGAGGCCTTCTTCCAGTTGGTGGCGAGGATGCGCTTCGCCATACCCGGGAAATTGAATTGTGCGGTGATGAGCGAATAGACCCTGCTGCGCCTGGCGTCCTCGTCGAGCCCCGTATCCGACAAGGTGGCGATGACGGCGTCGACGGTCAGGCGGACCGTGTCCGTGGGGCCGGGGGCGGCGTGCGCGGCCGGTGCCGCCACAGCCAGCACGCCGAGCAGGATCGAGGTGATGAGGGATGATTTCATGGCCATATCTCACTGGTTGCTCTCGAATATGTACTTGCTTATCAGCTCTTCCAGGCTGATCGCGGGCTCGGTCTCGACGATTTCCATGCCGCCCTCGAGGTGCTCGTCGGATCCTCCCGGGGTGATCTTGACGAACTTGTCGCCGATGATGCCCTGCGTGCGAATCGAGGCAATGGCGTCGTCCTGCACGGGCACGGTGCCGTTGATGGCCAGGAATACTCGCGCCTCGTAGTCCTCCACGTCCAGATCGATCTTCGAGACCTTGCCCACGCGCACCCCGGCAATTTCGACCGACGCGCCTTGCTTGAGCCCGGAGATGGAGGTGAAGCGCGCGTTGAGCTCGTAGGTGTCCTTCTCGAAAAAGCCCACATTGCCCAGGCGCACGGCGAGGTAGGAGAAAGACAACAATCCCGCCAGCAGGAATACACCGACGGCGAATTCGAGGTTGAACCTTTTCATTGTCGCTGCTTCCTCCCGTATGGCGCCACAGCGCTCACAGCATGAGCGAGCTGATCAGATAGTCGGCGAACAGCACCGCGATGGAAGACAGCACGACCGCATTGGTGGTGACGCGGCTGACTCCCTCGGCGCCGAAGGCGCCCGTTCGCTCCCGGTGCAGGTAAAATCCCCTGGCGGCGGTGATCCACACGATCACCAGACCGAACACGGTCGATTTCGTGAGCCCCATGAGGACATCGTTCCATAGCACGGACTCGGCCATGCCCTGTATGTACGCGCCGCTGCCGACGTCGAACAGCACCACGCCCACGAAGTAGCCGCCCGCGATGCCTACGCAATCGAAGAGGCTGGTGAGCAGTGGCACCGAGATGATGCCCGCGAGCAGCTTCGGCGCGATCAGGTAACGGTACGGATCGATGGACATGCACTCGAGCGCATCGATCTGATCTTCGGCGCGCATGATACCGACTTCGGCGCAGATGGCGGAACCCGCTCTGCCGATGACCATCAGCGCGGTGATAATGGGGCCGAGCTCCCGGATGAGGCTCAAGCCGACGGCCGAGCCAAGCAGGCTCACCGAGCCGAATCGCACCAGCGTGTCATAGAATTGCAGGGCGACGACCATGCCCACGAACGTGCCCGAGGCCACGATGACCAGCCATGAGCGCGCGCCGATGAAATGGATCTGGCGTATCACCGGGTTGATGCGAAACGGGGGTGTGACGAGGCGTGTGATGGTTGCCGCCAGAAACACGCCGAGCATGCCGGCCTGCTCCACGAAGTAAAGCGCATCGTCGCCGATACGCTCGATGAGCCGGCGTATGGGCGAGGGTGGGGCGTGCTCTCGTCCGGCGCTCATACGCTCATCGGCCACGACTCGACCGCGTCAGGCGATGCAGATAGGCTTCCGCATCCATCGTGTCGTCTCTGGGCTTCCTGTTCAGCATGTTCTGAATGCGTTCGTCAGCGCTCGCGCGCACCTCGTCCACGCTGCCCGTCATGATCGCCGCGCCGTCGCCGAGCACAGTGATGCGATCCGCGATCTCGAAGGCGCTTTCGAGCTCGTGGGTGACGACCACAATGGTCATTCGCATGGCGTCGCGCAGCGCGAGGATATGCCGGTCGAGCTCCGCGGAGGTGACCGGATCGAGCCCCGCCGAGGGCTCGTCGAAGAACAGCAGCTTGGGATCCATCACGATGGCCCGTGCGAGCCCGGCGCGCTTGAGCATGCCGCCCGAGAGCTCGGAGGGCATCAGGTCCTCGAATCCTGACAGATTCATCATCTCGAGCTTCATGCGGCTCATGATGCCGATCGTGGTGTCGTCGAGCCGGGTGTGCTCTCTGAGCGGCAGCTCCACGTTCTCTATGAGGCTCAAGGATCCGAACAGGGCGCCGCCCTGGAAGGCAACGCCGATGTTCTTTCTCAACCGGTAGAGATCTCGTTTCCCGAGCGTGCTCAGATCTTCGCCGAGCAGCCTGACGTTGCCGGCGCTCGGGCGCCTGAGACCGAGCAGATGGCGAAGGAGCGTGCTCTTGCCCGATCCGCTGCCGCCCATGATCACGAGAATCTCGCCGTCACGCACGCTCAGGTTCACGCCGTCGAGGACCTTGCGCTCGCCATAGTGCGCCACCAGGTCGCGGACCTCGATGACGGTGCCGTCGGGAGGGGGGTGGGCGGCGGCGTCGGCCATGCTGGAGCGTTTCCGGGGATCCTCTGTGCCGTTCAGTCGGCGCGGATTCTAACCCGTGGCGTACCGGCGGGGGAAATTGGCGCCGCTCGGTCGCCGGTGAGATACTGCGCAGTCCCGGGAAAAGGAGATGTTGCCGTGAGCCGTTGCGTGCTGTGTAGCGAGTTCAGCCACGAGACCAACACCTTCAGTGTGCAGCCGGCCGATGGCGACGCGTTTCGCCGGCGCCTGTGTCATCTGGGCGACGAGCCCCCGGTTGTGATGCGCGGCACCAACACGGAGATGGCCGGCTTCATGGAGGCGGGTGAGCGCCACGGCTGGACGCTCGTGCACGCGGTGACGACAACGGCCAATCCATCGGGTCGCGTGACCGACGGTGCCTGGGGTGAAATGACGGGGCGGATTCTCGACAGATTGGCGCGCGCGCCACGTATTGACGGCGTGCTGCTCGCCCTGCACGGCGCCATGGTGACCGAGTCTCTCGACGATGCGGAAGGGGCGCTGCTGGGCGAGATCCGCGAACGGATCGGTTTCGACATTCCCGTCGCAATCACGCTCGATCTGCATGCCAACCTGTCGCCGCGCAGCGTCGAGCTCGCCGACATCATCTGCTCCTACAAGACCTATCCGCATGTCGACATGCGTGAGTGCGCCGCGCGGGCCGCGGATCTGCTGGCGCAGGCGATGGATGCCGCGATACGTCCGCGCACCGTGATGGCGCGCCGCGCGCTGCTCAGTGGTGCCGACGGCGGGCGCACCGACTGCGAGCCCATGCTGGGGTTGCTCGAGCGGGCCGCGGCCTTCGAGCGCGAGCCCGGTTGTCTTTACGTCAGCATCAACGCCGGATTCCCGCACGCCGATGTGCCCGATGCCGGATCCACGGTCACCGTGACCGGCGATGGTGCGAGCGAGCGCTATCGGGAAATGGCCGAATCGCTGATGGGCGAGATCTGGCGCACGCGCGCCGTGGTCAACAATCGCTACCTCGGCGTCGATGAGGCTGCCGGCATCGCGCGCGAGCACCGCTATCGCGGCAAGCCGCTGGTGATTGCAGACTACTCGGACAATCCCGGTGCGGGCAGCTATGGCGATGCGACCCACATGTTGCGCGCGATGCTCGAGGCCGGGGTCGAAAACGCGTGTTTCGGCGCGCTGCGCGACGAGGAGGCGGCGCGGCAGCTGTGCGCCGCCGGTGTGGGCGCGACGCTCGAGGTGGAACTCGGCGGCAAGGTGGCCCCCGCGTTCGGCGGCGGGCCGTTGGCGCTGGCGGGCGAGGTGGTGTCGGTGAGCGACGGGCGCTTCGTCTACGATGGGCCGATGTGGGAAGGGATGCCGGGCTCGCTCGGGCCGACGGCCGTGCTGCGTGTCGATGGCGTGGACGTCATGGTTTCCTCGAACCTGCAGCAGATCACCGACCTGCAGCAATTCCTGGCCAACGGCATCGATCCGCGCGCCAAGCGCGTGATCTGCTTGAAGTCCATGCAGCATTTTCGCGCCGCCTACCAGCCGATTGCCGATCGGATCATCGTCTGCGACAGCGGTGGCCTTGCTTCTCCCGACCTGTCGCGGCTCACCTTCGATCGCGTCAGGCGTCCGATTTATCCCTTGGACGGCGACTGAGAAACCGGTCGCACTGCTGCATGTACTCACGCGTGCTTTTCGGCATCGACGTTCGAACGCCCGCCAGATAACCGATGAGTGCCTGCCCGTCTTCCAGCAGGCGCTGCGCCGCGCCCGAGTTGGGGCCCGCGCGCTCCACTCGCTCGAATCGAAGCAGCGCTTCCCCGGCGCACACGAAACGCGGCCATACCTCGAAGTTCACGGGATCGCTGCGCATGGTCTCGGCCTCGCGCTTCGCGGCTTCACCGAAGGCCACGATGAGCGGAGCGATGCCGTCGAATGCCGGATCCGTTGCAAACACTTCCAGCATCTTTGCGACGATGGCGTCCATGTCGCGCATGGCTTGCGCGATCTTGACGTATCGCGACTCGTAGAAGTGCTCGATGGGCAACGCGAATGCCTTCAGTGGCTCTCCCCAGAGCTCATCCACGCCCTCATGTCCGCTGTAGTGCTTGACCGTCTTGCCGAGCTCCAGCGCTTCGTGGAAGTAAGCGCCGCACTTCTTCATCAGCTCGTTGTCCGGGCTCAGCTTGACCCCCTTCGCCTCCAACTCCACGATGGCGGTGAAGATGTCCGTCGCCCTGTTGAACAGCGCACCCGCGAGCATGGCGCCGTTGACACGCTTGCGCGCGGGATCGCCCTCGCGCTCATAGGCGCATCTCGCGATTTCCAGCTTCTCCCCGGGCGTGTTGATGCCCGGCTCGGCATGATGGAACAGGCGCCTCTTGAGTATGTCTATCAGGTGTTTCTTGGCAGCCAGCGTGTCCTTGGGCGGGGCGTAGTAGCGTATCCAGTAGCCGTCGAAATAGACGGCCGTCTTGCCCGCGTCCTTCCTGATGGTGCCGTTCTCGATGTCGT
>CAZSDY010000018.1:0-23832 GCA_964605765.1 uncultured Ectothiorhodospiraceae bacterium | reverse complement strand
CTCGGGGAGGCTTACGAAGCCAAGCGCCAGCAGCCCCGCACTCGGGGAGGCTTACAAAGCCAAGCGACAGCAGCCCCGCACTCGGGGAGGCTTACGAAGCCAAGCGCCAGCAGCCCCGCACTTGGGGAGGCTTACGAAGCCACGCGCCAGCAGCCCCGCACTCGGGGAGGCCTATCTCGAAGCCAGCCCGCAGCAGCCCGAAACCGGCACGGCGGTTCTCCAAGGCCGTGGGATACGCTGACGTGAGAAACCGCATCGATCGCGCGACGGCGGAATGCGCAGGGCATCAAGCGCCGCGCGCTTCGTCGTCCACCAGCAGAAGTTCCATTACCCGCTCGTAGATCTCGGCGAGCGGTGCCAACGCATCGACTGCGATGCACTCATCGATCTTGTGTATGCTGGCGTTGACGGGCCCGAGTTCCACCACCTGGGACCCGGCCGGGGCGATGAACCGCCCGTCCGAGGTGCCGCCTTCGGTAGAGCATCCCGGCGTTATGCCGGCCACGGCCGCCACGGCGTGGGAGACCGCATTCAGCAGTTCGCCGTGCCGCGTGATAAAGGGGTCGCCGGTGGAAATCCAGTCAATGGCGTACTCGAGCGCGTGGCGCCGCAGAATCTCCTCGGTGCGCGATTCCAACTCGGCCGGTGTGACGGCGGTGGAGTAGCGGAAATTGAACTCGGCCTCGAGCGCGCCGGGGATGACGTTTTCCGCGCCCGTCCCGCTGCGGATGTTCGAGACCTGGAAGCTGGTCGGGGGAAAGTGCACGTTGCCCTCGTCCCACGAGGTGCGCGCCAGCTCGGCAATGGCGGGTGCGCTCGCGTGTATCGGGTTCTTCGCCAGGTGTGGGTAGGCAACATGCCCTTGAACGCCGTGGACCCTGAGACGGCCGCTGAGCGAGCCGCGGCGTCCGATCTTGATGATGTCGCCCAGGGTTTCACTGCTGCTCGGCTCGCCCACCAGGCACCAATCGATATGCTCGCCGCTCGCGTGCAGATGCTCGACGACCCGCACCGTGCCGTCGACGGCCGGCCCTTCCTCGTCGCTGGTGATCAGCAGCGCGAGCGATCCGCGGTGACGGGAATGCTTCGCGACGAACCGTTTGCAGGCGATCACCATGGCGGCGATGCTGCTCTTCATGTCTGCCGCGCCCCTGCCGTAGAGGAATCCGTCGCGTATCTCGGGCTGGAACGGGTCCGAGTGCCAGGCCTGCCGCGGCCCGGGCGGCACGACGTCGGTATGCCCGGCGAAGACCATCAGCGGCGCCTCGCAGCCATGCCTGGCCCACAAGTTATGCACGTTCCCGAAGGGCAGCGCCAGTGTTTCGAAGCCCGACTCGCGCAGGCGCCCCGCGAGCATTCCTTGACAGCCCGCGTCGTCCGGAGTCACGGAGCGGCGCCGGATCAACGCCGTCGCCAGATCGAGCACGTCCGGCATCAGGGAAACACCTGCTTGAAGGGCTTCACGTGCACCTCGGCGTACACGCCGGCCGCCACGTACGGGTCAGCATCCGCCCAGGCGCGCGCGGCCTCCAGGGATTCGAACTCGGCCACGATCAAGCTACCCGTGAACCCGGCATCGCCGGGTTCGTCGCTGTCCACGGCCGGGGTCGGGCCGGCGAGCACGATGCGCCCCTCGGCTTGCAGTCCCTGCAGCCGCTCGACATGGGCCGGCCTCGCTTCGAGCCTGCGCGCCAGACTCTCGGCCACATCCTCGGCCATGATGGCATAGAGCATCAGTTTCGTTCCTCCGCGTCATCGTCCGGCTTGATGTGGCGCACCAGATAAGCACCCTGGATAACGACGAACAGCAGCGTCATGCCCAGCAGTCCGAACAGCTTGAAATCGACCCATGTATCGGTGTCGAAGTTGTATACCACGTACAGATTCACGATGCCCATGAGCACAAAGAACACCACCCAGCTCAGATTGAGCTTCGACCACACGGGGTCCGGCAGCGCGATATTGCTTTCCATCATGCGCCGCACGAGGTTTTTTCTGCCGAAGAACTGGCTGACAAGAAAGGCCAGCGCGAACAGCCAGTTCACGACCGTGGGCTTCCATTTGATATATATCTCGTCTTCCAGCATCAAGGTGATCCCACCGAAAACCACGACCAGGGCGAGGGTGATCAAATGCACTTTCTCCACCCGGTGGCGCATCATCCATGACAGCGCCACCTGCACGACAGTGGCAACGATGATCACCGCGGTGGCGGCAAGGATCCCCTGCTTCGGCTCGTCGTAGAGCTTGAAGGTGATGAAGAACAGCAGTACCGGAAAGAAATCGAACAGGAATTTCATGGTGGCGCGAGCCCTGACCGCGAGCCTTCGGACGCGGCATTCTAACAGGCGTGACCTGTTTGCGGGGCCAGCGCGGTATCGCGCGACACTCTACGCCGCCCGATCCGATCGGGTACACTTGCGCCGCCAGCCGGCTTGCATGGATTCCAGGAGGCGGGTTGTTCGACCGATACACAGGGACCGGGTCCGCGAACCGCGGATGCTGCTGCGCGAGTGAGTCCGCAACGCGTGAGTCGCCATCACGTCTGCCCGTATGAGCCAGTACTTCCAGATCCATCCCGGGAGCCCACAGCAGCGCCTCATCAGCCGGGCGGTTGCCATCATCCGCGGCGGAGGGGTTATCGTGTATCCCACCGATTCCTGCTACGCGCTCGGGTGTTACATCGGCGACAAGTCGGCAATGCAACGCATACGGCGCATTCGGCGTGTGGGGCCGAGGCATGACTTCACCTTCGTGTGCCGCGACCTTTCCGAGCTTTCCACCTATGCGAAGATCGACAACCCTGCTTATCGCCTGCTCAAGGCGTGCACCCCGGGGCCGTACACGTTCATCCTCAAGGCGACACATGAGGTGCCGCGCCGATTGCAGAACCCGCGGCGCAAGACGATCGGGCTCCGCGTACCCGATCATCCGGTCACGCGGATGCTGCTCGACAGCCTGGGAGAGCCGTTGATGAGCTCCACGCTCATCCTGCCCGGCGAAGACTCGCCCATGGCTGACCCGCAGGAGATGCGCACCCGGCTCAACGACCAGGTAGACCTCGTCATCGACGGGGGGTCCTGTGGCCTCAAACCCACGACCGTGATCGACCTGATGGAAGAAACGCCGCGTGTGCTGCGCAGGGGGCTCGGTGACACCGGGCGCTTCGAGGATTGACGGCTCGTGAGCGTCGGAAGCCTTTGATGGTGGCATTGAGCGTCGCGCAGAAGGTGGCGATCTGGCTGATTCCCGTGTTGTTTGCCATCACCGTGCACGAGGTGGCGCACGGCTGGGTGGCAAGGCAGCTCGGCGATCCCACCGCATCGCGCCTCGGGCGCCTCACGCTGAATCCGGTACGCCACATCGATCCCATCGGCACGTTCGTGGTGCCGTTGCTGAGTGTTCTGATCTCCGGCTTCGTGTTCGGCTGGGCCAAGCCGATTCCGGTCACCTGGGGCAATCTGAGAAACCCCAAGCGCGACATGGCACTGGTCGCGCTCGCCGGTCCGCTCGCGAATCTCTGTATGGCCCTGGGGTGGGCACTGGTCTTGAAGGTGACGGTGCTCTACTATGCGGCCATGGCCTGGGTAACCGAGCCGCTCATCCTCATGGGTATCGCCGGCGTATTCGTCAACTCGATTCTGCTGGTCCTCAATCTCGTGCCCCTGCCACCGCTCGACGGCGGCCGGGTGGTCACTGGTCTTCTGCCGGGCAAGCTCGCCTGGCGTTTCGCCCGCCTGGAACGCTTCGGACTGCTCATCCTGCTCGCTCTGCTGGTGACGGGTGTGCTGCAAGCGGTCATCGGGCCGGTCATTTACGTTTGCCTGTGGCTGCTTTCCGGCGTGGGCGGCGTATCGGTGGAGACCGTCAACCAGGGCATTATCCTGCTCACATAGCCCGCATTTCTCACCAGGACACGAAAGATGAAGCCTAAGCTGTTGCCAACGAGAGAGATTGGCGTTGTGGCGAAAATGACAGAGTGTGTGTCGGTTCATGCACGCCGTAAACGCACCTGATTCCGAAATCCCGGCGAAAATCGCGGGCTAGCACGACGTGTCAACGGTACCGAGACAACATCAACGGGTGCTGTCGGGCATGCGCCCGACGGGACAGCTTCATCTGGGACATCTGCACGGCGTGCTCAAGAACTGGGCCAAGCTGCAGCACGAGTACGAGTGCTTCTTCTTCGTCGCCGATTGGCATGCGTTGACCACGCACTACGACGAGCCGCAGATCATCGAGCAGCACGTGTGGAACATGGTCATCGACTGGCTCGCCGCCGGTATCACGCCGGGCGATGCCACGTTGTTCGTGCAGTCACGCGTGCCGGAGCACGCGGAGTTGCACCTGTTGCTCTCGATGGTGACGCCGCTCGCCTGGCTGGAGCGCGTGCCCAGCTACAAGGACCAGCAGGAGCAGTTGCGCGAGAAGGATCTCGCGACCTACGGCTTTCTCGGCTACCCGCTGCTGCAAAGCGCCGATATCCTGGCCTACAAGGCGGGCCTGGTACCGGTCGGCGAGGACCAGGTTGCGCATATAGAGTTGACGCGCGAGGTGGCGCGGCGCTTCAACTACATGTATGGCCGTGAAGCCGGCTTCGAGGACAAGGTGGAGGCGGCCATACGCAAGATGGGAAAGAAGAGCGCGCGCTTGTACCGAAGGCTGCGCAAGCGCTACCAGGAGAGCGGCGACGAGCACGCGCTCGATACCGCGCGGGCGCTGGTCGCAGACCAGCCAAACGTCAGCCTGGGCGACCAGGAACGCCTCCTTGGTCATATCGAGGGAGGCGGCAAGGTGATCCTGCCCGAGCCGCAGGCGCTGCTCACCCCCGCGGCCCGGATGCCGGGGCTCGACGGCCAGAAGATGTCGAAATCCTATGACAACGCGATCACGCTGCGCGAGGATCCGCAGTCCGTGCGCAAGAAGCTCCGCACCATGCCGACCGACCCGGCGCGCGTGCGCCGCACTGATCCGGGAGACCCCGATCGTTGCCCGGTGTGGCAGCTCCATCAGGTGTATTCGGACGAGGACACGAAAACCTGGGTGCGCGACGGCTGCCGTGCCGCAAGCTTCGGCTGCCTCGACTGCAAGCAGCCGCTGATCGACGCCGTGCTCGCCGAGCAGGCGCCGATCCGGGAGCGCGCTGAGGAGTATCTGAGCAGCCCGGACGTGGTGCGTTCCATCATCACGGAAGGTTGCGATGAGGCGCGTGATGTCGCGCAGGAAACCTTGGAAGATGTCAGGCAGGCCATGGGACTGGAGTATCGCTGATGACGAACGCCGAGAACGGTCGAACCGGAGCCGCGCCGCTTCAGGAAGAGATGCCGTTTGCCATCGTGCATGGCGCGCCGATCACCGAGTTGCCGCGAGACCTCTACATTCCACCGCAGGCGCTCGAGATCTTTCTGGAAGCCTTCGAGGGCCCGCTCGATCTGCTGCTCTATTTCATCAAGCGCCAGAACCTCGACATCCTGGACATCCCGGTTGCCGATATCACGCGCCAGTACATGGAGTACATCGACCTGATGAAGGAGCTGCGCCTCGAGCTCGCTGCCGAATACCTGGTGATGGCGTCCATGCTCGCCGAGATCAAGTCGCGCATGCTGCTGCCGCGTCGCGAGGAGACGGAGGAGGATGAGGATCCGCGCGCTGAGCTGGTGCGGCGACTGCAGGAGTACGAGCAGTACAAGCTGGCCGCCGAAGAGATCGCCGGGATGCCGCATCTGGGCCACGATGTGTTCGAGGTGAAAGCAGATTCCTCGGACATTCCCGCGGCACGGGTGCACCCGCGGGTGAGCATCCAGGAGCTCATCTTTGCGCTCAAGGACGTGATGGATCGAGCGGAGCTGCTCACCAGCCATCGCGTGCAGCGCGAACCGCTGTCCGTGCGCGAGCGCATGAGCATCATCCTGTCGCGCGTGGATACCGAGAGCTACACCGAGTTCACGTCATTGTTCACGCCCGAGGAAGGCAAGCTGGGCGTCGTGGTGACGCTGCTCGCGGTTCTCGAGCTGCTCAAGGAGTCGCTGATAGAGCTGGTGCAGGTGCAGCCCTTCGGTGCCATACACGTCAAGGCCATCACATCATGAATCCGACATCTCTCAAGCATATCGTGGAGGCGGCGTTGCTGGCTGCCGGCCGGCCGATGAACCTCGATAACCTGCTGGGTCTGTTCGAGGAGGACGCATCGAGGCCCGCGCGCAGCGATATTCGCGAGGCGATTGGCGCGCTCGAGGCCGAGTGGTCGGAGCGTGGCATCGAGCTGGTGCAGGTCGCGAGCGGCTATCGCTTTCAGGTCAAGACCGATTACGCACCGTGGATGCGGCGGCTGTGGATGGAGCGCCCCACGCGCTACTCGCGCGCCTTGCTGGAGACGCTCGCCATCATTGCCTACCGCCAGCCGGTCACGCGCGGCGAGATCGAGGACATTCGCGGGGTGGGCGTGAGCAGCTCCATCATCAAGACGCTGCTGGAACGCGAGTGGGTGCGCGTGCTGGGACACCGGGAGGTGCCCGGCCGCCCCGCCATCTATGGCACCACGCGCAACTTCCTGGACCACTTCGGCCTGAAGAACCTGGAGCAACTGCCGGCGCTTCCCGAGATCAGGGATCTGGAACGCATCCACGCCGATTTGTTCGGCGCGGACGACGTGGCGGCGCCGCGATCGGAGTCTGCGGATGCCGGCGCCTGAGCCCTGTGTTTCTTGCCAGGGCACTGAAGGTGACAAATGCGAACTAAGGCGCGGCAGGATATCGCGGCGGGGAGTGAATCCGTCCGCCTGCACAAGAAGCTGGCAGCGCTCGGCATCGCGTCCAGACGCGAGATCGAGCGCTGGATTGCGGCGCGACGCATCACCGTCAACGGCGCGTGCGCCAGCCTCGGTGATTCGGTTGGCCCCGGTGACCGCATCAGGATCGACGGGCAACCGGTCGTGCTCGCGCGCGGCGTGCGCGCGTCACCCAGGGTTCTGTGCTACCACAAACCAGTGGGTGAGATCTGCACACGCGTCGACGCGCGCGGCCGCCCGAGCGTGTTCGCCAAGCTGCCTGCCGTCAGTCACGGGCGCTGGGTGAGTGTCGGGCGGCTCGACATCAACACCAGCGGGTTGCTCTTGTTTAGCAACGACGGTGAGCTGGCGCATCGTCTCATGCACCCGTCGAGCGGACTGCAGCGCGAGTATGCCGTGCGCGTGCGCGGTGAGGTGAGCGCCGCGATGCAGCGCCGCCTGCGTCGAGGTGTAGCGCTCGAAGACGGGATGGCGAGATTCCAGAGTATCTCCGATCGTGGCGGGGAGGGGGTCAACCACTGGTTTCACGTGGTCATCGGCGAGGGGAGAACCCGCGAGGTGAGGCGCTTGTGGGGCTCGCAGGGTGTCGAGGTGAGCCGGCTGATCCGCGTGCGCTACGGCCCCGTCGCGTTGGGCCGCAAGCTGCGCGCCGGCCATTGGGAAGAGCTGCCGACAGCCGACACGCAGGCGCTGGCAAGGCTCGTGACCCCTGCGTAGGACGGGGATTCATCCCGCGAGCTTTCCAGGGCACCAACGCCGTGCCATCCGCGTTCGCGGTCGTGGCCGTTGTCGAGGATGGTGCACTCGCCCGCGGTGCCGGCGCCGGTCGCTGCCGCGAAACCAGTTCCGCACCGCGGGATGGCACGGTGCCAGCGTGTCGTGCATGCTCAGGGCCGCGAGCGCATGGCAGGGTCCAGCGAGGCGCCAGAGCCGACATGCAGGGCCGGCACCGCGAGCGATGGGGCCGGCTGCGCGGGTGCCTCACGGTGCGGATCCGCGCTCGGGCACGCGATCTCGGGGACCAGTGCGAGGGCGCGCTCGAGCACTTCCGCGCCGGCGCCCGGCCGGTGGGCGTGCTCGGTGAGGTAACGCCGCCACGCTCTGGCGCCCGGCACGCCGTGGAAAAGGCCCAGGAGGTGGCGCGTCATGCGCCCCAGCGTAGTACCCTGCGCAAGCCGGGATTCCACATACGGCAGGTAGGCGGCGATGATCGCGTGACGCGAAGGGACGTGGTGCGGGTCGCCGAACACCCGCGCGTCGGCTGCCGCCAGCAAGTAGGGATTGTGGTAGGCCGCGCGTCCCAGCATCACGCCGTCGACCGCACGCAGTTGGCGGCACGCCTCGTCGAGGCTCCGGATGCCGCCATTCAGCACGATCTCGAGCGCTGGAAGGTCGCGCTTGAGCCGCTGCACGATGTCGTGGCGAAGCGGCGGCACCGCGCGGTTGCGCTTCGGGCTCAGGCCGCGCAGCCAGGCTTTTCTGGCGTGCACGATAAAGGTGCGGCAGCCCGCCCGCGCCACGGTTTCCGTGAACCGTAGCAGGTCATCGTAGGAATCACGAGTATCCACGCCGATGCGCATCTTTATCGTGACGGGTAGCGGTGTGCACTCTCGCATGGCGCGCACGCCGTCCGCGACCCGGTCCGGCTCGAGCATCAGGCAGGCGCCGAAGCGCCCGTCGCGCACACGGGCGCTGGGACAGCCCACGTTGAGGTTGACTTCGTCGTAACCGGCCTCGGCCGCAAGTACGGTGCACGCACCGAGCGCGCGCGGTTCGCTGCCCCCGAGTTGCAGCGCCAGTGGATGCTCGGCCGCGTCGTAGGCGAGCAGGCGTGCGGTATCGCCGTTGAGCAGCGCCGCCGTGGTGAGCATCTCGGTATACAGCGCGGTGTGACGGGACAGCAGGCGCAGGAAGAACCGATCGTGCCGGTCCGTGTACTCCATCATGGGGGCCACACAGAGCCGTCTATCTGGAGATTTCGGTGATCGGTGAGACATCGTCACTGGCGCGCACCACGGGTAGAGACCACCGCTCGAGTCTACCGGAATCCGCCCGCCAATCACGGTTTCGCCTTGTTCCGGCAGCCTTGCTCCCCCCCGGGTCCGCACAAGCCGGGCGCTCCATGATACATCAACTCGGCGATAGTGACGCGTGTCCCCCGGAAGAGCACGCACAGCCCCCTGGTGACGAGGCGCTGAACAAGCATCACCGGCGTTCCACGCGAGCGGGCGAGCACCATCGGCAGGAAAAAACCACTGTTTGGCTTGGCATTCAACTACCCTGGAGGACAGAACGCCGCGACACGAGCCGGCAACCGGGATGCGACGGATACCGGGGCACTGCATCTAGCAGGCTGGACTCAGCAGATTCTCGCGCCTTTAGCAATCAAACGCTGACGGCGCTGAGCGTGTCGAGCATCGCGCCCATCCACGCGCAGCAGTTGCTCGGTGAGCTGCAATGCACGAGCGAGATCTCTATCCACGTGCTCGTGGTACTTGGCGAGTCCCTCGATGGCCTGGGGATGATCGCGTTCCGCCAAAGGGCTCCAGGCGGCGACCGCGAGCCGCCAGTCACGGCGGCGTCGGGCGAGCAGCGCAAGCTCCAGCGACGCCTCTGCGCCGAGATGATCCCGGTGCGCAAGCAGGAAGTCGTAGGCCGCGCTGTCGCTGCGCTCTCGCTCGAGACCGCGTGCAATGCCCAATAGATCCGCCCCGTGCTCGAGCGGACGCTCATAGGCCTGGCCAAGTGCTGTGGTCAGAGCAGACAACGAGAGCACGTCGATCCGGTTGTGCTCAATCACGCCGGGAAGATAACCGATGGTCCCGGCGCGCAGCCACTCGAACCAGGTCTGTGGTGCAAGCGCACCCGGCAGGTCTCCGACCCGCTCGAAGCCGAGCAGCCTGCGCTCCGCCGAGCGCAACGTGCAGTCCGCCCACACCCGTCGGAAAGCCCGCTGCGTGGTATGCAAGAGGTCCAGATGCGCCCGGCCGGCAAACGGGTCGTGGATCCCGGCCAACCGGTAGCGAGTCGCCAGCAACGGCAGGTCGAAGCTCTTGCCGTTGTAGGTCACCAACAGATCGGTGTCAGGCGCGAACGCCGCCGCATGGTCCAGCATCGCCGATTCGCCTTGACAGCGGGTCAGCAACAGCTGACGGAGCTCGATCTGATCCCCATCGATCTTGGCAATACCAATCAAGAATACGTGCGTGCCCGTCCCGCCGCAGAGCCCGGTGGTCTCGGTATCCAGAAACAGCGGGCTCGCGTTCTCGTGTCCGAAGCGTTGCAGTGATTCGCAAACGCCCGAGCCGACACTGATCCGGCCCTGCCGCACGCGCAGCGGGACTTGCTTACGGATGACGATCAACGCTTCCGATACACACTCGCCGCCGACCCGCTCGGCGAGCGCCTCGACCGAGCATCGACCCGGGGCGCTTGGTTTGCCCGTAGGTCTTGCGCGCGTTCTGCGCCCAAGCTCAGCGCGTAGACGGCCGTCCCCCGCATCAACGCCAGTGTCCATCGACGAGCCGGGGGAAACGCCATAACCCGTCTGGTGCTTGAGCTTGGCCAGCTTGGAGGCGAGCCTGCTCATGCTCAGCCGGCGTCCGCGAGCAGTAGCCGCAATACCGTGAGCGCGCGAGTTCTCGGGGAATCATCGACATCGACCTCACCCACGATGGGGCCGATACAAGCCGGACAACCCACGGCGCACTCGCAGTCACGCACCAGCTCATAGGCCCGGCTCAGCACCTGCCGGCGCGCATCGTAGAGCGGGGCGGTGAGCCCGATGCCACCCGGATAGTTGTCGTAGAGATAGACCGTCGGGATAAAGCTGTCATCGCTGGCGGGCGCAGCGTCCTCCGGCTCGACGATCCGGCTCGACTCAACGCAACCCGGCACGCACCACCCGGATTCGCCCGTCCCGACCGATCGACCGATGTCGCGGGGCTCCGACATGGTGAGCAAAGTGGCGATGAAGTGCATGGCGTGCGCCGCTCCCAGAAAGCCATCCAGCGCGGCCCGCTTCTGCGCAAACTCACGCGCCACCACCGCGGCGCCCAGCTGCCACCAAACGGCGGTGGTATGCATTTCCTGATCGGGCAGATTCACTTGGCCGAAGCCGATGTTCTCGTGAGTCTGAAAGCGGATCTTCTTGTAGCCCGCGACTCTGCGCACCAGATGCACCTCGCCCTGGGTGTAACGGCCATTGGCCGTTGGCTCCTGCTCGAAAGATTCGAGGATCTTGAGCCGCGTATAGTCGATTGCGTCGGTGTAATAGTCCGCGTTGGTGCTGCGAACGTATGCCTTGCGACCCTCCCAGTCGAGCGTCTCGACCTGCCAGGGACGCGCCTGCATCATGTAGATGGCGCCCTCGTACAAGGTCATGGCGGCGCCCGAGTAGTCAACCTCGGCAATGACGTTGCGCTGTCCTTCGGTGACGTCGACGACCACGAAGTTGCCTTCCGCCACCGAGCGCAGGCTCACACTGTTGGCCGGATAGTCGTCGGACATCCAATGCCAGCGATCACCCTCGCGGTGCAGCACCTGCTCCTCGCACAAGAACTCCAGACACTCCTCCAGCGATTCGCCGCCGAAGCTCTCGCCCTCCCGGAAAGGCAGCTCGAAGGCTGCGCAACGGATGTGGTCCATCAAGATGAGCAGCTGATCCGGATCGATGCGCGCTTGCTCGGGTGAAGCGCCGGTGAAGAACTCCGGGTGCCGGGCAATGAACTGGTCCAGAGGCGAGCTGTTGGCGACCACCACCGCCAGTGAAGCGCGGTTGCGCCGCCCTGCCCGGCCGAGACGCTGCCAGGTGCCGGCCACCGTACCCGGATAGCCGCAGAGAATTGCCACATCCAGAGAGCCGATGTCCACTCCGAGCTCTAGGGCGACCGTCGACACCACACAGTCAATCTCGCCGCCGCGCAGCTGCTTTTCAATCGCGCGCCGCTCGCTCGGCAAGTAGCCGCCACGGTAGGCTTTGACCTTGGCCGGTTTTCTTGGATCTTTGTCGAACGCTTCCTTGAGGTACTTGGTCAGCACCTCCACCATCAGGCGTGTCTGCGCAAACACGATGGTCTTGAGGTGGCTCGATATCGCGAGCCGAGCGATTCTTGAAGCCTGGGATCGGGCGGAGGCGCGAATGCCCAGATCCGGATTGACGACCGGCGGATTCCACAGCAGCAGATGGCGCTCCCCTCGGGGGGCACCGTTTCGATCCACGGTGGTGACCTTGGCGCCGATCAGCCGCTCGGCCAGCTCGCTCGGGTTGGCGATAGTCGCCGAGCACAGCACGAACACGGGATCCGCGCCATAGAACCGGCACACGCGACGTAGACGGCGAATGACGTTAGCCATGTGCGAGCCGAACACGCCGCGGTAGGTGTGCATCTCGTCGACGACCACAAAACGCAGCGACTCGAAGAACTGCGCCCACTTCGTGTGATGCGGCAGGATCCCCTGATGCACCATGTCCGGATTGGACACGACGATATCGCCCCTGGTGCGTACCGCCTTTCTGGCATCGCCAGGGGTGTCGCCGTCGAATGTATACGCGCGAACGCCCAGCTCACCGGCCCGGTTGATTTCCAGCAGCTCCGCCACCTGGTCCTGAGACAACGCTTTGGTGGGAAACAGGTACAGAGCTTTCGCCTGCTCGCTGATGACCGATTGCAGAATCGGCAGGTTGTAACACAGCGTCTTTCCCGACGCTGTCGGTGTCACTATCACGCTGTGCTGCCCGGCGGTAATGCTGGTCCACGCTTCGGCCTGATGGGTATAGAGCCGATGGATACCCTTGCTCTCGAGCGCGCAGGCCAAGCGTCGATCCACGCCACCGGGCAAGCTCGCGAACCTGCCCTCGTGCGCCGGTATCAGCACCGACCTCACGACACGCGCGGCGTGTTCCCCTTGTAGACGCTCGACCAGCGCCTCGAGTGTGCCGTCCGGCACGCTGTCGCGTGATGAGCGTGGCCTAAGCTCGCTGGCAAGCGCCGACATTGCTTGTTCTCCATTTGTTCTCTAAGCTGAGTCTAGAGAACCGATAGAGAACTGACAAGTCGTGGTTGCATCCCTCACGCGCCGCCAGCGGGCCATTTACGAGTTTCTGCTCGTCGAGCAAAGCCGTTGGGCCGATCCACCGACACTCGACGAGCTCTGCGCCGCGCTGGGGCTGAGCTCGCGCGGCTCGCTGCACAAGCACATCGGGGCATTGGTCGACGCCGGGCTGGTGGAGCCGCTGCAAGGCAAGCACCGTGGTCTGCGTCTGGCGCCGGCCGGCAGCGCCACGGGGCCGGTGCCTTTTCTGGGGAAGATCGCCGCCGGCCGGCCCCTGCAAGCGTTCGAGACCCCGGAGAGCATCGAGGTACCGGCCTTTCTGCGCGGAGCCGAGCCCTGCTTCGTGCTCGAAGCCAAGGGCGACTCGATGATGGAAGCAGGCATCCTGGATGGCGATCTGTTGGTGATCTCGCAGCGCAGCCATGCGCGCAACCAAGAGATTGTCGTGGCCTTGGTCGATGGCACCGAGACCACGCTCAAACGCATCGAGCAACGTCCCGGTCGGGTCACGCTGCACCCCGAGAACCCCGACTTCGAGCCGTTGACCTACCACCCCGATCGGGTGCAGATTCAAGGCGTGCTCGTTGGACAAATGCGCTCGTATCGGCGTTGAGCATTCACTGCGTCATCGCGCACTTGCGGCTCCATACCCGCTTTCTCATGCAACCATCTGCCCGCCCGCGCTGACTGTCTCGTGGCTGACCGAGCCGTCGCGTATCTCCGGGGTGTTGACGAGCGATGCGCTAAGCCCGGGGCATGACGTTTTTCATCGTCGCCGTGTGATCGTGGCTGCGTGCGCCGAGCATGCTATGCGGTTTCCAACCATTCGTGAGCCTCATGAGTAATCAGGAGGGGTGGTGCTGCCCGGGGCATAGTTCAGCTGGCTGCGTTTCGGGTATCGATCTACCATGCGATGGTCACCGTCCTTGCATGCCATGCCGGACGATGCTCGCAAGCGGGCGCGGAGCGGGGTGATGCACCAAGGCTCCGCGCAGTCTCCAGCGAACAGAACACGATGAGCAGGAGGAGAGGCACATGAAATTCGCACTATCGGACATGCGGGTCACCAGCTCAGCCTTCGAGGAGGGGGGCATCATCCCTGCGAAGCACAGCGGCGAAGGGGAAGACACATCGCCGCCGCTCGAGTGGAGCAACATCCCCGATGACACGCGCTCCTTCGCGGTGATCTGCCACGATCCCGACGCACCGGTCGTATCCGCCGGCGGCTACGGCTTCGTCCACTGGGTGCTCTACAACGTCCCGGGAACCGTGACGAGCCTGCCCGAGGACCTGGGGAACTACACCACCGGGCCTACCGATTTCGGCAAGCCCGGCTACGGAGGTCCGATGCCCCCGAACGGCCACGGGACACATCGCTATTTCTTTTGGGTGCTCGCTCTGAGTCGCGAGCCGGATCTCGAGCCGGGGCTGACGCTGCGCCAGCTCCTCGACACGATCGAGCCGGAGATCATCGGCATGAACCGGCTCATGGGCACGTACGAGCGGGCCTAGCCCGAGCGCAGACGAATCCTGAACGAATGGTGGCGGGTACGCAACGCGCCGACAGGGAGGAACCAGAGATGACCGCCATGGAGGGATAGATGGCTGCGCCGACCCCCATCGGGGAACAGGCGCTGGTCGAGGAATTCGCCATCCCCTGCACGCTGAAGAGCGGCCCGGGAAGGTCGCCTGAGCAGGGAAATCCTGGGCCTTGCGGCACTATAATGATCTGTAGTCCCTTGACCGGTGTATCCGCCATGACCACTACGCGCTTTACCTGGGACGACGCTTTTCTGATCGGGATCGAGGAACTGGATCACGAGCACAGGGTGCTGATCGACGATATCAACCGGCTCCACGCGGAACTGGCCCGGCGGGTCGAAAAGTCTGATCTCGCTGAAATCGAGAATTGCCTGGGCGAAATCCATGCCCGCATGCAGGCTCACTTCGCGCTGGAGGAGAATGTCATGCAGGAACACCAGTACCTGTTTTTCGACGAGCACAAGCGCGAGCATGATGAATTGCTCGATAGTTACACCGAGTACATGATGCGCTTCCTCAATGAATCCGGCATTTCATCCAGTCAACCGATTGAGGATAATCTCGAACGCTGGGTCATCAACCACATCGTCTCCAGCGATAAGAAAATGAGCCTGATGATTCAGGAAAAGGATTCTTGTTGACGCAGCATCGAGCGCCGCATCCGGTTGGGGGGATCGTCGGGGTTGCGAAGGCGCGGTTGGACTATATAAGAACCCAACCCGGTGTGCTTGGCCGCTTTGCGAGAGTAATCGTTGTCCCGCAATACCCACGGTTTGCAGGAGATCCCGTGAACAAGAGAGGAGCAATGTGTGGACCCCACATTCTGGCACGAGCGCTGGTCCAGCGGGCGCACTCATTTTCACCGTGGCAGCGTCGACACCCTGCTCGAAACGTACCTGGAGCGATTGTCGCTGGCCGATGGCGCGCGCGTTTTCGTGCCGCTGTGTGGCAAGAGCGTGGACATGCGCTGGCTGGCCGAGCGCGGCTTCGAGGTGCTGGGTGTGGAGTTGAGCCGCATCGCCGCGCGTGCGTTCTTCGAGGAAAATGCACTGGCCTGCACGGCTGCCGCACAGGGTAGTTTTGAGCGCCTGCGCGCGGGCCCGGTGGAGATCCTGTGCGGAGATTTCTTCAATCTGGGCCGCTCTGCGCTCGGGGATGTGAGCGGCGTATACGACCGTGCGGCGCTCATTGCCCTGCCCGAGTCGATGCGCGCGGCGTATGCGGCCCATCTGCTGCGCCTGCTCCCGGCCCGCCCGCCGTGCCTGCTGATTACTCTGGAGTACGATGCAGGTGAAATGAACGGCCCGCCATTTTCGGTCTCCGCCGACGAGGTGCAGGCGCTATTCGGCCAAGCCTATCAGATCGAGATGCTGAGCGAGGCCGAGGCCCTGGCCGACTCGCCTCACCTGGCCGAGCGGGGACTCACCTGGCTCCAGGAAAAAGCCTGGCTGCTGACCTGAGAGGTGCGCGAGAAATCGCGTGCCGGCTGACGCCTCTTGTAGTCAGACACGGCCACGAACGCTCACCTGGCGGTGTGCCAAGCTGTCACCGGCCCTGAGCCGTGAAGATGCCGCATCGCAGTGCCGGTCATTGAGAATACTTCATCCACTGCGGGACATAATTCCCGCAGCGCATTGACTATAATGGAATTATTGATTGACCTTATAAAGTACATCAACCTCCGCCCGCCGGGAGGTCAATGGGGATCATGGGCGCCGCTGCGGGAGGTCTTTCCATGACCCCGGGCACTCGACGCGGCGCCGGAGGGGGTCGGTCTCATGGAGCCGGCGTCGCGGAGGGCGCGGCGGCGAAGGGGAGAGCATGGACAACTGGGATACGGGCTTGGTACCGATCACGGGAGCGCCACGCCGAGTCGCCGTGGCGCTGCTGGTCGCGCTGTCCCTGTTTTCCCTCAGCGGTTGCGAGACGCTCAACCCGCTCACGGTCGGCGCCGGGGTCGCTTCCTACGTGGCCACGGGGAAGGGGCTCGCCGACCACGCCATCGGTACCTTGATGAACGAGGATTGCAACATCCTGGAAGGCTTGCTGCGCGCCGACCGGCGCATCTGCGAACCGCTCGGTTCGGCCGCCACGGCATCCGAGTTCAAGGGCATTTTCAATACCGGATCGCTCGCCGCGCGAGAGCAAGTGCCGAGGTTGCGCCTGTCGGAGTCCGTGGAGGTCGTGCGGCGCGCCGTGCCGGACGACGCATCACAACGACTGCCGATGGAGCCGGCCCTGCGGCTCTCGGATTCCATCGCGCCGCGCGTCACAAGCCCGCCTCCACGCATTGCGGCGGCGGATTCGGCAGGCGACGCGAGTTCCTGACCGGCAGATGCGCAAGTCGGTGCGGCCGTGCCCCGCACGGTGGCCGGATGCGTGCCTGGAGACTTCTGAAAGGCGCGCGACATGGACTCGTGGGCCGTTGCGCAGGAGCTGAGCCGCGCGCCGCCATCCCTGCGCATGAGTTGACCGTCGTGTGACGCGGTTCAAAATCTTGCCCGCCGATCTATGCTGCAATGACATCCGGACCCGACTGCCGGAACAATGAAACCGGCGGTCGGTCATGACGAGTCGGATTGCGTACCGGGAGGGTGCTGGCTTTGCCAGGGCGCCGCGTGCTCACGGGTACGGTGACCGGGGCATCGAGACTCATACCGGCTTAATCGAGGGTAGGTGGCAATGATTGTGGTCAAGATTGATCAAGCGAGAGAGGACAACCTGGCCATCCGGCTTCGGGCCAGGCGCAAGGAGGTCGGCTGGACGCAGGAAGAGCTTGCGCGCAGGGTCGGCACGAGCCAGGCGGTCATTCAGAAGATCGAAAATGGCAAGAGCCTGCGCCCGCGTAAGATAGACAGGATTGCCGAGATGCTTGGCACCACGCCCGCGTGGCTGATGTTCGGCGACTACCCCGCCGATGATCTGGACGACGAGGCCATAGAGCTGGCCAAGGCCTGGCAGATGCTTCGCGAGCCGCACCGCTCCGCGCACAAGCGCGCCATCCTGGAGCGGGCCGCCTCGCTTCGCAGCCTCGCCGTGTAGCGCCGGGACAGCGCCGCGATGGCGCGGCTGTCGCGCGATCGCCCGCCCCTCACAGCGGCCACACCAGCGCGATCAGCGGCACCCCGATGGCGACGATCAGGACTTCGAGCGGCAGGCCCATGCGCCAGTAGTCGCCGAATCTGTAGCCGCCGGGCCCCATCACCAGGACGTTGTTCTGGTGGCCGATGGGGGTCAGAAAAGCACACGAGGCGCCGACCGCGACGGCCATCAGGAATGGATCGGGGTTCACGCCCAGCCGTGCGGCCAGATCGGCCGCGATCGGGGCCATGACAACGGCGGTGGCCGCGTTGTTCATGACGTCGGACAGTGTCATGGTCACGATGAGCAGCAGCGCCATGATGGCGATGGGGCCCAGTTCGCCTGCGCCGTTCGCAATGCCGGCGGCGATGAGTGCCGTCGCACCGGTCGCCTCCAGAGCGCGCCCCAGAGGAATCATGGAGCCGAGCAGAACAATGACGGGCCAGTCGATGGCATCGTAGATCTCACGCAGGGAGACGATTCCCAGCACGGCGAGCAGGGCGACGGCGGCGGCGAAGGCCACGTGCACCGGGGCAAGCCCGATTGCAGCGGCGCCGAGCGCGGTAGCGAATATGCCGACGGGCAGCACGGCATGGGGGCGTTTTCCGAGCTGCAGTCCGCGTTCGGGCAACGGCAGGCAACCGAGTTCCACCACGATCTCCGGGAGGGCGTCACGCTCGCCCTGAAGCAACATCACATCGCCGCCCTTGAGCCGCACCCTTTCGAGCCGGCTCTTGAAGGGTCTGCCCTCGCGCGCCACAGCGATCAGGTTGATATTGTGGTGCGGGGCCAGGCGCAGCCCGGCAAAGGTCCTGCCCACGAGGCGTGAAGCGGGCATGACCACGGCTTCCATGATGCCGGCATCCTCTGAGCTCAGATCCTCGGCACTCGGCGTGGTGTCGCCGAGCAGTTCCAGCCCGGTGGCCCGCGTGGCGTCGGCCAATGCCCCGGCGTCGGCTTCCAGGATGATCACGTCGCCCGCGCGCAGCCGCGCGTAGCGCGCCCCGGCGATGATGTGGTTGTTCGCGCGAAGCACGCCCACGCCCTTCACCGCGTCACCGGACAGGACCTCCATGTGGCGCAGGCCCTTGCCGATGACCGGTGAGTCCTCGGCCACGCGCGCCTCGAAGATGTAGTCCTTGATCTGGAACAGGTCCTCGGCCGATCGCTGGCCGCGCCTCTCGCCGGGGATGAGCCGCCATCCCGCGAGCGCGATGAATGCCACGCCGGCAGCGGCCAGCACGACCCCGACCGGGGAGAAGTCGAACACCGAGAACGCCTCACCGGTGAGCTCGCGGCGGTAGCTCGCGACGATGATATTGGGCGGGGTGCCCATGAGTGTCATGAGTCCGCCCAGGATGGAGCCGAAGGAAAGCGGCATGAGGAGGCGCGCGGGCGATCGGCCCGTCGCGGCGGCGCTGTGCAGCGCAACCGGCATCAGCAGGGCGAGCGCACCCACGTTGTTCATGAATCCGGAGAGCAGCGCCGCCAGCCCGGTCAAGGCCGCGACGTGGATCAACGGGTGATCGATGAAGCCCTCGAGCCCATCGCTCAAGCGGTCGATAACCCCGCAGTTCTGCAGCGCGCGGCTGATGACGAGCACCGCGGCGACCGTTACCACCGCCGGATGGCCGAATCCCAGAAAGGCCTCGGGTGCGGGGATGATGCCCGCCAGCGCAACGGTGAGCAGCGCACACAGGGCCACCACGTCGTAGCGCCATCTGCCCCACATGAACAATGCCATGGCCGCCCCGAGCACGGCGAACATGACCATCTGTCCACCCGTCATGGCCACTTGCGCCATCCCCGTGTCCGATGCTCAGTGCCCAGGCGCCGACTGGCCCAGCGTCTTGGTCGCGACCTCGAAGGCGTCCCTGGAAAGGCCCCGCGCCGCGACGATGCGTTCGAGCGCCTCCTCGACCCTGGCCTGGCGCGCGGCATCGAGCTTGCGCCACGGCGCCAGCGCCCCGACCAGGCGTGCAGCCACCTGCGGGTTCAGCGGGTCAATCTCCATGACGCGCTCGGCGAGGAAATCGTAGCCCTCCCCGCCGGCCGCGTGGAAGTGCACCGGGTTGGCGTAGCAGAATGCGCCGACCACCGCGCGCACCTTGTTCGGGTTCTTGATGTTGAATCCGGGATCGTGCAGCAGGTGCTTCACCGCAGCCAGCGTGCCGGGCAAGCGTGAGGTCGCCTGCACGCTGAACCACTTGTCGAGCACCAGCGGATCGGAGCGCCATTTTTCCGCGAAAGCACTGAGCGCGGGCTCCCTCTCGGGGCACTCGGTGTTGGCCAGCACGCGCAGCGCGGCAAGCACATCGGTCATGTTGTCGGATTGCTCGAACTGGCGCAGGCACAGGCCGCGTACCTCGGCGTCGTCGAGCTCCATCAGGTACGCGAGGCAGACGTTCTTGAGCTTGCGCCGGCCGCTCGCCGCAGCGTCGAAGCTATAGGGTGCGTTACCGAGGTTGGCCTGGTAGACGCGCCGGAACTCCGCACTGAGCGCCACGGCAAGGGTGTGCCGCACGAATTCACGCACGGCGTGTATCGCATCCACGTCGACGTGCACCATGAGATCGGCCAGGTAGCCTTCTGCCGGCAGGACCAGCGCCTCGGCGACGAGCGCCGGGTCGAGCTGCGGGTCGGCCAGGGTACGGGCGAACGCGGCCTGGAAATCCTCGTGCAGGCAAAGCGGCAGCGCGCCGTGGTGGCGCTCGACCAGATCGAGCATGCACTGGACGGCAAATGTCTGCCCGGCCTCCCAACGGTTGAAGGGGTCGGTGTCGTGGCCGGAAAGAAAGGCCAGCGCACCGGGAGTGTGGTCGAGCGCGAGGCGCACGGGGGCGCTGAAATCACGCAGCACGGAGGGCACGGGCTCGCACGCCAACGCCTCGAAGCAAAAGCTCTGCTGCGCGCCGGTGAGGTCGAGCACGCGCGCAGTGGGTGCGTTCGCGGCGCGCTCGCCCGCCAGGCGAAGCGGCAACTGTGTTCCGTCGGGAGCCAGCAGGGCCACCATCACGGGCAGATGAAACGGTGCCTTCTCCGATTGTCCGGGCGTGGCCGGGCAGCTCTGCCCGAACGACAGCGTATAGGTCCGTGCATCTGCATCATAGGCGCCGCTCACTGCCAGGGTGGGCGTGCCCGCCTGCGTGTACCAGCGCTTGAACTGCGTGAGATCGCACCCGCTCGCATCCTGCATGGCCGCCACGAAATCGTCGGTGGTCACCGCTTCGCCGTCATGGCGCTGGAAGTAGAGATCGATGCCGCGCCGGAACGCCTCACGCCCGATGAGCGTGTGGATCATGCGGATGAGCTCGGCACCCTTGTTGTAAACCGTGGCCGTGTAGAAATTGTTGATCTCGATGTACGAGGCCGGGCGTACGGGGTGAGCCATGGGCCCGGAGTCTTCCGTGAACTGGGCGCTTCTGAGGACGCGCACGTCGCGGATCCGGGTCACCGGTCGCGAGCCCATGTCGGCGGAAAACTCCTGGTCGCGGAACACGGTGAGGCCTTCCTTGAGGCTCAACTGGAACCAGTCGCGCAGCGTCACGCGGTTCCCGGTCCAGTTGTGGAAGTACTCGTGTGCGATGATGCCCTCGATGGCCGCGTAATCGTCGTCGGTTGCCGTCTGCGGATTGGCCAGCACGTACTTGGAATTGAAGACGTTGAGACCCTTGTTCTCCATGGCTCCCATGTTGAAGTCGTCGACCGCGACGATCATGAAGATATCCAAATCGTATTCGAGCCCGAACCGCTCCTCGTCCCATTGCATGGCCTTCTTGAGCGAGCGCATGGCGTGCGCGCATTTGTCGGCGTTGTGTGCCTCGACGTATATCCTGAGTGCGACGTCGCGCCCCGAGCGCGTGCGAAACGTGTCTTCGACGCACGCGAGACGGCCCGCGACCAGCGCGAACAGGTAGCTCGGCTTGGGGTAGGGATCGTCCCAGGTGACCCAGTGGCGTCCGTCGCCGGTCGCGCCGCGCGCGATCGGATTGCCGTTCGAGAGCATGACCGGGCACGCTTCGCGGTCCGCGATGATGGTGGTAGAGAAGCGTGCCATCACGTCCGGGCGGTCGGGATAGTAGGTGATGCGGCGAAACCCCTCCGCCTCGCACTGCGTGCAGAACGTGCCCGAGGACTTGTACAGGCCTTCCAGCGCGGTGTTCTTGTGTGGCTCGATGCGTGTGCGCGCCTCCAGCGTGAACTGCTCGGGTACCTCGGCGATGGTGAGCGAATGTTCCCCGAGTCGGTATGCGTTTTCATCCAGGGGGGTGTCGTCGAGCGCGATGTGCTCGAGCACGAGGCACTCGCCGTCGAGGCTGAGCGGACGCTGGTGGTCGCCGGCGCACGGGTTCCGCCGCATCCGCAGGCGGCTCTCGACGCGTGTCGCCTCGTCGCCCAGGTCGAAGCGCAGCTCCACGGTATCGACCAGATAATCGGGCGGTGTATAGTCGCTGAGATACACAGGCTGCGGTGCTTGCTTTGGCATACGGTGCTCCGAAGACGGTTCAGGCGCGCATAGTACCAGCATGAGGATGCGGGTTGTGCTCGTGGCAGGCCTGCTGCTCGCGGGCGTCCTGGTCGCGCTTTACCGCCAGGCGCCGCCCACGCCGGCGGCGCCGTCCGCGGCGGGAGCAGCGGCGCTCAGCGACCTGCTCGGCGGCGAGGCGGCGGGATTCGAGCACGCAATAGAGCCGCGCGCGCTGCGCTTCCCGCGCGATCTGGGCGCTCATTCGCGCTACCGCAGCGAGTGGTGGTACTTCACGGGAAACCTGACGAGCGCGGATGGACGGCGTTTCGGCTTCCAGCTCACTTTTTTTCGTTTCGCGCTCAGCGCCGATCCGCCGGTGCGCCAGTCAGCGTGGGCCGCCAACGACATCTACATGGCGCATTTCGCCTTGAGCGACGTCGCCGGCGGGCGCTTTCACGCCTTCGAGCGGCTGAGCCGCGGTGCGCTCGATCTGGCTGGCGTGCGGGCCGTGCCGTTTCGCGTGTGGCTGGACGACTGGTCTGTTGAGAGCACTGGCGGGTCGATCTTCCCTCTGCAATTGAGCGCCGAGCGCGCCGGGGTCAGTGTTTCCCTCACGCTGGAAGACGGCAAGCCCCCGGTGCTGCAGGGGGAGGCGGGATTGAGCCGCAAGAGCGCCGCACCCGGCAATGCCTCCTACTATTTCTCCTACACGCGCGTGCCGGCGCACGGCGAGGTCCGGCTGCCGGGTGTCGTGTACCGGGTCCGTGGCAGCGCCTGGATGGACCGTGAGTGGAGCACGAGCGCGCTCGGCGCCGAGGTGGTTGGCTGGGACTGGTTCGCGCTGCAGCTTGCCGACGGGCGCGACGTCATGATCTATCGCCTGCGGCGCAGTGACGGAGGGGCCTCGGCGTTCAGCGCCGGCGTCGTGGTAGACGAGCAAGGTGGCGTGAGTAAGCTCGCGGCGACGGACTTTCAGGCGACGCCGCTCGATGTCTGGGAAAGTCCCGCGAGCGGTGCACGCTACCCGGTGCGCTGGCGCGTGCGCATCCCCTCGCGCGCCCTGGACCTCGAGGTTGCCGCCTACCTGCCGGATCAGGAGTTCACGGGGAGCGTGCGCTACTGGGAAGGCACGGCGAGCGTTAGAGGAACCGAGGGCACCGCGGCGGTCTCCGGGGAAGGCTACCTGGAGATGACCGGCTATGGCGCGGGGAGGCGGGCTTTGAAATGACGCCTTCCCGAGTATCGGGCTGCATCCGCGGCTTCGAGGGGACAGAGCTTGGCGCCCGGTCGGCGGGTACACCGTCCGATCGCCAAGGTCTGTCCCCGATGGTCGTGGGCCGGGGCCCCGGTCCGGGAAAGCCGGGGTCAGCACCGAGGCCCGGGAAAGCCGGGGTCAGCACCCAGGCCCGGGAAAGCCGGGGTCAGCACCCAAGCCCGGGAAAGCCGGGGTCAGCACGCACATCGAAGCGTCGTCTGCTTCGATGTGTGTCCTGACCCCTCGAAGCCAAGCGCCAGCAGCCCCGCACTCGGGGAGGCTTACGAAGCCAAGCGCCAGCAGCCTCGCACTCGGGGAGGCTTACGAAGCCAAGCGCCAGCAGCCCCGCACTCGGGGAGGTCTATGACGCCCAGGTGCTCGCTCACATGTCCTGCGGGTCTATCTCATCGACCGGGAGAAACGCATACGCAACGTCTACAGCGTCTCCTTTCTGCACGCGCAGACCGTTGCCAGCGATATCGAGACGGTGCTCATGACCGAGCAGGCCAACGCCGCGGCGCCAGCCTCCGCGGCACCGCTCGTCGTTGCGGCACCGCCGAGCCGGCACGGTCCGGGCGACGACCGCAGCGGCTACGAGCGCACGCTGATTTCGGCCAACTCGCCGTTCGACCGGTGGCGATTCGG
>CAZSDY010000017.1:0-24333 GCA_964605765.1 uncultured Ectothiorhodospiraceae bacterium | reverse complement strand
CTAGTACTCAGTCTCGTCGAATTCCTCGAGCGGCGGATCCCCGTCATATATCAAATGCACGCGGCGCTGGCGGTAAGCCTCGCGCGTGAAAATGTACGGGTCAAGCGCCGATTCATCGCGAACCTTGGTGGCCGTCAGGAGCTGCGCGCGGGTGTCGATGGCACCGAGAATGCCAAGCGGCACCGTCACCGCCGCCTCACTCACATAGAACAACAGGTTCGTGTACGCGCTCAGGGGAATGTCCGGCGCATCGCGCATCGAGTTGGGGCCGAAAAACGGTAGCTCCAGGTATACACCCTCGCCCGCACCCCAAACGCCCAGCGTCTGGCCCAGATCCTCGTCGTGCTCGGCCATGCCCATGCTGCTCGCCGGATCGAATAATCCCAACAGTCCCACCGTGCTGTTGATCAGGAATCGCCCGATGTCCGACAACCCCTGCGTCAGCTTACCCTGCAGCAGGTCGTTCACGATGACATTGGGATAGGATATGTTGTCAAAGAAATTCGAGACGCTGTCCTGCACGGCTTCCGGTGTCACATCCACGTAGGTTTCGGCAACCGGCTTGATAATCGCCTCATCCAGGCCGGTGTTGAAGTTGTTGAACCCCCTGTTCATGGGCTGAAACGGGTCCCCCTCTTCGACGGACTCCGGAGACGTGGCACAGCCAGCGGAAAATGCCGCGAACAAGACCACCAAGGCGGCCAGCATGATGCCACGATCGCGGTAAGTGCTCATTCATTCCTCCTCGTTCTCGTCCAGGTTAAGGGGGTGATCCGGAAAGACGCCAGTTATATACCAAATTTTGGCCCGTAAACCCACTAGGATTTTCCGGCGAGCTTCGAAATCTGATCGTTTATGCGCGAAATCAAACCATCAAAACCGTTCTGCTTGATGATGCTCGCGTACTCCGAACGCTTGATGGAAAGATCGCTGACACCGTCCGCGATGACATTGATGACTTTCCACGCACCTGCGCTCTCGTGCAGCACGTAATCGAGTTGAACGACATCGCCGTCGGGCGATCTGATCTCAGTGCGTACGAGCATGCGGCGCCGCTTTAACTCCCTGACCGCGGTGACCACGAACTTCTCCCCACCGTAGTCGTCAAATCGTGACGCATAGGTTGCCACGGTCAGGCGCGTGAACGTATCGACCATGGCCGCCCGCTGCGACCCGCTGAACGACTTCCAGTGCCGCCCGACGGCGATGCTGGCGATGAACGGCAGGTCGAAGGTCGATTTGACCACCGCGTCGAGCGCGTCCCTGCGGCCCGCGAAACCGAGCGACTTCGCCGATTGCATGGTCTTGACGAGCGCATGATGGAACGTATCTACGGTAGTCGTAGCCGCCTGTTCCTGCGCCACGCCCGATGGAAATACAGCCAAGCCCGCCACCAGCACAACGCAACACAGTGCGAATCTGGATGGGATCAACATGAAGCGCCCGATACTGGGAATCCAATAGCGTGCATCATGGATTGCAATATAGCACACGGTGTCGCCACCTGCCGGGCCGTCCCGGACGACCGGGCGAAAGGTCAGTTCAGGTCACGATGGCGGCCGTGGTGAAACCACCAGCACAGACTGCGAATCCCCGGCGCGCGACCGTTGACGGCGCCGTGTGCGGTCGCAGCGGTCGACTTCCGCGTCATCGCGACACGGCGCTCGGGTACGAGCGGCCCTTCCACCGAGATCGACTTCCGCACCAGTAACGCACAGCCGAATGCCAGGTCATCATCAGAAAGAGCGTGCCGGTGAGCGGCAGGGCCAATGCCCAAGCCCAAGAACGCCCGAGATAGCGCAGCGTCGGCACGTAGGCCACGCACATCGCGGCGAGGCCGAGGAGCGCAGTGACTCGCATACCCTCGCTATCGGAAAAAAGCCCCAGCACCGGACCGGCGAACGCGCCCAGCATCAGCACGGTGCACACGGCGAGCCAGTACGGCGAATAGGCAAGCTGCGTAAATGCCGTGCGCACGACCATCTGCCAGACGTCGCGCAAGTGCGTGCCGGACCGCAGGCTGCACGCCTGGCGCGTAAGACCGATCCACGTCCCGTAGCCTCGCTTCTTGATTCGACGTGCCAGCGCGCAGTCGTCAATCAGCGCGTCTCTCAGGCCCGCGAATCCACCGATGTCGGCCAGCGCCTCGCGGCGCAGCATGATGCACCCTCCCGCGGCCGCCGCCACCGGCCAACGCCTGGAATTCGACAACCGGAACGGGTAGAGCAGCTTGAAGAAGAACACGAAGGCAGGATGCAGGAGCTTTCCCCAGAAACCCGACATGTCGAGCCGCACCATCAATGAGGCAAGTCCCAGATGCTCATGCAGCAACCTTTCCCGCAGGCGTCGCAAGACACCTGGTGCGAGTGCGATATCCGCGTCCAGCAGCACCACGAAGGGGCGATCGGCCATGGCGCGTCCCTGCTCCAGCGCCCACAGCTTGCCTGTCCAGCCTCGCGGCATCGCGCCCGCCTCAATGACACGAAGCCCTCGGATGCCACACCCGATTGCGACATCCGCGGTCGCGTCGCTGGACGCGTCGTCAATGACGATGATCCGCAAGCACTGGCCCTGCGCGGCCACCGCGGGCAGCGTCTCGCCGAGCATCGGTGCCTCATTGCGCGCGGGGATGAGCACGGTCACATCATCGAGCAGCGCGGCTTCACCGGCTTGCGCCTCGTCCATGCGCTCGCGCGTGCTCCAGGCACGCCACGGCAGCACGATGACCAGGATCCAGATCACGGCGCCCGCAACGGCCAGTGCATCGGCGATCATTGCACTGGCGATCAGCACCCCGTGTGACGAGACCCGCGTCAGGCGACGCGTTTCACTCTTTCCGAGGTATCCGGCTCGGGCTCACCCTCATTGCCGCGTACTGCGGGAGCCATGGGGTCCGGCGCCATCGGGCCGTCCGTGCGTGGTCCACGTAACGCCACGCGCAGGGCCTTGAGCGGGTGCGCCACTGCATCGTTGACGGCCGTCGGCTCGAAGCCACAATGAACCATGCAGTCCGCACACTTGGCATTTCGGCCCACGCCGTAGTCGTCCCAGCGCGTCTCCTCCAGGAGTTGCTTGAACGTGGGCACCGTCCCTTCTCCGACCAACAGATAACACGGCTTCTGCCAGCCGAATACATTACGTGTCGGATTGCCCCACGCCGTGCATTGATAAGTCTGATTGCCTGCCAGATAGTCCAGGTAGAGGCTGGAGTGGTTGAAGCGCCAGCGCCGACCCCTGCCGAGCTTGAATATGTCCCTGAAAAGCTGCTTGCTGCCGGTGCGCTTGAGGAAGACCTCCTGCGCGGGGGCGCGTTCGTAGCTGAAGCCGGGTGCCACCGTGACGCCTTCCACATCGAGCGCCGTGCACTGATCCATGAACTCGGCGACGTCCTCGGCCGACTCCTCCTGGAACAGCGTGCAGTTCACCGTCACTCGGAAGCCCTTGTGCCGCGCAAGCCGGATGGCCTCCACGCAACGGTCGAACACGCCGCTTTGACAAACCGACGCGTCGTGGCGCTCGCGCAACCCATCGAGATGGACGGAAAATGTCAGATACGGCGACGGGCTGTAATCCTTGATACGTTTCCTGAGCAGCAGCGCATTGGTGCAAAGATAGACGAACTTCTTGCGCTCGATGAGACCCGCCACGATCTGTGGCAACTCCTTGTGGATCAAAGGCTCCCCTCCGGCGATGGAGACCACGGGCGCCCCGCATTCATCGGCTGCCGCCAATGCGTCGTCGACCCCGATCCTCTTGTCGAGTATGTGATCGGGATAGTCGATCTTCCCGCACCCTGCACACGCCAGGTTGCATTTGAACAAGGGCTCGAGCATGAGCACCAGCGGATACCGCTCGACGCCGCGCAGCTTCTTGCCGAGAACGTACAAGCCCACCCGAATCTGCTGCCTCAAGGGAACGCCCATATCTCCTCCCCAAAACCGTCAGGAAACTTCCGATTACGACTACAGACCGAGGAAGTCGACGGAATGTGTCATTCGCCTTTCCCCCGCTCATTAAAAAACAGCCCCCACCCGGCACGCAGAGCGCGTGCCGCAAGCAGCGGCCGTCGTTTTCCAATGATCTACCAATTCGCGCTCGAAATCCAACTGCGCGACGCCCCTTTCCGCACCGCAATCATGTAGAATCACTTGATAATCAACGACAATAGCTTGGTACGCATGTCGAAGAGCGACCGCTTTCCCCTGTTGCACGAGATAAACACGCCCGCGGACCTGCGCCGCTTGCCCGAGGGGCGGATTCGCGACGTGGCGAGCGAGCTGCGAGATTTCCTGATCGAGTCGGTAGCCCAGTCCACGGGTCATTTCGGTGCGGGGCTGGGCGCCATCGAGCTCACCGTGGCCCTGCACTACGTGTTCAACACCCCGGACGACCGCTTGGTGTGGGACGTCGGACACCAGAGCTATCCGCACAAGATCCTCACAGGCCGGCGCAACACAATTCACACCGTGCGCAAACGCGGGGGAATCACGCCTTTTCCAAAGCGTGCCGAGAGCGAGTACGACACCTTCGGTGTGGGCCATGCGGGAACCTCGATCGGCGGCGCACAGGGCATGGCCGAAGCCATCTCTCGCCAGGGCGCCGACCGCAAGGTCGTGGCGATCATCGGTGACGGTGCGCTGACAGCCGGCATGGCCTTCGAGGCACTCAATCATGCCGGCGAGCAGGGCACGGACCTGCTTGTGGTTCTCAACGACAATGACATGTCGATATCGCCCAACGTCGGGGCGTTGTCGAACTACTTCGCCAAGGTCCTGTCCGGCAAGCTTTATTCGACGGTACGCGAAGGCAGCAAGAAGGTGCTCGGCCGCATGCCGAGCGTGTGGGAGCTCGCGAGACGCGCAGAGGAGCACGTCAAGGGCATGATCGTGCCAGGCACGCTGTTCGAGGAACTCGGCTTCAACTACTTCGGGCCCATCGACGGACACGATATAGACACCCTCATTGCGACGCTGCGTAACCTGCGTCCCGTGGAGGGCCCGCGCCTGCTTCACGTGGTCACCAAGAAGGGCAAGGGTTACGCGCCCGCCGAGGCCGATCCGGTGAAGTACCACGCCATCGGGGCGCCGATGGATCCCAAGATCGGGATGGTAGCGTCGAAAGCCAAGTCGGGGCCGACCTATTCGCAGGTGTTCGGAAACTGGCTGTGCGACATGGCCGCCACCGACAAGCGCCTGGTCGGCATCACGCCGGCAATGCGCGAGGGTTCAGGGCTGGTGCAATTCGCCGAGCAGTTCCCCGAGCGCTATTTCGACGTGGGGATCGCCGAGCAGCACAGTGTCACGCTGGCCGCGGGCCTCGCCTGCGAAGGCATGAAGCCGGTCGTCGCCATCTACTCCACGTTCCTGCAGCGCGCCTACGACCAGGTCATCCACGATGTCGCCATACAGAAGCTCCCGGTTCTGTTCGCCCTCGATCGGGCGGGCGTCGTCGGCGGCGACGGTCCGACGCACGCCGGCTCCTTCGACGTGACCTACCTGCGCTGCCTGCCGGGTATGGTAGTGATGACACCGGCCGACGAGAACGAGTGCCGCCAGATGCTCTACACGGGGTTCATGCTGAACCAGCCGGCCGCGGTCCGCTACCCACGAGGTAAAGGCCCCGGGGCGGCGATAGTGGCGCAAATGACGGCACTGCCCCTGGGCAAGGCCGAAATCCGGCGCGAGGGCTCGGGCGTTGCGCTGCTTGCTTTCGGCCCCATGCTGGCGCCGGCCCTGGAAGCGGCGGAGACGATCGACGCCACGGTAGTCAACATGCGCTTCGTCAAGCCACTGGACGAAGACATGGTGCTGCGCATGGCGGAGCGCCATGAACTGCTGGTTACCATCGACGAGAACGCGCTGGGAGGTGGCGCGGGCAGCGCGGTCAACGAGTGCCTCATGGCCAACGATGTGCGCATCTCCGTGATCAACCACGCGCTGCCGGATCGATTCATAGAGCATGGCGAGCGTGACGACATGCTCGCCGACGCGGGGCTCACCGCCGAAGGAATACTGGCGGTTATTTCAGCGTATGAGAGCAGGGATGGCGTGCGATCATTGTCCCGGCCGTTGGCGTCCAGCTGATGCCTGCGCACGGGCGCCAAGGGCTCGCGGAGTAATAACTTCGCGTTTTCGGGCGTCGAGGCGCGCGCCTTCCAAGGCGCAAGGAGGGCGAATAGTCACTCTCCAAGCGACGAGCAACGCAGCCGGACAGAGTGGACCGGCGTTCGAAAATGGGGAGTTATTGTTTCGCGAGCCCTGAGCGCCGGGTCAATCGGTGCCTTTCGATTCCACCTGGTCTTCGAGGTTCGTGGGCGCGAAGATGTTCTGATAGCCCTCGGTGCCCTTGGCCTTGATTTTCTCCTCGGCCGGCTTCGACTCGACCTGGTCCTCCAGGTTCGTCGGCGCGAAGATGCTCTGGTAGCCCTCGGTGCCCTTGGCCTGCACTTTCGGGGCCGAGGCGCCGCCGGTGCCGGTGTCGGGACCCGGCTTGGGGGCGCGCTTGAACATCTCCAGCGTCTGGCGCTCCTTGATGCGTTTCTGGGCCAGGCGCCTCTTCTCCACCTTGACCTCCGCCTTGCATTCGCTCACCCCCACGGTCCCGACGACGTACACCGTGGTGAAGCCGACCAGGACGACCATAAGGAACGTCAACATCGCAGGTTCGGCAAAAATACTGCGCTGCCTCGAGCGGCGCTCGAGCTCGCCGCGCGCAACCATCATCGATTCCTTGTAGCGCGATTCCTCGCGGCGCTTGATGATCTCGAAAACCACGGCGCCGATCAGGGTGAGGGCAACGATTATGACCGCCAGTGCGCTGATTGACGGGTTGATGCCGTAACGGACCTTGCTCGCGAGCACGGTCGTCAGAGTCTTGTCAGACAGGATCGTAAAGACGGTGGTATTGTAGTTCTCGAATGAGGCCAGAAAAGCGAGCACCGCGGCCGAGCCGACGGCGGGCTTGAGAAACGGCAACAGTACCTTGCGGAAGGTCTGCACGTGCGTGGCCCCCAGATCGAGCGCCGCCTCTTCCTGTGCGGGATCGAAGCGCTGCAGCCGCGACAGGAACACGAGCATGCTGTACGCGGAAATGAACGCTGCCTGTCCCACGATGGAGAGAAAGATCCCGTCGTATAGCCACTCGGCGCCGAAGGTTCTGCTCACGCTGCGCCAGAACACCAGCGTGGAGATGCCGAGCACCACCCCCGGAATCAGGATCGGCGATATCACGACCATGTAATACCAGGCCCTGAGCCGTGGGGCCACCTGCGAGAGCATCAGCGCGCCCGCGAGCCCGATGGGCATGGCCAGCACCACCACGCCGGCGCCGATAATCAAGCTGTTCCTCAGGCCCAGCATGAGGTCCCTGTCGTTGATGAGCACGTTGAACCACTCGACCGAGAAGCACTCGAACGGCGCCACACGGGGAAAGTGCGAGCTGTTGAAGGCCGTTACGCTCATGATGATGAGCGGCCCCAGCAGGTAGGCGAAGAAGGCCAGCACGAACGCGATCGTGAGAACGCGCAGAAACTTGTCCGATCTCATCGCGTGATGTCTCCAAGCCGGAGCTTGAACACCTTCATCGCGATCATCACCAGCACGATGGTCGATATCAGCAGCACCAGGGCGTAGGCCGAGCCGCGGTTCCAGTTCTGCCCCTGATTAAACCACTGGAACACGAGCTGGGTGAACCACAGGTTGCTCGGCCCACCGAGAATCTGCGGCGAGGCCAGCGCGCCGGCCGTGAGCATGAACACCATGGTGCACCCCGAGCTGATGCCGGGCTTGGCATACGGGATGACGATGCGGAAATGGATGCGCAACCAGGACGCCCCCATGTCGCGCGCTGCCTCTATCTGGTTCTTGTCGAGGCTCTCGATGGCGTTGTAGAGCGGGAAAATCATCAGCAGGATGAAGGCATAGCCCAGACCCGCGTACAAGGCCACGTCCTCGCGGATGAAATCGTAAGGCTCCTGGGTGATGCCGAGGCCCATCAGAACACTGTTGATCACGCCCGCGGTACCGAACATGATTCGAAACGCGAACGCCCTGAGGATCTCATTGACCCAGAACGGCACGATGAGGGAGAGCACCATCAGCCTGCCCCAGCCGCCCTGAGCGACCTGAGCCAGGTAGTATGCGATGGGATAGCACAGGGCGAGGTCAAACAACATGACCAGGAATGCCGCCAGCAGCGTGCGCCCGAAAACGCTCAGATCGACCGTGTTGTACTCGCCCTCGGATTTGGCGCTCCCATAGACCATGTACTTGTAATGCTCGATCGTATGCGTGTCGGCAGCGCTCCCGATCTCGGCCGGCGGCAGGTTGTGCCGGAAGGAGAAGTCGACCATGAAAACTTGCGGTGCGAGAATCATGATGAAGATCCAGATCCCCACCGCCGCAAGCAGAAAGACGCCGAGCGCCATACCGTTCTTCAGAAAGAAGTTGCGCAAATAGGCCTTCGGGTTCATCGCGTTACCTTAACCTCATTCCGCGGCCAGAGACCCTTCGGGCAATGCCACTGCCAGATCGGCCGAGAACCCCATGGTCACATCCGTGCCCGTGCTGTGGCCGACTTCCCGGCCGTCGTTGACCATGGACATCTTGATGTGCTTTTCGCTGTTCGGGACCTCGAGATACACCTGCCAGAAGTTGCCCTCGAACTCCTGCTGGTGAACCCGCGCCTTTACCGTGTTGTCGACGTTCTCGCCGTTGCTGAACCTGAGCGACTCGGGTCGCACGAACACGAACGCATCGTCATTGTGCTTGAGCTGCGCCTCGCCGTGTCTCTTCGCGTTTCGTGCGCGCAGGGGTCCGACGTTCGAATCGACAATGACATGTTCCCCCGTGACCTCCGTCACGCGGCCCTTGAACAGATTGTTCTCCCCGACGAACGACGCCACGAAAGCGCTCTCCGGCGAGTCATACACCGTGTTCCCGTCGCCCACCTGCTCGACGACGCCGGCGCTCATCACGGCGATGTGGTCCGACATGATGAGCGCCTCGCCCTGGTCATGCGTGATGTAGATGAAGGTGATGCCGACACGTTGCTGTATGGCGCGCAGCTCGGTACGCATGTGCTGGCGGAGCTTCAGATCGAGCGCCGACAAGGGCTCGTCGAGCAACAGCACATCGGGTTCCGCGCACAACGCGCGCGCGATAGCCACGCGCTGGCGCTGCCCGCCCGAGAGCTCGTGGCACATCTTGTCGCCCTGGTCAGGCAACGCGATGAGTTCCAGCAGCGCGTCGGCCTTCTTGCGCCGCGCCGCCCTTCCGACGCCCCTCACTTCGAGGGAAAACGCGATGTTCTCCCACACGGTCATGAGTGGAAACAAGGCGAGATTCTGGAAAATGAGCGCCGTCGGGCGCTTATTGGGCCCTATCCCCGCCATATCCGTGCCGCCGATCCTGACCACTCCCTGTGATGGCTCCAGAAATCCGGAGACAGCGCGTAGCAACGTGGTCTTGCCGCATCCTGAAGGACCGAGAAAGCTGAAGAACTCGCCTTCCTTGATGTGGATGTTGACGTCCCTGGCCGCAACGAACTCGCCAAACTTGATCCAAACGTCGCTCAGTTCGACATCTGCGCTCATGATGCACTACCTGTGATTGATATCCATCCCCACTGCCCGCCACTGGGGCCGGGCGCCAAACCTTTTTCTTCTTACCGGGCGGCCAACCCCACAAACGCCGCGGCCGCCAACCCCCGCCATCGCGCCTGATGCATCGCCGGCAGCAGGCACGCAACCTCGCGGGATCCCCTCCCGAAGCGCTACAGTCTCCGGGAGGGGGGCAACATCATGCCGCCTAGGCGCTCTTGAAACGGTTTACATACTCCGTTCGCACGTCCGCATACCACTGCGGCTCCTTGGGCCACGGCCACAGATTTCCCAGCGAGTCACCTGGATACACGGAACCGAAAACCTTGCCGTACTGCGCGCTCGCGAACTTGTCGGCACCCAGCACCGCAGAGTTGTATCCGTGTCCGCCCCAGGCGGCGTCACCGCCACCGTCGATGGACTTGCCGGCGAACTCCGGCGTATAGCAGTAGTCGATGAACGCGTATACCGCGTCGAGATCGCCGGCCTTCTTCGACAACGCCATGCCGTCCACCCACGCCAGCGCGCCTTCCACCGGTGCGCGGTACTGCACGGGCTCACCATCGTTCATCAACGTGATGGGCGGTCCGTCCCAGGTCTGGCCAACCAGCACGCCCTCGTTGAGCAGGCCGTTCTTTTGCGTGTCAGCGTCGTTCCAGAAGAGCTTGAGCTGCGCCTTGTTCTTGATGCAGTACTGCGTCACCTGCTCCCAGGTCTTGCGCATGGTGTCTTCGTCGTTGTATGCCTTCTTCATGGCGCCCGGTGCGAGCGCACCGGTGGTCTCCAGATAAAGGCCGGCGCCGAGCATGCCGGAATGCGGGCGCATCATGGTCTTGCCCTTGACGTCGGGCTGCCATACGTCACCATAGCTCGGCGTTTCGCCGGCACGCGGCGGCGTCCACAGGTCCGTACGCCAGGCAACGCCCTCGGTGCCCCAGATGTGCGGGAGCCAGTGCGAGCCCTTGCCGCCGAAGTTCCACTCGGTGTCGCCGACCTTGAGCATGGCGGGATTGACGTTCTTGATGTTCTTGATGCGGCCAATATCGAATGGCTGCAGCACGCCCAGGTCCACCCACTGCAGCGAGCGCATATTGGTTGGGCTGGAGATGTCTATGCCCTCGCCCTTGGTGACCTTCATCTTGTTGATGATTTCTTCGTTGGATCCGATGCCGGTGTAGTTGAGCTTGATGCCGGTATCCTTCTCGAAGGACTTGATGAAGCCCGGGGGCAGGTAATCCGACCACATCAGCACGTTCACCTCTCCCGATGAAGCGAGCACCTTCGGGCTCACGACCCACGGACCCACCGCGGCGGCGGCACCGGCGGCCGCCGTTGTCTTGAGCACGGTACGCCGGCTCACCTGTCTCGAGGTATTTTTACTCATGGACTTTCCTCCAATGGCTACTGGTTCTTCTCTTCACTAGCTCACGTGATTGCCTAGAACAGAGATTGTCTCGACACGATAACGAATTTGACCCCAGGCGGGTCGAACGGTCAAGTCGGTTAGATTTCCCTTCGCCCGACCCCGCTCAAGGATTTGGCCCACTTTCGTTATGCAACTGGCCACCTGCCAGTCTAGTCCCAATCATGCGCCGGAATGAGTCCAAACCGTATCGGGTTATGGGACCAACAGCGCCCGCGGCACGGCTTAGGACTCGCTCGAGAATCACTCGGCAGTTTGGGCCATCGATGCATCCAGCCTGGCGGATTATGCGCCGCATGGTGCTTGCCATCACGGCGCCGATGTTGACAATGTGCGTCTGTATCGAACAGGGCATCCGCACATTGCACGCACCGAGCCGAACGTTTCCGCTGATCCGGCATCTTTCCTGTCATCTGACCCGATTACTGGTTGCGACCCCGCTGACTCCGAACACGGTGACACTCCTCGCTCTGTTCCCCGGGCTTGCCGGCGCAGCATGCTTTGCGCTGGGCGGTCGGGGCTTGTCGGTGACCGGCGCCGTGTTGCTGGTCGTGTACTACGTGCTGGACCACAGCGACGGCGAGCTCGCGAGGGCCAAGGGGATGATGAGCGAGACAGGCGAAAGGCTCGACACGCTGGTCGACTGGGTCGTCCACTCGGCATTCTTTGCCGGACTGGGATTCGGCGTGTCGCACGCGAGCGGCCAGGCGCTGTGGCTGTGGATGGGGCTCGCCGCCGTGGCGGGCGGTACGATCAACCTGTGGTTGCGAGAGCGCCGTGCCGCGCGCTCCAGGCTTTCCCCGAAGGCCGGCGCCGAGAGCTGGGAATACAGCGCCGCACCCGATACATGGCGTCGCTACCTGCTGTTCGCGTTTCGCGAGCTCAGCCGCGCCGACTTCTGCTTCATCGTGCTCGCGCTCTCGCTCGGTGATCTGACCTGGGTCTTGCTGCCTGCCGGCGCCATCGGCGCGCAAGCTTATTGGATGGCCGGGCTCGTGAGTGGCGCGGATCGCTATCACGTGTAGGCGCGATGATGGGGAGTGCACGCGGGTATCCCGTGCGCCCCGCCGGGTGGACTCGACGGCCTGGGTAATATGCTCGTGATCCTTCACGATCAGGCGACCGCCGGGAAGCCGCTCGCAGGCCAGTTCCGCCACCGCCTGTCCCTGTAGCTGCCAATGAGCATGGCAGTTGACCAGAGATCTATTGTTCTGGACGAAACGGGTTCACTACTCTTAATCCCGCGAAATCCATTCCGTGCTGAAGATCCTCTGACAGTAGTATATCGCAGCGTGCGATTCGGGCTGCTTCCACAATTGCCGCATCCCAATACGAGATCTGCCAACGTGCCCGGGTGGCGAGCGCGTTCTGCAGCATAACAGTGGAAATTTCCTGGACATGGAAGCGCAACCAGGATTCAATCAATGCGACCGACTGCTCGTGTGTGAGTCGCTCGGGTTTTGACGGGCGCGTCGCCTGCACATAGAACTCCTGCAATACCTGCACTGAGAGCGCTATGTCATTTGCATCAAGAATCTCCAGCGCTCGATCATGCTTTTGTTCTTCCTCCACCGCGGTACTGACAGCGTAAAGGAGGATATTGGTATCAACGAATCTCACGCTGCGCATACACTGCGTCACGCTTCAATCGATCACCGGCACGAAAAGACGTTATTGAAGCGAGGGTTTGTTTCTGCAGCCTTTTGCGCCGCTCAAAATCCGTTTCCTCACCCGCGAATACCGTAAGAAACTCCCGCACCACCGCCGACAGGGAAGTGTTGCGCTCAGCAGCTCGAACACGAGCCCGATGATGCAGTTTGTCATCAATGGATACTGTGATATTTTTCATTCTCACAGTATCACAGTATCAACCTGTATTCGCAAGCTTACGAGTTGATTCACACAACATGCGGCGTACGCGTAGGTACCTCGCGCGACCCGCGTGTGCTCGTCTTTCTGAGCGACGGCGCGGGCGCGTTCCCCGCATCGAGCGCCGCCGCGGTCCCTGGCGAACGCTCGGGGTGTGCAAGGACTCAGGCGAGTGCTTTCAGGCCCTTCCGGTCGACCAGGTTCAGCAGCTTGAGTGAAGGCCCGTTGGGTTTCTTCTGTCCCTGCTCCCACTTCTGCACCGTGGACGCACTGGTGTTCAGATAAGCCGCGAACACCGGTTGGCTCGCTTTGCACTTGAGCCGCAGACGCTTGATCTGCGCGGCCGTGTAAACCTTGACCGGCGCCAGGCACAGCGCATCGAACTCGCGCATGGTCTGCGCGTCCATGACACCCGCCTCATGCAAGCCCTTGGCCGTTTCATGGACCGTGCCCAGAATGGACTTGGCCATCGTTCTCTACCTCGATCTCGATGAGCTCACCAGCCTTCAGCGCCTTGCTGAGCCCCGCATTGCTGTAACCCAGTAATTGCGCCGCCATCAGCCGCAGCGCTTTCAACTCCTTTTGATTAATGTTGGCTCTCGCACTCTTGGCGAAGCCGTACATGAAGAACGCCCTTTCACCGTGCATGAACGCCACCAGCGTGCGCACACCCCCGCTCTTGCCACGCCCCGGAAGCGCCGCACGCTTCTTGACCACGTGGCCACCCAGGTCCGCATCCATGAGACCTTTGGCCATCTCCTCGACGGCAGATCTGAGAGCCGCATCGGTCAGCCCTTCTCCGGCCGCCCATTTGTGGAACACCTTGGTCTTGAAGGCCCGCATCGTGTGGTGCTGACAGCGTTGACCAGTATCGCACTTAGTGCTATAGATTGCCAGCCGTCATTCTGGAGCACCTGAGGCCGTAGCAGGGGCCGCCATACATTGACAGTGCTTTTCCAACTGATCGGGGGTTTCGACGTTCTGACTATGGATTGATAGCTTCGAGGAGATCATGCCACAGACCTTGACTTCCAGAGCCCGCATGAGATGCGCTATGCGGGGCGAGCCAACCGACCGGACGGCGCTTGCTTACTTGTTCCTCGGCGGTGCACGACATGTGCTCGGCCGCGTAGGCAAGCCCCGACAAAGTGTTTCGCGAAGCCCGCGCCTGCATCGAGAGCGCGCGGCCCGCGCCCTTTGTGCTAAGCACGGGATGCGAGATCCCCTTCAAGGCGCCGATCGAGAACATCCTGGCGCTCGCCCGTGCTACGCGAACTGGTCACTGAGCCGTCATCCCTCATAGCGAGGCACGGAAGCAGAGGCGAGGATACGAGATCCAACAACCCTGCCGGTCACTCCGGCAGAGCACCTTATCGTGGTCCGACCCCAGGCTGTTTGCCCTCAACGTCAGGTGTTCGGCGGCGGAGCTTCGGCTCGCGATCCAGTACCTTCTTCATGCCGGGCTTCCGGCACCTAACGCCCTGGCGGATGTCGTGATGAACAAGTTCGATTGACCGCGTCGCGTGAACGAGGAACCGCGACGTCCCGGGTTTCCATGCCCACGATGAAATAGCTGCCGGCGCACCCGAACAAGAAGCCGTTCAGCAGCATGGCCGTGCACCCCAGGCCGAGCTCGTAGGCCGTCACGAAGCCGATCCAGAACATGCCGAAAAACGCCCCCACGCCGAGCATCGGATAGATCATCGCGCCAGCACCCATCGGCCGCTTCCCCAGTTCGCGTGTTGAACAGCCTCCCGGATACGCGCGCGACACGGATCTCTTCCGTGTCAGCAGTACCCGTGGTCTGTGAACCACTCTACTGCATCGCGAAGGGCTTCGCGAGCAGGCCTCGGATTGTAGCCCAGACAGCGCCGCGCCTTGTCCGAGGAGAAGAACATACGCTTCTTCGACATGCGCACGGCATCCACGCAGACCATGGGCTCGCGGCGCGAGCGCGTGATTCGTGCCCAGGCCTGCGACACATAGGCAACAGGCATCACGGCCTGGTGCGGAAGCTCGAGCCTCGGCGCGCTGCGATGGGTCAGCGCGGCCACGTCCCGGAGAATGTCGTGCAAGGTCCAGTCTTCCCCGCCCAGGATGTAGCGTTCGGCGATGACGCCTTTGCGGTACGCAAGCAGGTGTCCTTGCGCGACGTCATCGACGTGTACCAGGTTGAGCCCCGTATTGACATAGGCCGGCATCTTGCCCGCAGCCGCGCGCACGATGACCCGGCCCGTCGGCGTGGGTTTGATATCCCTGGGACCCATGGGTGTGGATGGATTCACCACGACCACGGGCAGGCGCTCGCGCCTCGCAAGATCGAGAATCTTGTGCTCGGCCAGGAACTTCGAACGCTTGTAGTGGCCGACCATGTCGGCGAGGCTGGCAATCGTGCTCTCATCGGACGGCGTGCCGTCGGCGTGCAGGCCCAGGACGGCGACACTGCTCGTGTACACGATGCGTGCGACACCCGCGTCCGCGGCCGCCCGCAACACGTTCAGGCTGCCACCCACGTTGGTGTCGTACAACTCCCGGGGTCGCAGCGCCCACAACCGGTAGTCTGCCGCCACGTGGAACACACCCTCACAGCCCGAAACCGCCTGCGACAGGGACGCTGGATCGGCCAGATCCCCGGTGCACACTTCGACCGGCAGTTCGCCGATGTTGGCCTGGTTGCTGTGCGGGCGCACCAATACGCGCACCTCGTGGCCCGCTTCCAGCAGGTGCCGCACCACCGCCGAACCGACGAACCCCGTCGCGCCCGTCACCAGGATTGCCAACGGACTCTCCCGCCGATCGGCAAACTTGCCGGGTTTCGACCCGATCCCCGCGTGGCGATCATCTCAGACCCCGCGCGCCGACGCATCCGGGGCCGGCTGGCCCGTGACCACCCCTGCACCGAAGTCGGGGCCCACGCTGCGCGCCACGCTGTTCAGCGTATCCAGTGCGCGGCCAAAGGCCCTGGCCAGCCCGGGCAACAGGGCAAGATCGCCGGGCGAGCGCACGACGGCACGCGCAAACGCCAGCGCGTCGAAACGACCCGCCTCGGTCATCGCGGCCATGCCCGATGCCGGCACCTTCATGTGCGCCGGATCGACGACGGCGCGAATGACCATCAGCGGAATATCGCACGACTGTGCCACTCTGGCGATAGCCCCGCTTTCCATATCTGCCGCGACGCATCCCGTGCGTTCCATGAATGCGCGCTTTTGCGCTGGCGTGCGAAGAAGCACGGCGGATTCACCGAGCGCGCCCGTGCTCAGCGGCATGCGCCCGCCGAGCAACTCCGCCAGCAGGATATGCCATCGGACGTGCGTCGCGTAAACCTCTAGATTCCTACCCGCGACGTGCTCGGGAAGCACCAGATGGCCGGCTTCCAGTGAGGGGCACAGTCCGGCTGCGACACCCCAGCTCAGCAGTGCCCGCGCGCCGCCATCGACGAGCGCCTGTGCGGCGCCGGCCGCGCGCTGCGCCCCGATTCCGCAGAGCCACAGTCGCGCACCATGGCCCAATTCGGTCTGCGTCCCCGCGATCAGGCGCCGCGAGGTGAGGCATGCGGCCTCGCGCGGTAGCGCGGCAACGATGCCCAGAAAGCTCAAACCCTGGTCAGATTCCAATACCGGGCAAGTGCCCAGAGCGGAAAATACCGGCAGTAGCCGTGATAGAGCAGGTAGAACACGCGCGGAAAACCCGGGGAGGTGAATTCCGGATCTTCCCATAGTCCATCGGTCCGTTGGGTGCGCATCAGATACTCGATACCGCGCCGCACCGCATGCGATTTGACTTCCCCGGCCGCCATCAGACCAAGCAGCGCCCACGCGGTCTGAAACGACGTGCTGCGCTCCGCCTGCCCTCTCAGGGAGGGTTCGAAGTAACTCAGGTTGTCCTCGCCCCAGCCGCCATCAAACCGTTGCATGCGCTTCAGCCAGTTCGCCGCGCGCTTGATATAGCCCTGATTGCACGACTCGCCTGCAATCTCCAAGGCAGACAACACGGACCACGTGCCGTAGATGAAGTTGGTGCCCCAGCGACCGAACCAGCAGCCATCGGGTTCCTGCTCACGCTTGAGGAAACCGAGCGCTCCTTGCATCTGCACCCGATACGCGTGCTTGTCGACCAGGGCGAACATCGCGAGACACCGGCCCGTCACGTCGCTGGTGGGCGGATCCAGCAGCGCCCCGTGGTCGGCGAAGGGGATCTCATTCAGGTAGTAATGCGTGTTGTCCACATCGAACGCCCCGAATCCACCATTCGAGGACTGCATGCCGGCAGTCCACTCGGCCGCCCGCGCGATCGCCTCCTCGTAACGATCGGGATCGGTGATCTGCATCACCCAGCCGACCGCCGACGTGTCGTCTATGTCGGGATAATGCGTGTTGCCGAACTGAAACGGCCAGCCGCCGCCGCGAAGCTGCGGCCTCGTCTCGCGCCAGTCACCGGGAGCATCCAAAAGCTGGCGCGGCACCAGCCAGTCTAGGGCCCTGACGGCTTCGGGCTCACTCCCGGTCTCGGAGGCCTCGTTGATGGCGAGGCACGCGAGCGCTGTATCCCACACGGGGGACATGCACGGTTGGCAGTAGGCCTCCTCCTCGTCCTCGATCAGCAGGCGCCGCAGCGCATCCTTGGTCTGCACGCGCAACGGGTGATCGGCCCCGTACCCTCTGATGGCGAGCATCTCGTGCGCGTTCACCATGGCCGGGAAAATTGCGCCGAGCCCATCCGTACCGTTCAAGCGCTCGATGACCCAGGCTTCCGCCTTTTCCAGAGCGTGCTTGCGCACGAACCCCGGAACCATCTTTTCCAGGAGCCGTCCGACCATGTCCAGCCACAGAAATATCCGGTTCAGGCCAGACCGGATTGGGAAATAATCCTCGTGCTCGGGCGGCAGCGTGAACAATTCCCTGATATCGACGCCCCGCGGATTCTTCGCCAGCGGCTTCAGCGTGGTGAGCACGAACAAGGGCACCATGCACACACGCGACCAGTAGGAGACCTTGCTGATGTGAAACGGAAACCACTTCGGCAACAGCATGATCTCGACCGGAATGAACGGGACGCCACGCCATGGAATCTGCCCGAACAGCGCGAGCGTAATGTGCGTGAACACGTTCGCCCGTGCAGCGCCGCCGTTCGCCAGAATGGCCTCGCGCGCCTGCACCATGTGCGGCTCGCTCGGGTCATCACCGATAATCTTGAGCGCGTAGTAGGCCTTGACCGAGCAGCTCATGTTGAATCCCCCACCGTAATACAGGGGCCAACCGCCGTGCTCAGCCTGCTTGGAACGCAGATATACACCGATCTTGGCTTCCAGGGCTTCGTCCAACTCGCCCATGAAGTGCGTCATGAGGATATATTCTGCGGGTATCGTGCAGTCAGCCTCGAACCCGTAGGACCAGTATCCGTCCTCGTGTTGCTCTGCGAGCACGCCCTCCCATGCCCAGTCGATTGCCGTCCTCAGGGCATCGACCGGCTCCCCCGAAGGTACATAGCCCGCGTCCACCGCGGCATCAGCGATCGCCATGCGGCGAAGTTCCGCCGTCATATTCTATAACACTCCTGATCGGTAGAAGTCAGTGTCGTCACGCCGCCGAGCGCGTGCTCCGCCAACGCAGACCGCAATGGATGTGAGTTTCTCATGTCCACACCGGTCGTGCGCCCATCATGCCGGGACGCTCAAGATCGCGACGCTATCCCCCCGCATCCGGCAGGTGCCGGCAAACGCCTAGTCAAGGAATCGAACAAGAACCGCAGCAGCACATCGTGCCGCGCAGCGACGCTTGTAACCAAAACGGTTGATTTTACACTGCGGCGCGAGATTTTCACCTCTTGGCCTGCGGTGAAATCCAGGTGACGGTGGATTTTTCTGAGTGTCAGGACGGCCATGCCGAGCGCCCACAGGCAAAATCGCCGTATACCCACTTCACGCGCCGGGTACATCAACGTGTACTCGAGGGCATTGCGCAGGTGCCCTTGCGCGATACCTATCAGTCGTTCCATGCCCATGGCAAAATGCTGGCCATGGTTGCGCACGGACAGATTTGACAGGTCAAATCCACATTCCCTGAAGACGTCCCGAGGTAGCCAGCACGCACCGCGTGGCAGATCCTCCCAGACGTCCTTGAGGATGTTGGTCATCTGCAACCCCTGCCCGAACGATACACCGAGGCGCAGAAGCGTCTCCCTATGCGCGCGTGCTTCGCGGACATGATCACAGAACAACTCGGTCAACATCTCGCCCACCACGCCAGCCACGTGGTAACAGTAGCGATCGAGCTGGGATATGTCCTTGAGGCCGACGGCCGTCTGCGCTTCCTGGAACTCCGACATGCCGCGCGACATGATGCGCACACAGCGCCGCAGCGCATTGCGCTGCGTTTCATTGAAGCCGCGTGTGACGCGCACGACACGCGGGACGTTGCGGATCAGGTCCCTTTCCGCCTCCAGCGTGTCGCTCGACAATAACGGATAGAGTTCCCGGGAGAACCTCGTGGTGGTCGACGTCGTCTCGCCCAGCACTTCCATGAAACGCTCGGAGAAATAGCACTTTTGCTCTGCGCTCAACGAGGCATCGTCCTCGATGGTGTCCGCGATGCGGCAAAGCAGGTATGCGTTACCGACGACACGACAGAGATCTGCCGGCAGCGCCGGTATGGTCAGCGCGAAAGTACGCGACACCCCCTGCAGAATCTGACGCTGGTATGCCTCGTCCGAGGCAAGCTCCTCCCCATTCAACACTTGACACATTCAGTCAGGCGCACCTTGTTATTTGCTCGGATCACATTCAACGCACCCCATAGGACCGGCCTATGGAGGCAGAACTTTCATCAGTTGGAACCCGTTGCATGCGGATCATACGGCGCTTGGGATGCCGCGTCGAGCATGAGTGTACTGTGTTGCAGGGTGAAGATGATGGGCTATATAGTCCGCGACATTCGAACAGCAACCATAAGGATAGCACGATGACTGCCACACACATCGAATGGCCGAGCGGAGGTTCGCGTATCACCATTGACAATGGGAAGCTTCGCGTGCCGGACAATCCCATTCTCGGATTCGTCGAGGGCGACGGCATCGGACCCGATATCATGCGCGCGTGCCTGCGCGTCTGGGATGCCGCGGTGGCCACAGCCTACGGTGGAAAACGCGCGGTACACTGGATGGAGCTATACATGGGAGAGAACGCCGCCGAGAAGTACGACGGCGACTTCTTCCCGCAGGAAACGCGCGATACCATGCAGCAGGTGATCGTTTCCATCAAGGGCCCGCTCACCACACCGGTGGGGGGCGGATTCCGATCGCTGAACGTCTCGCTGCGCCAGGATCTCGATTTGTATGCCTGTGTGCGGCCGGTGCGCTACTACGCGGGCGTGCCCTCGCCACTGCGCGAGCCGGAGCGGGTGGACGTCGTGATTTTTCGTGAGAACACCGAGGACGTCTATGCCGGTATCGAGTACCGGTCCGGCACCCCCGAGGTGCGCAAGGTGGAGCGTTTTCTCAAGTCCGAGATGGGCGCCAAGTTCTTCGACGATGCCAGCATCGGCATAAAACCCATCAGTCCCTTCGCAACCAAGCGCCTGGTACGCAAGGCCATTCAGTACGCCATCGACCACGGCCGCGAAAGCGTCACGCTGGTCCACAAAGGCAACATCATGAAGTTCACGGAGGGCGCTTTCAGAAACTGGGGCTACGAGGTCGCGCGCGAGGAGTTCGCGGAATACACCATCACGGAGGAAGAACTGTACAGCGCGCACGGCGGCAAGCGCCCGCCCGACAAGATCATCATCAAGGACCGCATTGCAGATATCATTTTTCAGCTCATGCTGCTGCGCCCAAGCGAGTTCGACGTCCTCGCGACCATGAATCTCAACGGCGATTACCTGTCGGACGCGATTGCCGCGGAAGTGGGTGGCATGGGCATTGCGCCAGGGGCCAACATGGCGGACCACGTTGCCGTATTCGAGGCGACGCACGGCACGGCGCCCAAGTATGCCAATCTCGACAAGGTGAACCCCAGCTCGCTGCTGTTCAGCGGCGTCATGATGTTCGAGTACATCGGCTGGAGAGAAGCGGCCGACCTGATCACCCTTTCCTATCCCGAGGTCATCAAGCAGAAAATCGTTACCTACGACTTCGCGCGCCTCATGGATGGCGCCACCGAGGTGCCTACCAGTCGCTTCGCCGACGCGCTCATTGACCAGATTCGGGGCAACGTCGACTTCGATGCGATGCGCCGCAACAGGCACCTGGCGATCGAGGAGGAACGTCGCGCCCGCGAAGCGCGGCGCGTGGCCGAGCCGTTCGCGGAGATGGAGGCGTCGGGTCGCACGCCGACCACGGCCGGGGACATCATGACGCGTTTCCCGATCACCGTGACACCGCGCACCGTGGTGCAGGAAGCAATGCATCTGATGCGCGAGAAAAATGTGAGCAGCGTACTGGTGGAACCGGGAAAGGACGGGCTGTGGGCGATCATGACGCAGCGTGACGTGGTCTCGCGCATCGTGCATGCCAACCGCTCGCCAATGACCGTGACGGTCGGCGACATCGCAACCAAGCCGCTGGTCACGGTCCCGGTCGACATGCCGCTGTGGGATTGCTCCTCACAGATGCTCGCTTCCAACATCCGCCGCGTGGTCGTCGAGCAGGACGATGTCCCCATCGGCATAGTGAGCGATACCGATCTGTTCGCAATCGTCGACCAGTTCGGCTGGATCACCGAGTAGCGCGGTGCCAAGGTATCGCACGATGATAATGGCCCTCGCAAAGCCGCCAAGCACGCCAAGAACAGCAATCTGCCTCAATACGGCGGTTGACTCTCGCGATGATGCCCGCGTGATCAGGATTTCCCGCAACCCGCCTTCGCGTGCTTTGCGTCTTGGCGAGAACAATATTCAGCGTGTGATCGCCACCCCGGTGAAGCCGCGACGCCTCGAGGGCTCGATACCCTGCTTGGTTCCGGCTCGTCCGGGTCAGGGAATCAGCACCGTCGAGCCGGTGGTCTGCCTCGATTCCAGCGCGCGGTGCGCCTGCGCCGCCTCGCTGAGCGCGAAGCTCTGGTTGACCTCGACCTTGACCGCACCGCTCGCAACCACATCGAACAGCGCGCGGGCAGAGCCGCTGAGTGCCTCGCGCGTCGCGTTGTAGGTCATCAACGAGGGTCGGGTGAGAAACAGCGAACCCTTGGCGCTCAGGATACCCGGGTCGAACGGCGCAATGGGCCCGGACGACTGACCGAAGCTCACCATCAGCCCGCGCGGACGCAGGCAATCCAGCGAATCATCGAAAGTGTCCCTGCCCACGGAGTCATACACCACGGACACGCCCTGCCCGCCCGTCAGTTCCCTGACCCGCTCGACCACGTTTTCCCGCGAATAGACGATTGCGTGGTGGCAACCGTGCCGCCCGGCAAGCTCGGCCTTCGCGTCGCTGCCCACGGTCCCGATCACGGTCGCACCGAGGTGCGAGGCCCACTGGCAGGCGAGCAGACCCACGCCGCCCGCAGCCGCGTGAAACAGGATGACATCGCCGCTCTTCACGGCGTAAGTACGGCACAGCAGGTACTCCGCGGTCATGCCCTTCAGCATCATCGCCGCCGCGGTGCGGTCGTCAATGCCCTGCGCCACGCGCACCACGCGATCGGCGGGCAACACGCGCTGCTCGGCGTAGGCGCCCACGGGCGGCGTGGCATAGGCCACGCGATCGCCGACCGACAGATCACCGACGCCCTCGCCCACCGCCTCGACCACGCCCGCGCCCTCCAGGCCGGGGGTGAACGGCATGGATGCGGCCGGATACAACCCCGTTCGAAAGTACACGTCGATGAAGTTCAGGCCCACCGCGGTATGACGCACGAGGATCTCGCCCGGCCCGGGCGCGGGAACGGCCACGTCGACCCACTGCATGACCTCGGGCCCACCGGTCTCGTTGATACGGATTGCCTTTGTCATGATGCCTCCTGGTATCCCGTCACAGAAATTCCGAGCGCGACGCGCGCCATTCCAGCTTCCGTCCAGAAACAACACCTCTCGCCAAGACGCCAAGATCGCAAAGCCACAAGTTGATGACTATCGCACTCAGACCGGAATGTGTGCTTCGCGCCTTTGGGAGAGCCTGTCGACGTTTCTGTACGGGCACATTCTAGCGCGACACCGCCAGCAGCGTCTCGACCACCTCGGCGAAGCCCTCCCCGCTGCGCCGCCGCGTGACGTAGGTGGGCGGCGCCACCAGCCGACCGGAAAAATCGTTCACGTTGGCCACACCTACCGAAGCCGGGAAGTACCGGAACATGGTGGCGTCATTGGGCGAATCGCCCACGAACAAGAATGTGCTCTTCTCGCCGTCGAGGTCGATGTCGAAACATTCGCGCATCGCGATGCGCGTCATGGAAAGCTTGTCGTGGTCGCCGAACCAGCCATTGACGTGAATCGAGCTGACTTTCGCGGTGGCGCCCTGCGCCTCGAATATCTCGACGATACGATCGACCGCATGTGCCGGCAACCGCTCCACGTCCTCGCAGTAATCAATGGCCAGATCCGTCTCCCGGAAGCGCTGGTCGCAGGCAATGGCGGCGCCGCTCACCTTGGCCAGCACACGGCGTGCAATATCCTCGAGCGCCACACGGTTGTGGCGCCGCTGGCACTCGTCCTGCATGAAGCGCGTGCACATCTTGCGACGACCGCGATCGTAGCGAAAATAGAAGGCGCCGTTCTCACCGACCACGGCGTCGACCGGCCACATGCGAGCGATGTGATCGCACCAGCCGGCCGGCCGGCCGGTCACCGGCACGCTCATGATGCCGGCGCGTTGCAGCCGCTCCAGTGCACCGTACGCCGTCGCGGTCACGCGCCCGTCGGTCGTGAACGTGTCGTCGACATCGAACAGCACGCCGACAATCGCGCGGCGATCGGACTCGGGCATGCTCGACAGTGCTTTCATGGTGCTTGTACAGGTCCTTTCTTGGTGCCGTGAATTATTGTGCAAAGCGACAATGAGCTCCGAATCTTCAAAAAATGGCTCTCGCCAAGCACGCCAGGAAGATCGATCTGTCTCGAGACCGCGGGTCACACCACCGCTAATGCCATAGTGATCACGACTTCCCGGAGCCTCCCTTAGCCTTGCGTCTTTGCGAGAGCGTCATCCCGAGTGTGACTTCCAGCCCGACGCAACTGCAACTCCTCGAGCACTCGATGCTCTGATTCATTCCGACTCGCCCGGATTGGAATAGAATGCAACGAGCATTAACGGTATCGTTACCATGGTCAGGCCGCGGGGGGGGTCCGGGACGACCACAGGGGCCCGGCGCTGGCTCCTATCACACGGGAGGCGAACACGATGGCCACAGGATTGCTCCACGATCCCGGATTTCTGCAACACGATGCGGGCCCCGGACACCCGGAGAGAAGCGAGCGACTGGTGCATGCCCTGGCCGCGCTCGAGGCCGAAC
>CAZSDY010000016.1:0-24561 GCA_964605765.1 uncultured Ectothiorhodospiraceae bacterium | reverse complement strand
GTACCGTTCGCGCGCGGCCGCTCGCCCGGCCCTGGCTCGCCGAGACCTGCTGGTGCCGGGCAGGGGGGCAAGGACTCAAGGGTAGCTGGAAATTCGAGGCGCCTCCCCGCATCATCCGCTTTGTCCCCGATCACGACATCACCGGCAAATAGCACCGATCCTCCGTGCCCCTTCCAGTCCAATTCAACGCGCTGCGCTCCCTCGACTACCGCCGCTTCTGGCTAGGCTCACTCGCCTCGGTCGGGGGCACGCAGTTGCTTGTCCTTGGTCAGGGTTGGCTGGTGTTCGAGCTGAGCGGCTCCCCCTTCGATCTCGGCCTGCTTGGTGCGGCGGCTTCGGTGCCTTCCATACTCATGACGTTGTTCGGCGGTGTGCTTGCCGACCGCATCGACAAGCGCAGGCTTCTGATGACCACGTCAATGATCATCGCGGTCCTCCTTGCATTGCTCGCGGCGCTCGATGCCACCGGTGTCGTGGCCGTGTGGCACGTGCTGCTCATCGCCGCGCTGATCGGTCTGGTATCGGGCCTGGACTGGCCGGCGCGCCAGGCACTCTTCCCGAGTCTCATCGAACGCGAGCACATGATGAGCGCGGTGGCCCTCAACTCCATGCTGTGGCAGGGCACCCGAATGATCATGCCTGCCATCGGCGGGATAGTCATCGCCGTCTCCGACACCGCTGTCCTCTTCGCGCTGGCCGCGGCCGGCTTCGTCTACATGTTCTTTGTGATCAGGGCGCTCGATGTCGCGCGAGAGGTACGGGCCGGCGGCGTGTCGCTCGGCCATTTCGTCGAGGGCGTGCGCTTCATCGCGGCCAGTCGGCTCTTCACGGCGTTGATCGGGCTCACCTTCGTGAACATGTTCTTCGGCACCTCGTACATCCAGCTGATGCCCGCGCTCGCCGATCTCCTCGGGGCGAGCGAGAAGGGTTACGGTGTTCTGCTGTCGGTCTCCGGGGTCGGCTCGATCACCGGCACCCTGATCACCGGCGGGTTGCAGCGCGCGCGCCGGCTCGGCTGGATCATGCTGGCCGGTATCGGGCTCTTCGCGGGTGCACTCTTCGCCTTCAGCCTGATCACCTCGCTTGCCGAATTCATCCCGGGCGCGTTCTTCGCGGCGCTATTGTTCGTGTTCCTGCCGGGCGTGTGCAACTCGATCTTTCTGATCTCCTCGATGAGCGTCCTGCAGCTCAGCGTGCCGGACGCACTGCGCGGCCGGGTCATGGGCCTCCACAGCATCGCCTTCAGCCTGATTTCCCTCGGGGGGTTGTTCGGCGGTGCCGTGGCCTCTGCCACCTCGCTCCCGCTGGCGGTGGCTGCCGGTGCTTCGGTCGTCCTTGGCACGGCAATCTGGGTCGGCGTGACGCAGACCGAGATTCGAAACCTCGACGGCGGGGTGTTGCGCGACGCCGGCGGTGAGAGGGAGCCAACGTAGGTGGGGCGATACGTCATGACTGGATGGTCGTGGAGTTTTCCCGGCTACAGGCAATTAAGGGGTCAGACCCCATAGAATCTACATGAAGGCGTCCCGCCCCTATCCGCTATTTGATCAGACGGACCTCAACATCGAGGTCCAATGCTGCCTACGCCCGATCCGCCGTCATCGCGGCAACATGGCCATCCATTGCCAGTCCCAGGCACGTACGGTCGCCGAGCGAAAGCTCTGCACGGCGCGTGAGCTCGACCAACTCAGCAGCAAGACTGGCGTGTGCGGCAGTGAAATCCACGATGTCGTCCGGCGAGGTTTGCAGTCGTAGCAGCAATTGTCGCGGGTCGTGCCCATCTCTGGCGAAACGGCTCACGATCTCGCACACGTTCACGCTGCCCATGCACGCATAATCGAACACACCCGTTACGGCCTCATATCCGGGTTCTGCGTAGAGAAGGGCCAGGAGTGCCGAAGCGTCCAGCACGATCACTTTCCCGCTTCCGCATCGCGGCAGCGCTCGGCGACGAGGTCGTCAACGACTCCTGTGGGCTTGCGTCCTTCATAGAGCTTTTCCGCCCACGTCACCAGTCCCAACGCCGTCATGGTGGCGGCATCGACCCCGCACGCCTCGGCGAGGATGGCCCGCGCTTCTGCTTCCATGCTGCGCCTGGCCTTCGCGGCGCGCACGCGAAGAGCCGCATGCACCGTCGCCGGCAGGTTTCGAACATTGAGGTTCACCAACGTCTTTCTCAATCCTTGACGTGTTACCAATGGCAGCAACACCTGAAATGTTGTCGGACAGGACGAGCAAGAGCACGAGCCCGGAAAGTTCGCCCGTGGACGATTCTAGAAGGGCCGTATAGACTCTGGCGGTACGTGCAAGGATTGCGCGCACTTCGGCAAAGGAGTTGCTTGATGCCTCGTCTCCCCCGATTTAATCTGATCGATATCCCGCAACACGTCGTGCAGCGTGGCCACAATCGACACACGGTGTTTCTGACCGATGATGATCGCGCCTGCTACCTCGATCGCCTCGCGCAGGGCGCCGTGCGCCATGGCGTGGATGTGCACGCCTGGTGCTTGATGACCAACCACGTGCATTTACTGCTGACCCCTCGCCGGGATCGGGCCGTTCCGCATCTGCTTCAGTATCTGGGTGGGCAGTACGTCACGTATTTCAACGTGCTACACGGGCGCAGCGGGACGCTCTGGGAAGGTCGATACAAGGCGAGCTTGGTAGACACTGAACGATACCTGCTCGATTGTTATCGCTATATCGAGCTCAACCCGGTACGTGCCGCCATGGTAGCGGACCCGGCGCTCTACCCTTGGTCGAGTTATTGTTGCAACGCGCTGGGTGCGCGCTCGGCGCTGGTGAGCCCGCACCCTGCCTATCTTGCCCTTGGTGACGACGCTTCTGAATGCCGACGCGAATATCGGCGGCTCGTCTCCCAGGCCTTGCTCGGGGAGACACTCTCCCGAATCCGCGACGCTTTGAAGCACAATCACGTGCTGGGAGACGAGCGGTTCAAGGCAACGCTGGCGCAGAAGCTGGCCGTTCGCTTCGGTCCGGGGCACCCCGGCCGACCCCGCAAGGATTCGCCCTGCGAGCGCCGATCAAGAAAGGCCGCCCGGGGTTGATGGCAGCGCCCAAATTCGATGTGAATTCTATGGGGTCTGACCCCTTTTCCCGGACCCCTTTTCCCGCCTACTCGATGTGAATTCTATGGGGTCTGACCCCTTTTCCCCCTTTTCCAGAAGCTGGCCGTTCGCTTCGGTCCGGGGCACCCCGGCCGACCCCGCAAGGATTCGCCCTGCGAGCGCCGATCAAGAAAGGCCGCCCGGGGTTGATGGCAGCGCCCAAATTCGATGTGAATTCTATGGGGTCTGACCCCTTTTCCCGCCTTCGCTTTTCGGACCCCTTTTCCCGTGGCCGAACGCGGTACCAGCGCGGGCTTCTGGATGAGTCTGCAATCACGCTTCGACATAGAGACGGCGGCGGATGCAATCGAACTCGCGCAAGTCGCGCGTCTGACCGCGTGACCGCTCTAGTGTTGGTGCCGGGGGAGGGACTCGAACCCTCACCAGGTTTCCCTGACCAGATTTTGAGTCTGGCGCGTCTACCGGTTCCGCCACCCCGGCCGGGGTAGCGACGTAGTATAGAGATCGCTGAAATTCAGGGACAGCCTATTTGTTCCCGGTATTGCCACTTTCGATATGCGATGCTATCCGTGGTATTTCCTGGCCCCGGACTTCGGTGTCACGAAAATATATATACTGACGCCGACTTCCAATCCATCCCGCGGGATCGCCCATGCGCGTGGCGGCGTTTCACTACGAGTTGCCAGGGGAACTGATAGCCCAGTACCCGCTCGAGCGGCGCAGCGCGAGCCGCCTGCTGTGTGTCGACGGGGCGAGCGGCGCGCTGGCCGACAGGCAGTTCACCGACGTGGAATCGATGCTGGTTGCCGGTGACCTGCTGGTGCTCAACGATACGCGCGTCATCAAGGCGCGCCTGCATGCGACGAAACCGAGCGGGGGACGGGTCGAAGTGTTGATCGAGCGGGTGCTCGGTCGGCAGCGCGCCTGTGCGTTCCTGCGCGCGGGCGGGCGACTTCGCCCCGGCGCCGTGTTGCGTTTCGAGGGCGGTTGCGCGGCGCGCGTGCGCCCGGGTGCGAACGGGCTGTTCGAGCTCAGCTTCGATGGTCCCTTGTCGGTCGAGATGCTTACCGAGCGCTTCGGCCACGTGCCCTTGCCACCCTACATCAAGCGCCGCGACGAGCCTTTCGACGTCGAGCGCTATCAGACCGTCTACGCGCGCTGCTCCGGTGCCGTGGCCGCCCCCACGGCCGGGTTGCACTTCGATTCGGCCTTGCTCTCGCGTCTTGCAGGCCGGGGGGTGGAGTCGGTCGCCATCACGCTGCACGTGGGGGCAGGCACCTTCCAGCCCGTGCGCGTGAGCGAGGTGGAGCACCATGTCATGCATGCCGAGCGCGTGCAGATCTCGCGGCGCGCGCGCGAACGTGTGGCCGCGGCGCGTGGGCGCGGCGCCCGCGTCATTGCCGTCGGCACGACCTGCGTGCGCGCGCTGGAGATGATGGCAGCGACCTCGTGCAGCGGCGATCTGCGCACGCAGACGGATCTGTTCATCTATCCGGGCTTCGGGTTCCGCGCAGTCGACGCCCTGATCACCAATTTTCACCTGCCGTGCTCGACGCTGCTGATGCTGGTGTGCGCGTTCGGTGGCACCGGGAACATCCTTGCCGCCTACCGGCATGCGGTGGCGGCGCGATACCGCTTCCACAGCTACGGCGACGCGATGTTCGTGACTCGCCAGTCGGCGGGCGCGGTGTGAGGTTCGAGGTCACTGCGACGGACGGGGCGGCGCGGCTTGCGCGCGTGCACTTGCCGCGCGGAGATGTGCAGACACCCGCCTTCATGCCGGTTGGTACCTATGCGACGGTGAAATCGATGACCGCGACGGAACTCGCCGGCATCGGCGTCCGGATGGTGGTGGCCAATACCTTTCACCTGATGCTGCGCCCCGGCGAGGACCTGATCCGGGACCACGGGGGCTTGCACGCGTTCATGGGGTGGGACGGGTTGATCCTCACCGACTCGGGTGGTTTCCAGGTATTCAGCCTCGGCGCCTCGCGCCGCATCAGCGACGCCGGCGTCGCGTTCCGATCGCCGGTCGATGGCAGCACCGTGTTTCTCGACCCGGAGCGCTCGATCGCCGTGCAGCGCGCGCTCGGGTCGGACATCGTGATGATATTCGACGACTGCACGGCGTATCCCGCCAGCGAGGAGCAGGTCCGATCGTCCATGCAGCGCTCGCTCGGCTGGGCGCGGCGCTCGAGGAGCGCGCACGGTGACAGCGAGGCGGCGCTGTTCGGTATCGTGCAGGGCGGCGTCTACCCGCGCTGGCGCGAGGCATCGCTCGCGGCGTTGCTGGAGATGGGATTCGACGGCTATGCGCTGGGTGGGCTGGCCGTCGGCGAACCGGTCGAGGAGCGCGTTGCCATTCTCGATCGCATCGTGGTGCAGATGCCGGCGGACAAGCCGCGTTATCTGATGGGGGTGGGGCTGCCGGGCGACATCGTCGAGGCGGTGCGCCGCGGCGTTGACTTGTTCGATTGCGTGCTGCCCACGCGCAACGCCCGCAACGGGCACCTGTTCGTCGACGCGGGCGTCGTGAAGATTCGAAACGCTCGCTACAAGCGGGACTTTACCCCGCTCGACGAGCGTTGCGGGTGCTACACGTGCAGGCACCATACGCGTGCCTACCTGCACCATCTGGACCGGTGCGGGGAGATTCTGGGCGCGCGCCTGAATACCATCCACAACCTGTATTATTATGAGCAGCTCATGCGCTCGCTGCGAAGCGCCATAGCACAGGGGACGCTGGTGCGCTTCTGCGAGGCGTTCCACGTCCGCGCCACCGGTCCCTGAGGGCATCCGGCGCGGTCGCTCGAGCCGCCTGTGGTGGCCGTGTCTCGCGTATACCCCTCGCACCTCGGTGGGGTTGCTGGCATAATTAGCCGCCTTTTTTCGCTGCGTTGTGCGGTGCGGCAACGCGGCCGGTCGAGGAAACGCGATGGGTTGGTTGATATCGGACGCTTATGCGCAGGGCGGTGCCCAGTCTCAGGGGTCGATGATCGGTGCATTTCTGCCACTGGTCATCCTGTTCGCCGTGTTCTGGTTCCTGCTGATTCGACCCCAGCAGAAGCGCCAGAAAGAGCACAAGTCCATGGTCGGGGCGCTGAAGAAAGGCGACGAGGTGGTGACCAATGGAGGCGTGCTGGGCCGCGTGACCAAGGTGGCGGACAGTTTCATTTCACTGGAGATTGCCAACGGGGTCGAGGTCCGGGTGCAGCGCGGCTCCATAGCGGCGCTCATGCCCAAGGGCACGATCAAGTCATTGTAGGCTTTCCGGTCGTTCGACATGCTCAATCAGTATCCTGCCTGGAAACATGTTTTGCTCGTCGTCGTGTTGCTGACCGGCACATTCTTTGTCCTGCCCAACCTGTTCGGTTCCGACCCCGCCGTGCAGATCTCGGCGGAGCGCGGCGCCGTGGTCGACGATGCGCTGGCCGCGAGCGCCATGCAAGCCTTGAGGCAGAAGAGTATCGAACCCGTGCACCCGCCCGCCATAGACAACGGCCGCCTGCTGATTCGGTTCGGCAACGAGGAGATCCAGCTCCAGGCCAAGGACGTGCTGCGCCAGGCGCTGGGGCGGCAGTTCATCGTGGCGCTGAACCTGGCGCCGGCTACACCGGGGTGGTTGGCGAGCATGGGCGCGTTGCCGATGTACCTGGGGCTCGACCTGCGCGGTGGTGTGCACTTTCTGATGGAAGTGGACATGGACGCGGCGGTCGCGCAGGCCGAGGAGCGTTATGTAGGCGACATCCGCGCTTCGCTCAGGGAGCAGCGCATACGATGGAAGAGCCTCACGCGCAGCGCCGAGCAGGGGATACACGTTCGTTTTCGCAAGCCCGAGGTGCGCGGTCGGGCCGAGGACCTCATCCGGGGCCAGTTCCCCGATCTGGACGTGACCGAGGAGGATGCCTCCGAGGAGTGGAATCTGCGCCTGCACTTGAGCGCGCGCGCGGCACGCCAGACGCGCCAGTTCGCGTTGCAGCAGAACATCACCACCCTGCGCAATCGTGTCAACGAGCTGGGCGTGGCCGAGCCGGTCATCCAGCAGCAGGGCGAGAACCGCATTGTCGTGCAACTTCCCGGTGTGCAGGACACCGCCAAGGCCAAGGATATCCTGGGGGCGACCGCGACGCTCGAGTTTCGCCTGGTCAACGAGAGCGGCGACGTGGAAGCGGCGGTTCAGGGCCGCGTGCCACACGATGCGAAGCTGTATCAGACGCGTGCGGGCCGACCCGTGCTGCTCAACAAGCGTGTCATGCTGACCGGGGACTACATCACCGACGCCGCATCGGGTCTCGATCAGCAGAGCGGTTCCCCGGCGGTGCACATCACGCTTGACGGGCGGGGCGGGCGCATCTTCTCGGATCGCACCAAGGACAAGATCGGCAGGCCGATGGCGGTCGTGTTCATCGAGAACAAGACCGAGTCTCACTTCGAAGGGGGCAAGGAGACAAAGCGCAAGCGGCTCGTCGAGGAGGTCATCAACATCGCGACCATCCGTGACCAGCTCGGGCGCCGCTTCCAGATCACGGGGCTCGACTCCACCGAGGAAGCGCGCGATCTCGCCCTGCTGCTGCGTGCAGGCGCGCTGGCGGCGCCCATCGATATCATCGAGGAACGGACCGTGGGGCCGAGCCTCGGCCAGCAGAACATCGATCAGGGATTCCTGTCGGTGGCGATCGCCTTTGCGCTGGTGCTGGTGTTCATGGGCTGGTACTACCGCTTGTTCGGGCTGGTCGCGGACATGGCGCTGTTTTTCAATCTGGTGCTCGTGGTCGGTATCCTGTCCATGTTCAATTCCTCGGGATTTCCCGCCACGCTGACGTTGCCGGGTATCGCCGGCATCGTGCTGACGGTGGGCATGGCGGTGGATGCCAACGTGCTCATATTCGAACGCATCCGTGAGGAGCTGCGCAACGGCAACACACCGCAGTCGAGCATTCACGCCGGGTACGAGAAGGCGCTATCGACCATCGCCGACTCCAATATCACCACCTTGATCGCGGCCGTGGTGCTGTTCGGTTTCGGTACCGGGCCCATCAAGGGCTTCGCCATCACGCTGTCCATCGGTATCGTGTGCTCGATGTTCACGGCCATCATGGGCACGCGCGCGGTCGTCAATCTCATATACGGCGGCAAGCGCGTGCAGGCGCTCGCCATCTGACGCTCATGGCCAGACAGCTCTTCTCACGGCGCACCGAGTTCGACTTCATGGGGCAGCGGCGCATGACGTTGCTCCTGTCCTCTGTGCTTATCTTGGCATCGCTACTGTCCGTGGGCGTACGCTGGCTCAATCTGGGCATCGACTTCACCGGCGGAACCCTGATCGAGGTCGCCTATCCCGAGCGTGCCGACCTCGACCATATCCGCACCGCTCTTGGCACGGCCGGATTCGACCAGGCAGTCGTGCAGTACTTCGGCACGTCCCGGGATGTACTGGTGCGCATCGCGCCGCGTGAGGGGCTCAGCAAGGCCGAGCTCAGCAGCAAGGCTATTGGCACCATGCGTGCGGTGGGAGGCGTCGACATCGACGTGCTTCGTGTGGAGTTCGTGGGCCCGCAGGTCGGTGGCGAGCTGCGCGAGGACGGCGGCATTGCCATGCTGATCGCGCTCGGCGCGATTCTCATCTATGTGGCGTTTCGCTTCGAGTACCGCTTTGCCGTGGGTGCCGTGGTGGCCCTAGCGCATGACGTTATCATCACCATCGGATTCTTTTCGTTGCTCGGCATCGAGTTCGACCTCACTGTGCTGGCTGCCGTGCTCGCCGTGATCGGGTATTCACTGAACGACACCATCGTGGTGTACGACCGCATCAGGGAGAATTTCAGAAGGATGCGCAAGGGCAGCCCGGTCAGCATCGTGAACAGCTCCATCAACCAGACCCTGTCGCGAACCCTGATGACCTCCATGACGACGCTGATCGTGCTGATTGTGCTCTTTTTCCTGGGTGGCAAGCTCATTCACGGCTTTTCCACCGCGCTCATCGTGGGCGTCATCATCGGTACCTATTCCTCCATCTACGTGGCAAGCGCGGCCGCGCTGAAGCTCGGCGTGAGCAAGTCGGATCTGATGCCGGTGAAGAAGGAAGGGGCGGAGCTCGACGCGCGGCCCTGACCTCGTGTAAGGCCTCCGGGGGAAAGCCTGTGCCGCGAGATCATGCAGATGCGAGCGCGCACGGGGATCGGTCTCTCGTCATGATTCGGGACTTGTGCATTTCCCGGGGCGGCCACGCCATCTTCAACGGCGTGGATATCGACATACCGCGCGGCAAGGTGGTGGGCCAGGGCACGCCGGCCGATCCGGGACGGACAGACTCGGCATGGGTGTGCCAGCTCATGCAAGGGCTGCCCGATGGCCCGCTGCCGTTCGATTACCCCGGGCCTGATTATCTGCAGGATCTGCTCGAGGTCACGCGCCCGTGACGGGGATGCTTCGCAGCGTCGGCCGCTGGGGCCTCGGCTTTTTCCAGCGACTGGGCCGGGGCCACATTTTTCTGGTCCGGGTGTTTGCGGGCCTGCCCAGCCTGATTCCCCGACCGGGTCTGGTCATCAAGCAGACGTGGTCGATCGGCGTGCTGTCGCTCGCGATCATCGTGGTGGCGGGTATTTTCGTGGGCCTGGTGCTGGGGCTGCAAGGGTACAATACGCTGGTGGATTTCGGTGCCGAGGAGTCGCTCGGCATCTTCGTCGCGCTGACGCTGGTGCGTGAGCTGGGGCCTGTGGTCTCGGCGCTGCTGTTCGCCGGGCGCGCGGGGTCCGCCGTGACCGCGGAGATCGGGTTGATGAAGGCGACCGATCAGCTCGACGGCACGAAAATGATGGCCGTCGACCCGCTATGCTGCGTGGTCGCGCCCAGATTCGTGGCCGGCGTGCTCTCTGTGCCGCTGCTGGCCGCCATATTCAGCGCCGTGGGCGTGCTGGGCGGCTACTTCATCGGCGTGGGCCTGCTCGGGGTGGACCAGGGCGCGTTCTGGTCGCAGATGCAGGACAAGGTCGATGTGAAAGATGATATCTTCAACGGTGTGATCAAGAGTGTGGTATTCGGCTTCGTGGTCATCTGGATTGCCGTGTTCGAGGGCTATGACGCAGTGCCCACGTCGGAGGGTGTGAGCAGCGCCACGACGCGCACCGTGGTGCACTCCTCGCTCGCCATACTTGCGATCGACTTCGTGCTGACTGCGCTGATGTTCGACTGAGGCGGACCACTACCTGTCGAGACGAGAGCCATGCAAACTAGAACCATCGAGGTCGGTGTGGGACTGTTCGTCACCATCGGTATCGCCGCGCTGCTCATGCTCGCCATGAAGGTCAGCAATATCGCCGAGTTCACCCAGTCGCGGGGCTACACGGTGACCGCGAGATTCGCGAACGTGGGTGGCCTCAAGGTGAGATCACCGGTGAAAATGGGGGGCGTGCTGATCGGTCGCGTGGCGGCAATAGGCTTCGATGACACGACCTACGAGGCGGTGGTGACGATGAATATCCTGCCCGAGTTCGACAAGCTGCCTATCGACACCTCCGCCAGCATCTTCACCGCCGGCTTGCTGGGCGAGCAGTACGTGGGGCTGGAGGCGGGCGGTGAGGAAGAGTATTTCGGGACCGGCGGAGAGATTCGCCTGACGCAATCGGCGCTGGTGCTGGAGGAGGTCATCGGACAGTTCCTGTTCAACAAGGCAGCCGAGGGCGGGGACCAGTGACGCCGTGCGGTGCCGCGGTGGATGGCGCCATCGCGAAGGCGAGCCGCCTCAACGAATTGTTGCCGGTGGATTGACGGGATGTATCATGAGAGACACGAGCTCAGGGTTGCTGTCGATGACCGCGGTTCGCGAGTCGATGGGTGTTGCGGAAGTGAGGTTGCCACCATGTTCCCGATTACACGGTTATGAACCCTGACGAAATCAGACGCTTGATAGAGGAAGGACTCGCCGGCAGCCAGGTGATCGTGAGCGGTGACGGCCGCCACTTCGAGGCCACTGTCGTGCACGATTGCTTCACGGGCAAGTCCATGCTCGCGCAGCATCGGCTGGTCTATGCCGTGCTTGCCGACAGCTTTGCCAGCGAGTCCCTCCACGCCTTGGCGTTGAAGACCTATACCCCCGAGCAGTGGGCCGGTCTCCATGCTTGATCCGTGCCAGCACCCTGGAGCGCCGCTTGGATAAGCTCATAATTACCGGCGGGGTGCCGCTGAGCGGCGAGGTCCGAATATCGGGCGCCAAGAATGCGGCGCTGCCCATACTCGCCGCCACGCTGCTGGCCGACGAGCGCGTGCTGATCGGCAACATTCCGCATCTGCATGACATCACCACGACCATGGAGCTGCTGGGACGCATGGGTGTTGACCTCGTGGTCGACGAGCGCCTGCGTATCGAGGTCGATTCGTCCTCGATCAAGGAGTTTTTCGCGCCCTACGAGCTGGTCAAGACCATGCGCGCGTCGATTCTGGTGTTGGGCCCCTTGTTGACGCGCTTCGGGCAGGCCGTGGTGTCGCTGCCCGGCGGATGCGCCATCGGTTCGCGCCCCGTCAACCTGCACATCCAGGGGCTCATCAAGATGGGCGCGCAGATTGAGGTGCGTGGCGGTTACATCCATGCCACGGCGAGTCGCCTGAAGGGCGCGCATCTGGTGATGGACCTCATTACCGTGACCGGCACCGAAAACCTGATGATGGCTGCCACCCTGGCCGAAGGGATGACCGTCATAGAGAATGCAGCCAGGGAGCCCGAGGTGGTGGACCTGGCAAACTGCCTGGCCTCCATGGGCGCGCAGATAGACGGGGCCGGTACCGATACGATCCGCATAGAAGGTGTGGAGTCGTTGTCCGGCACGCAATACGACGTGCTGCCCGATCGCATAGAGACCGGCACCTATCTCACGGCCGCGGCGGTGACCGGCGGCAAGGTGCGCGTGAAGGGCACGCGCCCGTGGATGCTCGAGGCGGTGCTCGAGAAGCTCAAGGAAGCGGGTGCCGACATCCAGCTCGGTGAGGACTGGATAGAGCTGGACATGCACGGCCACCGCCCGAATGCGGTGACCATCCGTACCGCGCCTTATCCGGCGTTTCCCACGGACATGCAGGCCCAGTTCACGGCTCTCAACGTGATCTCGGACGGCACCGGCATGATATCCGAGTCGGTATTCGAGAACCGCTTCATGCACGTGCAGGAGCTGCAGCGCATGGGAGCGGACATTCACCTGGAAGGCAATACGGCGGTAACCACGGGCGTGTCACAGCTCAACGCGGCGCCGGTGATGGCGACGGACCTGCGCGCCTCGGCAAGCCTGGTGCTGGCGGGGTTGATCGCCGAGGGCCATACCTCCGTCGATCGCATCTATCACATCGATCGCGGCTATGAGTGTATCGAGGAGAAGCTTGCGCATCTCGGTGCCAGAATCCGTCGTGTGCCCGGATGAGCGACCATGCGCGAGACGAATGCGCTCGCTGAAAGGCGCCGTATCGGGCTGGCGGCGCCCGTCGGACCGCGTGCGGAGCGCTGCACCGGCGTCCCGTCCGTGACCGAGTCGCTGATCATCGCGCTGTCCAAGGGGCGCATCTGTGAGGCGTCGCTACCGTTGCTGGAGCATGCCGGCATTCGACCCTGCGATGACCCGTGGCACAGCCGCAAGCTGCGCCTCGCGACGAGCCGCCCGGAGCTGAGTCTGCTCGTGCTGCGCGCGCAGGACGTGCCCACCTTCGTCGAGCACGGCGCGGCAGACATCGGTATCGCCGGCAAGGACATGTTGCTGGAGTATTCCGGCGACGGGCTGTATGAGCCGCTCGATCTGGGCATTGCCCGCTGTCGCATGGTGGTGGCGGGCCGGCCCGGCGGGGCTATAGCTACACCGAGGCTGCGGGTGGCGACGAAGTACGTCAACACGGCACGGCACCACTTTGCCGCGCGTGGCATACAGGTCGAGGTCATCCGACTCTACGGCTCCATGGAGCTTGCGCCGTTCAGCGGCCTTGCCGACCAGATCGTGGATCTGGTCGATACCGGGAGCACCTTGTCCGCGAACGGCCTGGTGGAGATCGAGACCATCGCGCACATCAGTTCGCGGGTGATAGTCAACAAGGCCTCGATGAAGATGAAGCATCGCCTGGTGACCGAGTATCTGGGGCGGCTGGAGGCTGCGAGCCTGGCCACGGCTGGTCAGCAATGACCGAATCTGCGCTGCCCATGCGGCGCCTGGACAGTGCCGACCCCGCTTTCGAGACGCAGGTGGGCGAGTTGCTGGCGCGCGGCGCGGGTGCCGACCCGCTCGTCGAGGCGCGTGTCAAGGAGATCATCGCCGCGGTGCGCGCGCGCGGTGATGATGCACTGCTGGAGTATACGGCGAGCCTTGACGGACGCGAGCTTGCCGGTGTCGGGGACATCGTCGTCTCGGCTGCCGAGATGCGCGCGGCCCGCGAGTCGCTCGAGGACCGCCAGATCGAGTGCCTGCGCGAGGCGGCGGATCGGATCCGGCGCTATCACGAAAGGCAGCGCCGGGCATCCTGGTCGTACGAGGAGGCCGACGGCACCGTGCTCGGCCAGGAGGTACGCGCGCTCGACCGCGTGGGCCTGTACGCGCCCGGCGGCAAGGCCGCCTACCCGTCTTCCGTGCTGATGGGGGCGATCCCGGCGCGCGTTGCGGGCGTCGGAGAGATCATCATGGCGGTGCCGGCACCGGGCGGGAAGCTCAATGCGCTGGTGCTCGCCGCGGCGAGTCTTGCCGGTATCGACCAAGTGTTCAGTGTCGGCGGTGCGCAAGCTATCGCGGCGCTCGCCTACGGCACTGCCACGGTGCCCGCGGTCGACAAGATCGTGGGGCCTGGAAACACTTACGTTGCCACGGCGAAGCGGCTGGTGTTCGGGAGCGTGGGCATCGACATGGTGGCGGGGCCGTCCGAGATCCTCATCGTTTGCGACGGGCGCACCCCGGCGCGGTGGATTGCCATGGACCTTTTCTCGCAAGCCGAGCACGACGAGGACGCGCGGGCCATTCTGATCAGCCCGGACGGCGCCTTCCTGGACGCCGTGGAGGCGTCCATTGGAGCGCTGTTGCCCGGCATGGAGCGCCGCGCGATCATTGCCCGGTCGCTGCGTTCGCACGGCGCGCTGATCAAGGTCGGCGGGCTGGACGAGGCAATTGCCCTGGTCAACCGCATTGCGCCCGAGCATCTGGAGCTCTCCGTGGACGAGCCGCGTCGCTGGCTCGCGCGGGTGCGTCACGCGGGCGCCGTTTTCATGGGTCGCTATACGGCCGAAGCACTGGGCGACTACTGCGCGGGACCCAATCACGTTCTGCCGACGTCGCGCACGGCGCGTTTTTCCTCGCCGCTCGGCGTATACGATTTTCAGAAGCGCTGCAGCGTCATCGAGTGCACCGCGAGCGGCGCACGCAGGCTGGGAGCGCTGGCCGAGACGTTCGCCCGCGAAGAGGGCCTCACGGCGCACGCGCGCTCGGCGCGGATGCGATTCGACGCCGAGGTCGGGCAGTGCGATGACTGACGCCGGGACGCCTTCCAGTGCGCGGCATTGGGTGCGCCCCTCAGTGCAGGCGTTGAATGCCTACCATGTTCCCGACGCCGGTGGATTCATCAAGCTCGATGCGATGGAAAATCCCTATGCGTGGCCCGACGAGCTGATCGACGAATGGCTGCGCGTGTTGCGCTCGGTCCAGATGAATCGATACCCGGACCCGGCGCCGGGCGCGCTCCAGGGCCTGCTGCGCGAACGCCTGGGCGTGCCGCCGGACATGGACCTGCTGCTCGGCAACGGTTCAGACGAGCTCATTCAGCTTGTTGCGCTCGGCGTCGGCGGAGCGCAGCGCACGGTGATGGCGCCGGAGCCCGGCTTCGTCATGTACCGCCACTGCGCGGTGGCCGCGGGCGCGAATTATGTCGCGGTGCCCCTGGAGGGCGAGAGCTACGGTTTGCCGCGCGAGCGCATGCTGGATGCCCTGCGGGAGCATCGTCCGGCAGTGGTTTTCCTCGCCTTCCCGAACAACCCGACCGGCAATCTGTTCGATAGAGCCGTGGTGGACGCCGTCATCGAGGCGAGCCCGGCGCTGGTCGTGATCGACGAGGCCTACGCGCCCTTTGCGGGAGTCACCTATCTCGACCGGCTGCACGAATGCCCTAACCTACTGGTGATGAGGACGCTGTCCAAGATGGGGCTGGCCGGTTTGCGACTCGGATGCTTGTGCGGGTCCAGAGCGTGGCTCGCGCAGATCGGCAAGCTGCGCCTGCCGTACAACATCAACGTGCTCACGCAGGCCAGTGTCGCATTCGCTCTGCGCCATTGGGACGTCTTCGAGGGTCAGGCCGCGTGGATCGTCAGGGATCGCGAGCGGATGCTCCGATCGCTGCGTGCGCTCAAGGGTATCGTCGCGTACCCGAGCGCCGCCAATTTCATCCTGTTCAGGGTGCCCGCCGGACGCGCCGGAGGGATATTCGAGGGTTTGCGGAGCGAGGGGATCCTGGTGAAGAAGCTCGATCCCGAGGCGCCGCTGCTTGCCGACTGCCTGCGCGTGACCGTGGGCACGCCACGGGAAAATCGATGTTTTCTGGGCGCGCTTGCACGCCTCCTGTAGGAGCGGACTTCAGTCCGCGAACGCGGATGGCACGGCATTGATGCCCTGGGAGGTTCGCGGGATGAATCCCGCTCCTACAGGCGGGCCACTCATGTTCGCGCTAGGGGCCTGCACCGGAGCGCTCCCCGATCGTGGCCTGCAGTGTCATCGACTTGCCGTTTCTGATGATGCTGAGCGTGACGGTCTGCCCGGGTGCCCGCGCGGCAATGAAGTTGATCGCCGCCTCCGGTGTCTCCACGGGTTTCGCGTCGATGTGCGTCAGTGTGTCTCCCGGCAACAGGCCGGATTTCTCTGCGGGGCCGTTCGGCACCACGCCTCCGATGACGACGCCGGCTACTGTCGCCCGCCGCGGGCCGCCGGCCCGTTGCGCATTGGGTTGCACTTCGGCACCCAGCCAGCCCCGCACCACGCGCCCCTTTTCGATGATTTCGCGAGCCACTGCGCTGGCGATGGACAGCGGTATCGCGAAACTGATGCCTTGCGAATCACGCGGAAACAGCGTCCGATCACCTGGAAATATCGCCGTGTTGATCCCCACCAAGGTACCCCGCGCACTGATGAGGGCGCCGCCGGAGTTGCCGGGGTTGATGGCGGCGTCGGTTTGAATGTAGTCCTCGAAAGTCGTGCTCAGACCGAGCCTTCGGCGTCCCGTTGCACTGACGATGCCCATGGTCACGGTCTGTCCGACACCAAAGGGGTTACCAATCGCGAGCACGATGTCGCCGACGCGCAACCTGCGCGCACTTCCGAGTGTGACGCTCGGCAGATCATCGAGTTCGATCTTCAGCACTGCCAGGTCCGTCTCGGGGTCGGTGCCGATGATTTCGGCACGAGCGGAGCGCGAGTCCTGCAGCATCACGTCGACCTGATCCGCGCCGGCGATGACGTGGTTGTTGGTGAGGACGTATCCCTGCTTGCTGACGATGACGCCGGAGCCGAGCCCGACCTGATTCACCTGCATCGGGGCAGTGTCCGGACTTATCGTAACGCGCGTGCTGGTGAAGATGTTGACCACGGCCGGTGCCGCCATGGCAATCGCCTGGGCATAGGATGTGGTCGCAGTGGCTTGCGGCGATCCCGCGATCAGACCGGGTATGGGCTGCTGGCGGATCGTCACCACCGGCCCGGAATCCCGGATCCCGGGCACCAGCACGAGCAACACCGCGGCGGCTCCCAGGCCGGCGCCTGCCGCCTGCAGCATGAATCGGATCCACTGTCCTGCCCGCACGGTAATTGTCCGGAAATCTGTTCACAAGTGCTGGCGATGTTAGCGGAAATCAAGGACTGCCGGGTCATCTTTTCAGGGGCTTCCGGCGGCGCGGCCGGCGAAGTTGCTAAACGACGGCGCAGCACCGTATGATCGCCCCGCTATGGGCGGCAACTAGCTCTTTGGGATAACAATAGCGTTCCGTCTCCCCGCGGTTTCGGAGAATTCCATACGATGAGTAATGGCGTAGATTCCAGCAGGCGCCGGTTTCTGACCGCAAGCACGGCGGTTGTCGGTGGCGTGGGCGCGGCATTCGGTGCCGTGCCTTTCGTGGCGGCATGGCTGCCGAGCGCCAGGGTGAAGGCAATCGGCGCGCCCGTTGAGATGAACATCAGCAAGCTCGAGCCCGGCATGCGGATCATCGGCAAGTGGCGGGGCAATCCCATCTGGATCCTGCGCCGCTCCGCGCACACCCTGGAAGAACTCGATTCGATGGCGCCGAAGCTGCGCGACCCCGAGTCCGAGCGGGATCAGCAGCCGGGTTATGCCAGAAACAAGTATCGCTCCATCAAACCGGAACTCGTCGTGCTCGTCGGCATCTGCACGCATCTCGGCTGCTCGCCCTCCTTTGTGCCCGAAGGGCCCTCGGAGGAGTTGGGTGCGGACTGGAAAGGCGGATTCTTCTGTCCTTGCCACGGCTCGATGTTCGATCTGGCGGGACGGGTCTTTCAGGGGGTGCCCGCGCCACTCAACCTCGTCGTGCCTCCGCACCGCTATGTCAACGACACCACGATCATCATCGGGGAAGATCAAGGGGCCGCCTGATGAAGAGCTTGCTGATCGCCTTGCGCGACTGGACCGACGAACGTTTTCCGCTCACCAAGCTGTGGAATGAGCATCTGGCGCAATACTACGCACCGAAGAATTTCAACTTCTGGTACTACTTCGGATCGCTGGCGCTGCTGGTGCTGGTCATGCAACTGCTCACCGGCATCTGGCTGGCCATGTTCTACAAGCCGAGCGCGGAAGAGGCGTTCGGGACCGTCGAGTTCATCATGCGCGACGTGGAGTGGGGCTGGCTCATACGCTACATGCACTCGGTGGGCGCGTCGTTTTTCTTCATCGTTGTCTATCTGCACATGTTTCGCGGGCTGATCTATGGCTCGTTCAAGAAGCCGCGCGAGCTCTTGTGGCTCATCGGCATGCTGATATACGGGGCGCTGATGGCGGAATCGTTCATGGGCTACCTGCTGCCGTGGGGTCAGATGTCGTACTGGGGGGCGCAGGTGATCATCTCGTTGTTCGGTGCGCTGCCGTTCGGCATAGGCGATGCGCTGGCGTTGTGGATACGTGGCGACTACAACGTGTCGGATGCGACGCTCAACCGCTTCTTCTCGATGCATGCGGTGTTGATTCCCATGGTCCTGCTGGGGCTCGTGGGTGCGCACATCTTAGCCCTGCACGAGGTGGGCTCGAACAACCCGGATGGCGTGGAGATCAAGAAGAACAAGGACGAAAACGGCCTTCCGCGCGACGGCATTCCCTTCCACCCCTATTACACGGTGAAGGACATCATGGGTGTTTCGATGTTCCTGATCGTGTTCGCTATCGTGGTGTTCTTCGCGCCCGAGCTCGACGGTTGGTTTCTGGAGAAGGAAAATTTCATACCGGCCAATCAGCTCGTCACGCCCGAGGAGATCGTGCCGCTGTGGTACTTCACGCCCTACTACACGATTCTGCGCGCCATCCCGCACAAGCTCACCGGCGTGCTGGCCATGGGGGTGTCGGTTTTCATCCTGTTCCTGTTGCCGTGGATTGACACCCACCCGGTGAAATCGATCCGCTATCGCAGCTTTCTGTTCAAGCTGCTGGTCATGGTCTTCGTGGTGACGTTTCTGGTGCTGGGCTATCTTGGCACCAAGCGGCCCGTGCCGCTGTTCTCCGAGCTCGGCTTTCGCTTCGGTGAGCTGTACTTCTCGTTCTTCCTGATGCTGTGGATCTACAGCAAGGAGCGCTCGCCGCGGTTCTACCATATGGCATTCGGCATGCTGATTGCCCTCGTGGTGATCCTCGATGTGACCCGGATCTCCGGCGACAAGATGGCGCTCATGATGTCGAGCGCGGTCATTCCGCTGATCTACTACGTGACATTTCTGTTGGGGGCCGTGCACACCAGTCTGAATGTTTCGCGCCCGGTTCCCGAGAGGCTGACATGACGATGAGACGCACCATTGTTCTTCTCGCTGTCCTTTTGATGCCTTTTGGGGCGGTGCATGCCAGAGAGGTTCACCTGCTCAAATCCAACGTCGACCTGGGCGACAAGGCTTCGCTGCAGCGCGGCGCGCGTCTGTTCGTCAACTACTGTCTGACATGCCATAGTGCCAAGTACATGCGCTTCAATCGCATGGGTGTCGATCTGGGCATCAGCGATGAGTTGCTCAAACAGAACATGATGTTCGCGAGCGACAAGGTCGGTGGTACCATGACGGTGGCGATGCGCGCGGCTCAGGGCGAAAAGTGGTTTGGCAAGGCGCCGCCCGATCTGTCCGTGGTTGCACGCTCCAGGGGTCCCGACTGGATATATACATTCCTCCTGAGCTTCTACAAGGACGAAGATCCTTCACGGTTGTTCGGCGTCAACAACCTGATGCTGCCGGGAGCGGCGATGCCCGCGGTGCTGTCGGAGCTGCAGGGCGACCAGGTCCTCGTCGAGGTGGAGGGCGGGGGTGAAGGCGAGCACGGCGCCGCCGGCGGGGCGCGGCTCGAGTTGGAACGCGAGGGCGTGCTCAATCCGGCCAAGTATCGCCGCGCGGCGAGAGACCTGGTGAATTTCCTGGTCTATACCGGTGAGCCGGCCAAAATGGTGAGATACCAGCTCGGTATCTGGGTGCTGCTGTTTCTGGTGATTCTCTTCCTCATTTCCCGTGCGCTGTACAAGGAATACTGGAAAGACGTTCATTGACCGTGTGGATTAGGTTGGCGCCGACCCGGGTGCCGGATCATTTTCTCAATGCCTGTGTCGCATGTGTCTTGCGGCGACGGGTGTAAACCGGAGAGTCCCTCATGGCGCTGTTAGCCAATCGACGGTCGGTAATGTCGCTGTATTCGGATGCGACCGACCCGTCCAGCCACGCCGTCAGGTTCGTGCTGGCGGAAAAAGCCATCAACGTGGAAATCCTGAATATCCAGGGTGACGACAAGCCCGAGGATTTGCTGGAGCTCAACCCGTACAACACTATCTTGACGCTCGTCGATCGGGAACTCGTGCTGTATGAAGCCCAGATCATCATGGAGTACCTCGACGAGCGTTTTCCGCATCCACCGTTGATGCCCGTCGACCCGGTAGCACGCGCGCATAACCGGCTGTTCCGGTATCGCATCAAACGCGACATCTATCCACTGGTCGATGACCTGGAGACCGGGCAGGCGGAACGCGTGACGCCTGCGCGCAAGAGCCTCAAGGACCACCTGACGGCCATTGCGCCGCTGTTCAATCAGAAGAAGTATTTCATGTCCGATGAATACTCGCTGGTGGACTGCTATCTGGTGCCCGTGCTGTGGCGACTGCCCGCCTACAAGGTGAATCTGCCGGCTCAGGCAAAATCTCTCGTGCAGTACGCGGAGCGCTTGTTCGAGCGTGATGCCTTCGAGTCGAGCCTGACGGAGCCCGAGAGAGAGATGCGTTGAGCCCTGAGGGCTCGCAAACTGACGACTTCGTGCTCTCGGGCGCCGAGGCGCCCGGCCGGCAAGGCGCGAGGAGGGCGAATGGCCACTCCATTTAGGCAACGAGAAACGCAGCCAGGCAGGATGGAGCGGCGTTCGAAAACGGGAAGTCATCGTTTCGCGGACCTCGAGCCTGGCCCGTGACCTCCAGCCGTCCATATCTGGTCAGGGCCATTTACGACTGGATTGCCGACAATGGCTTCACCCCGCAGCTCATCGTCAACGCGGAGATGCCCGGCGTCATGGTACCGGCCGAGCACGTGCGCAAAGGCAAGATTGTCCTCAACGTTGCGGCCAGGGCCGTACGCGAGCTGAGCCTCGGTAACGAGCTCATCGAGTTCGATGCACGGTTTTCCGGGCGTGGACAGCACGTGCGCTTGCCCATGCGCGCGGTGCTCGCCGTGTACGCATCCGAGAACGGAGTGGGCATGGCGTTCCAGGATGAGCAGTCAGACGACCCGTCGCCGTCCGACGGCGGCGGCCGGGTGTCCAGACCACACCTGAAGGTGGTCAAGTAGGTGGCGCCGGTGGACTGAAGTAGATGGCCCCCACACGCATGCCGTCCAGGCTGATGGTGCCGCTGGCGCGATCATAGCCGTCGTGGCTGAAACTGAAACGGTACACGCGGCGCAGGTGCCAGGTGCCGCGGCCGCGCACCATGCGCAGCGCGCAAAGCGCGACCGTGGCGTCGAGCAATTGCACGTCGTAGGCTCTGCAGGCCTTGGCGCAGGCGCTGATCGCCAGCTCACGCGCTTTCATCGCGCGAAACCACAGCGCGGCAGCAAGAATGGTCAACAGCAGCAAAGTAACGCTGAGCATCCGCGACCGGGAATGACGGGGTCAGGTGAGAGACTATCCTTTATTTCGGGTCGAGAATCGATTGCTGTCGCGCAAGTGCGCTGCACGCTGATGCTTTCGCCGCTTCGCGAGGCTGTCAAACCATGATCAGGATCATCGTTGCGGATATCTCCGCGCTTGATGTGGACGTCATCGTCAATGCGGCGAACAGCGCGCTGCGGGGCGGGGGTGGCGTCGACGGGGCCATCCATCGGGCGGCGGGGCCGGCATTGCTCGAGGCGTGCCGGGCATTGGGCGGCTGCGCAACGGGGGAGGCGAAGATGACTCCCGGTTTCAAGCTGTGCGCAAGGTGGGTGGCCCATGCGGTGGGGCCGGCATGGCGCGGTGGCGGGCACGGCGAGCCACGCCAGCTCGAGGGTTGCTACAGGCGTGCGCTGGAACTCGCGCGCGAGTGCGGTGCGCGATCGATCGCATTTCCTGCCATCAGCACCGGGATCTACGGGTATCCCAGGGAGGCGGCGGCGCGCATCGCCTGGCGCACCATGCGCGAATACGAACCGCGCTTCGAAGAGATCATCGCCTGCTGTTTCAGCGAGGACGACGCGGCCGTCTATCGCGGCATCGCCGGCGGCCGCGTTCGTGGCGCCACCGCCACCGCCCCACCGACGCGGTGTTGACAAACGTCGGCGAGGTATCGCCGACCTGCGCGGCTAATCCACGTACTCGAAGATCTTGACCACGCGCTGCACACCGCTCACCTTGCGCGCAACATCGGTCGCGGCGTCGCCCTCGGCACGCGTCACAAGCCCCATCAGGTACACGGTGCCGTTCTCCGTCACGACCTTGATGCGCGCGGCAGCGGCCACCTGCTTCGCCTGGATGAGGATCGTCTTGACCTTGCCGGTGAGCCAGCTATCGCTGGATCGCGACAGCATGGAGCTCGGCGCGGCAATCACAATCTCGTTGTGAACCCTGCGCACTTTCGGTATGCGCTCGATCAGTGATTTCGCCCGCTGACGCAAATCATCGCGCGGGGCTTCACCCGTGAGCAGGACGATGTTGTTGACGCTGGTCGCGTTGAAATGAATCTGGTTCCATAGCTCCTGGTCTTTCCTGATCGCGTCCAGCGCCTTGAATTCGATGATCTGGTCATCGACCATCGCGCCCGTGGAACGCCTGTCATAGGCAGCGGCGGTACCGGTGGCGGCACCGGCACCGACACCTACCGCACACCCCTCGAGCAACAGTGCGCCACAACACAGCATCAGGGTCAGCATTGAGGATTTATTCATGGGGTCATTGGTCTCCGTGTACAAACAGGTGTTGCTCGATGAGATCGCACAGGCAATGAATCACGACGATGTGCACCTCCTGAATTCTGGGCGTTGACGTGTCGGGGACGCGGATCTCCAGGTCATCGCCAGCGGCGCGCCGTGCCATTTCGCCGCCGTCGCGCCCGCTGAGCAGCACACAGCGCATGCCGCGTTCGTGCGCCGCGCCGAGCGCGGCTGAAATGTTCTCGGACTCGCCGCTCGTGGAGATGGCGAGCAGCACGTCGCCGGGCACGCCGAGCGCGCGCACCTGCTTGGCGAAGACATCGCTGAAAGTGTAGTCGTTGGCAATCGCCGTGATGGTCGAGGAATCGGTGGTCAGGGCGAAGGCCGCGACGCCGGGGCGCTCGATGAGGTAGCGGTTGAGCAGTTCACCGGCAAAATGCTGGGCATCGGCCGCGGAGCCACCGTTCCCGCAGCTCAGGATCTTGTGCCCGCCATGCAGGGCCTCGGCCATGAGCTGCGCTGCGTTGGCTATCGGCGTCGAGAGCACCGCGGCGGCGCGGCGCTTCGCCTCCATGCTCTGCGCGAAGGCTTGCTCTACACGTTCGATCGGGTTCATGGCGCAGGATCAGGGCCGAAACGCGTCCGCTATCCACTCGACGCGGTGCGTGGTGCCGCTGGCGGCGATGGAAACCACGTCGAAGCGGCACCCGTACTCGCTCAGACGCGGGTGGCGCTGCAGGAAATGCTCCGCCGTCGAGATCAGCCGGCGCTGCTTGCGTGCGTCGACGCTGTCTGCTCCGCTGCCGAAATCCACCCGACTGCGCATGCGCACCTCGACGAAAACGGTGGTGTCCCGGTCGCGCATGATCAGGTCGATCTCTCCGAAGCGGCAGCGATAATTGCGTGACAGCGGCTCGAGGCCGCGGGCCTTCAGCGACTCGAGGGCCATGTCCTCGGCCCACCGCCCGCGCTCGGTCGTGCTGCCACGCGCCGCCACGCTCATTCCGGGGGTGCGCTCGTATCGGCTAGCACGGGTACCCCGTCACGGAAACTGGCCCAGGTGAGGCGGCGCTGGATGCGGTTGTCGGCGCCAACCGACAGCCAGCCCGTTGCGCCCTGCAGTTCGACGTACGGCTGGGCCCGCAGTCGCCCAAGCTGGGGAACCAGCGCATACGCATCGATGCCGAAAGCGTACAGCCGGATGTATCGCGTAAACGACTCGTGCCACAGCGCATCGATGCGGCGGCGCAGGCGGCTGTGGGCGCCATCCTCGGCCAGCACCCAGGGCATGTCGCCGAAGGTGATGCCGTCTATGTCGGTATCGGCCGAAGCATCGGGTATGCCGGAATAGACGTGCGATGTCGCGTACACGGGTATCTGAGAGGCGTGATGAAACTTGATCTGGGGGCGTAGCTGTCGCGCCTGCCTGGGGAATGCCGCCATGAAGATGAAATCGATGTCCTGGCGGCGCCTGGGCTCGTGCTTGACGTCCACTCCCAGGGTCTTCTTCAGGGCACGCCAGCGCCGCTTGCTTTCGTCCACACCCAGCAGCTTTGCCACCGGCTCGGACATGTCATTGGCGTCGGCTGCATAGCTCTGGCTGGTCGCAACCACCCCGCCCAGGCGTTCCCAGTTTTGCCTGAATGCCGCCGCGACACGCTGTCCCCATTTACCCTCGGGGGCGATGAGTGCCGCGGAGCCTCGGCCTTCGAACCACGCACGTTCGGCGACGCGCTTTGCCTCGGCCTCCGGCGACAGCGCGAACTGGTAGAACAGGTTGGCCGGTGCCGTCGTTACGCCGGCACCGCTCGATGATGGCGGCTCCGCCGGATCGGCATAATTTAGGGGAAGCGTGGGGGGCGACAGGGCGCCCCTGCGCCCAAGGAGCGGGGCCCGCG
>CAZSDY010000015.1:0-25096 GCA_964605765.1 uncultured Ectothiorhodospiraceae bacterium | reverse complement strand
TCGGTTGGTACGAAACTCTATTCAGGAATTCGGACCTGCTTACGGCGATTGGAAACAGCCTCTACGTCGCGAGCTCGGCCACGGTTTTGACGATGATCATCGGGGTGCCGGCGGCTTTCGCGCTCGACCGAATCGAGTTTCCCGGAAAGTCTGTATTTCGCCGTTTCGTGCTGCTGCCGATCGCGTTGCCGGGCGTGATCACCGGGATCTCGATGCTCAATCTGTTTCGGGTTATCGGCATGAACCTCAGCCTGGAAACGGTGATACTGGGTCACGCGACCGCACTTTCGGCGGTGGTGGTTACCCAGGTCTCCGCGAGACTCGCACGCGTAAATCGGTCAGTGGAGGAGGCTTCCGCCGACCTCGGTGCCCGCCCCTGGCAGACATTCGTCTACGTCGTCCTGCCTAACATCCGCTCGGCGGTGGTCGGCAGCGCGTTGCTGGTCTTCACGCTCTCGTTCGACGAGATCCCGGTCACATTTTTTCTTACCGGCCGCGACAACACGCTGCCGATGTATATCTGGTCGACGCTGCGCCGCGGAATTACGCCCGAGATCAATGCGGTCGGCTCAATCATCATTCTCGCATCTCTCGGTTTGATCCTGTTATCCATTTACCTCGTGCGGGAGCCGCATCGCGGGTAGCTGGAGTACTCATGAAAGGAGGTCCACACCATGAGCACTGATCCAGCAGCACTAAGCCACGTCCAGTGGCAGGAAAGGGCAGGTTCTCTGGACATTGAGACTCGCTGCTTCATCGGCGGGGCGTTCGTCGATGCCGGTGTGGTCTGGGTCAACTGTTTCGCCCACGGTGACATGACCTCGCCGTGGGGTGGGTACAAGCAGTCAGGCTTCGGGCGCGACAAGCGCTTCGAGTCGATGTTGCAGCACACCCGGACGAAGTCGGTTTGGGTTCACCTGGGCGACTGAGCCCGGGGGTGATAGAGCGGGAAGGGAACAGTTCTGAGACACAGGAGAGCAGTTTATGGAAATGCAGCTTGTAAAAAGTTCTGATGTGCGCCCTGAACCACTGGTCGAACCGCCCGACGGGCGTTTGAATCTGGTGGACCTCTTTGCGCAGCCACAAGGCGCTCCATTCTCCGCGGGAGTCGTCGAGATCTGGCCGGACGCTCCGGTGAACTTCGAATACGACGATGACGCTGCGGTCTGTTACATGATCGAGGGAAGCATCACGCTCACCGAGAACGGAGAAGCTATTCGCTTCGAGCCCGGAGACGTGGTCTACATCCCTCAGAAGCAGGGCCTCGTTGTCTACTGGAGTACGGAGTCCTACGGCAAGTTCTTCTTCGTGACCTATCCACACTGGCGATAGGTGTAGAGCTGCCCGCCACGGCGTCGATGCCCGGCGCCAGGGACTCACGCCGCCACAGTTTCGGTTTCGGGCTGAACCGGGTGCACGACATCTCATGCTTGGATCGGCCTTCCAGGGGGCCGGCGATCAGTGCTGCGTGGAAGCGGCGTGATCCCCTGATCTTGGACATTGACGCCGTGGCGGCCGGTTCGTTCGATCGCGAGCAGCCGCCTGCCATTGCGGTTGCTGTTCGCAGCGAACTGCTGCCATAAGCAGACGCTTGTGCAGGGTCTTGAGTTCGAATCGCCGGCTGAAGCGATAAGCGAAAGCGGTGAGGTATCGAGCCGCATGCATTCGGAAGCCGACGCCATGCTCGGCACGTTTAATGCCCTGCTGCGTATCGCCCGCATCTAGCCGCTTCAGGCTTGTTGTAATGCATGGATCAAACTTCTAGGATAGTCGCCGGCATTTTCAATGCATGCCTGCTCACTCAACAGGAGGTGTTCCAATGAAAACAAGAATTGCGGTTACGGTAGCCGTCGCAGCGCTGTGTTTCCACTCCGCTGCCATGGCCGGCAAGGCGGAAGCGGAAAAATGGGTCAACAACGAATTCCAGCCCTCCACCCTCTCGAAAGTCGATCAGATGAAGGAAATGGCTTGGTTCATCAAAGCCGCCGCCCCCTTCAAAGGCATGGAAATCAACGTCCTGTCGGAAACCATCCCGACCCACGAGTACGAATCCAAGACCCTCACCAAGGCCTTCGAGGAAATCACCGGCATCAAGGTCAACCACCAGGTGCTCGGCGAAGGCGAAGTGGTACAGGCGGTACAGACACAGATGCAGACCCGCCGCAATTTGTATGACGCCTATATCAATGACTCGGATCTGATCGGCACCCACTCGCGCCTGCAACTGGCGGTTAATCTCACCGACTGGATGTCCGGCGAGGGCAAGGATGTCACCGATCCGATGCTTGACGTCAAGGATTTCATCGGCATCTCGTTTACCACCGGACCGGACGGCAAGATCTACCAGTTGCCCGATCAGCAGTTCGCCAACCTGTACTGGTTCCGTTACGACTGGTTCCAGCGTCCGGATCTGAAAGAACGCTTCAAGGCGAAGTTCGGCTACGACCTCGGCGTGCCCGTTAACTGGTCCGCCTATGAGGACATCGCCGAATTCTTTACCAATGATGTCAAGAAAATCGACGGCGTGCGGGTTTACGGACACATGGATTACGGCAAGCGCGCCCCGGATCTGGGCTGGCGCATGACCGATGCCTGGCTGTCCATGGCCGGCGAGGGCAGCAAGGGCCTGCCAAACGGAATCCCGGTCGATGAATGGGGGATCCGCATGGAAATGGGTAGCTGCAACCCGGTCGGGGCCTCTGTCTCCCGGGGTGGCGGCGCAAACAGTCCAGCGGCGGTCTACGCGATCCGCAAATGGGATGAATGGCTGCGCAAATACGCCCCACCTGGAGCCGCCAGCTATGACTTTTATCAATCCCTGCCGGCCCTGTCGCAAGGCAACGTAGCTCAACAGATCTTCTGGTACACTGCGTTTACCGCCTCGATGGTGGCGCCGAAAAGCTCCGGCAACAACACCGTCGACGATAACGGCAAGCCCTTGTGGCGCATGGCCCCTTCCCCCCACGGACCCTACTGGGAAGACGGCCAGAAACTCGGCTACCAGGACGCCGGTTCCTGGACCCTGTTTAAATCCACTCCGGTGAAACGGCGAAAAGCGGCCTGGTTGTACGCGCAATTCACCGTCTCCAAGACTGTGTCCCTGAAGAAAAGCCACGTCGGCCTGACGATTATCCGCGACAGCGACATTCACCATGCCTCGTTCACCGAACGCGCCCCCAAGCTGGGCGGACTGGTGGAGTTCTACCGCTCACCGGATCGGGTGCGCTGGTCGCCGACCGGCGTCAATGTGCCGGACTATCCGAAGCTGGCGCAGATTTGGTGGCAGCAGATCGGGGATGTGAATTCCGGCACTTTCACACCCCAGCAGGCCATGGACCGGCTGGCCGGGGAAATGGACACGGTGATGGCCCGCATGCAGGTTGCCGATGAAAAGGCCAAGACCTACGGCGGTTGTGGGCCGCGCCTGAATGAAGAGCGCGATCCCTCCTACTGGCTGAACAAGCCGGGATCACCCAAAGCCAAGCTGGCCAATGAAAAGCCGAAAGGCGAAACCATTGATTACAACGAACTGATCAAGCGCTGGCAGGACGGCTGACGACCGCCACCCGGACGGCAATGGGCTGCCGGTACGCACAGCGGGATGTCCGCCGTGCCTACCGGTGACCCGCTCTGGCGTCGTGGTTAGAGTGTAAATCCATGTCCATCGAGCTGCGTAAGATCAGCAAACGGGTCGGCGCCGAGACCTATATTCACACTACGGATCTACTTCTTGAGGAAGGCGGTTTCAATATCCTCCTCGGCACCACCCTGGCTGGCAAGACGACCCTCATGCGGCTGATGGCCGGACTCGAAGCCCCCACCGGCGGTGACATCATTTTTGACGGCGACAATGTCACCGGCGTACCGGTACAAAAGCGCGCCGTGGCCATGGTCTACCAGGCCTTTATCAACTACCCGAACATGAGCGTGTTCGACAACATCGCCTCGCCGTTGCGGGTGGCGCGACTACCCGCTCAGGAAATTCGGGAGCGGGTTCAGGCGATGGCTGATCTGCTGCAACTAGGGCCCCTGCTCGAGCGCCTGCCAGCAGAATTGTCCGGCGGACAGCAGCAGCGTACCGCCTTGGCCCGGGCCCTGGTCAAGCGCGCTCCCCTGGTGTTGCTGGACGAACCCCTGGCCAATCTCGATTACAAGCTGCGCGAAGAGATGCGCGACGAGCTGCCGAAATTGTTCAAAGACAGCGCCACCACGGTGGTCTATGCCACCAGCGAGCCGCCGGAAGCCCTCATGCTCGGCGGCCATACCGCCACGGTTCACGAAGGCCGGGTAACCCAGTACGGACCCACCGCCGAAATCTACCGCCAGCCGAATACTCTGTTGAGTGCACGGATCTTCTCGGACCCGCCGATCAACACCGCTACCATCAGCAAGCGCGGAACGTCGTTCTGTCTGTCCGATGCCATCCACTGGCCGGTACCGGAACGCCATCGCGGACTTGACGACGGCGAGTACCTCATGGGCCTTCGCCCGCATCATCTGGTGGCCCAGGGATCCCACGGCGTCGGGCTTAAGGTCAACGCCACGGTGCAGATCGCGGAAATCAGCGGCTCGGAGAGCATCATCCATGTGGTCATCGCCGGGAATCACTGGGTCTCCCAAAGCCAGGGCGTACATACCTTCGCTGTCGGCGACAGTGTCGAGTTGACTCTCAACGTTGATCGCTGCCTGTATTTTGCCGGTGATGGACACAGGCTGCACTGAGCACCGGCCATGGCGGAAATCTCCCTGCAACAACTGCAACACAGTTATGTCCCGAACCCACAGGATTCGCAGGACTATGCGCTTAAAGACATCGATGCCGAGTGGTCCGATGGCGGTGCCTACGCCCTGCTGGGGCCCTCGGGCTGCGGCAAAACAACGCTGTTGAATATTATTTCAGGTCTTCTGGTGCCGACCTGCGGTCGGGTGTTGTTCGACGGCGTGGACGTGACCGGGACGCCCACCATTGAACGGCGGATCGCCCAGGTGTTTCAGTTCCCGGTGGTATACGACACCATGAGCGTGTTCGATAATCTGGCGTTTCCCCTGCGTAACCGGGGCCTGGACGAAACCCGCATCAAAATTCGGGTCGAGGAAATCGCCAGCCTGCTGGATCTCGGCGGCGCTTTGCATCAACGGGCGGCCGGACTCAGTGCCGACGGTAAACAGAAAATATCCCTCGGCCGGGGCCTGGTGCGCGAGGACGTCAACGTCATCATGTTCGATGAGCCCCTGACGGTCATCGATCCGCACCTCAAATGGCAGTTGCGATCCAAGCTCAAAGAACTCCACCAGCGTATCGGCGTGACCATGATCTATGTGACCCACGATCAAACCGAAGCCCTGACCTTTGCCGACCAGGTGGTGGTCATGCATGACGGCGTGGTGGTCCAGGTCGGCACCCCCACCGAGCTGTTTCAGAATCCCCGCCACACTTTCGTCGGCCATTTCATCGGCTCCCCGGGAATGAACGTCCTGCCCTGCACGGTCAGCGGTGGACAGGTGCGGTTTGCCTCCGAGCCCATCGCTACCGCCTCGGCGGAACTGCCGGCCATGGACACGGGCCGGCTGGAGATCGGAGTCCGCCCGGAACATGTGGAGTTCGCCAGCGAAGGGGTGCCGGTGGAGATCGTCAAAGTCGACGATCTGGGCCGCCACCGGGTGGTCGAGACCCGGCACCAGGGGCACACCATCAAGCTGATTGTCCAGGAAGACAGTCCGATCCCCGAAGACCAGCCGCGCATCGCTTTCCAGCCGGCCCACACCCGGGTTTATCACGACGGCTGGGTGGTCGTCTGAAATGAACAAAATTCATAGCCGCAAAGCCTGGTTACTGGTTATCCCGGTGGTCGTGCTGGTGGCCTTCAACGCCCTGATTCCGCTGATGACGGTGGTCAATTATTCGGTACAGGAAACTTTCGGCGACAATGTGTTCTTCTGGCAGGGGGTAACCTGGTTCGAACAAGTGCTGCGATCGGAACGCTTTCACGACGCCTTCTTACGGCAACTGGCCTTCACCGGCACCATTTTGCTGATCGAAGTGCCCCTGGGTGTCGCCGTGGCCCTGAGCATGCCCCGCAAAGGCCCCTGGGTCTCGGTGTGCCTGGTGTTGATGGCCCTGCCCCTGCTCATCCCTTGGAACGTGGTCGGGGCCATGTGGAATATCTTTGCTCTGCCGGAAACCGGCCTGCTGGGGCACAGCATCAATGCCTTGGGAATCGACTATAACTTCACCCGCCAGCCCGTTGCGGCATGGCTGACCACCGTGCTCATGGATGTCTGGCACTGGACTTCCCTGGTGGTGCTGCTCGCCTATGCGGGCCTGTGCGCGATCCCCGATGCCTATTACCAGGCCGCCCGCATCGACGGCGCTAATGCCTGGGCGGTGTTTCGCTATATTCAGTTGCCGAAGATGAAACGGGTACTGACCATCGCTATTTTGCTGCGCTTCATGGACAGTTTCATGATCTACACCGAGCCCTTCGTGCTGACCGGCGGGGGCCCCGGCAACACCACCACATTTCTTTCCATCGATCTGGTGAAGATCGCGCTGGGCCAGTTTGATCTCGGTCCTGCGGCGGCCATGTCGCTGATTTACTTCCTGGTGGTGTTGCTGCTGTGCTGGATTTTCTATTCGGTCATGATGCGCAACGAAGCCCAGTGATGAACCCGGTGATGAGCAGAGGCAAGCGATTTCCCGGCTGGTTGGTGCCAACACTTTATATCGTGTTTGTGATGCTGCCCATCTACTGGCTGCTGAGCATGTCCTTCAAGACCACCAATGAAATCCTCGGCAGCTTTTCCCTGTGGCCCCAGAAGTTTACCGTCGCGAATTATCAAAAAATCTTTACCGATCCCACCTGGTACAATGGTTACATTAATTCCATCATTTACGTGGTTATCAACACGCTGATCTCGGTGACCGCGGCCCTGCCCGCCGCCTACGCCTTCTCGCGCTACCGCTTTCTCGGCGACAAGCATCTGTTCTTCTGGCTGCTGACCAACCGCATGGCGCCGCCGGCGGTCTTCGCCCTGCCGTTTTTCCAGCTTTACTCGGCGGTGGGCCTGTTCGACACCCCCATTGCCGTGGCGCTCGCCCACTGCCTGTTCAACATTCCACTGGCGGTGTGGATCCTGGAAGGCTTCATGTCCGGGGTGCCCAAGGAACTGGATGAAACCGCCTACCTGGATGGCTATTCCTTCAGCCGCTTTTTCGTCCGGATTTTTATCCCCACCATCGCCGCCGGGATCGGCGTCGCGGCATTTTTCACCTTCATGTATTCCTGGGTTGAGCTGCTGCTGGCGAAAACCCTCACCGCGGTGGAAGCCAAGCCCATCTCCGCGACTATGACCCGCACCGCCAGCACCGCCGGCTATGAACTGGGCCTGCTTTCGGCCGCCGGTGTGCTGACCATCATCCCCGGGGCATTCGTGATCTATTTCGTCCGCAACTACATCGCCAAGGGCTTCGCCCTCGGCCGGGTCTGAGATCGGGCGCGCGTCATGGGTTTATCCTGGATGGCCTGGACCTGGCCCACCGCGGTATTCTTTATTTTCATCGCCCTTGCAATCAGCGCCATGGCGGTGTGGGAACGCGCCCGCCCCGGCGGCGATCCGCGCCGCGGCATCCTCGGTCTCGACACCACCCGCGGCGACCGGCTGTTCATCAGCCTGCTCGGGACGGGCTTCATCAACCTCGCCTGGCTGGGATTTATCGGCACTCCCCTATGGGGTGCGTTGCTGATCTCAATCCTGTTTGCAATAGGGGTGTTCCGCTGGGTTTAGGTATCCAGATCACCGCGCACCGCCGCCGGTCACCAACCGCCTGCTGGGAAAGACTGAAACTGATGCTGATCCGATCCCTCTCTGGGCCCTCGACCGGGCTCGGGTTGGGCTGGGTTTCGTGCTCGATCCAGCCCGGGAAGACGATCAGGCGGCCTTCGATGGGCTGGTAGTGGACTTCATTCCAGGTTTCGGCGGCGCACCGTTCCGGATCGTACACCGGGGTCAGCACCTGGGCCTGGAGGTGTGGATCATTCATCCAACGTCAGATTGTGGGGTGTGCGAACTCAACCGCTCCGCCGGTTTCGTTCGCCAGCAGACAGGACCGGTAGGCCTTGAGCCGGTGCATGTGTCGGAATACTGGCCGTCGGTTTGTCAGCCGCCGATGTTGGGGCTATTCTCAAGCCACTACCAGGCACCGAGCACGCCGATCAGCCGTCCATCTCAAGCGGCTGAATACACGTCAAGATAGAATGTTTGAGCACTTTGAACTTCCTATCGGCGCGGCAACAAGAACGGTGAGGCCGAGTTGGAACTGACCTACAACTACGGCGTCTTGGGCTACGAGATTGGCAGCGCTTACGGCCACATCGTACTCGGTGTAGATGACATGGCAGCAACCTGTGAGCGCATTCGCGCGGGCGGCGGCAACGTGACCCGCCCGGCCGGACCGGTCAAGGGCGGCAAGACCATCATCGCCTTTGTCGAGGACCTGGATGGTCACAAGATCGAGCTGGTCGAAACGGTGATTCGTGAGGTCTGAGGGCAAAACGATGGCCCTGGCACCCGAGCCGACGGCACGGCCGGTCCAGCCTGCAGGCACCCCAATGCTGGGCTCGAAGGTTTACGGCGTCGATGATGTTTTTGCCGCACAGGAATTGTTTCACAGCAATGGCTGGACGGACGGCCTGCCCATCGTGCCGCCGACCGCGGAGGCAGTGAACGCGTGTCTGGATTGGGCCGGCACCGCGCCGGACCGGCTCATCGGCATAGAACCGGTGCGGGCACGGCCCGTGACGGCCGAGAAACTCGCCATCAATGCCGTCATGGCCGGCTGCTTGCCGATGCACTTCCCGGTGGTGGTGGCGGCATGGACGGCGATGCTGCATGAGCAATTCTTGTTGCACGGGGCGTCAGCCAGCACCGGCGGCTGCGCCGTGCTGCTGGTGTTGAACGGGCCGGTGCGCAACGAAATCAACGCGAGCGGCACCTTCAACGCACTCGGCGCCAGCGACCGCGCGACGGCCGTCATCGGCCGCGCGCTGCGCCTCGCGCTTGTCAATCTGCTCGACGTGCGTCCGGGTGCGATCGACCGTTCTACGCTGGGACACCCGGGTAAGTTCAGCTATTGCGTCGCCGAAGACGAAGAGGGCACGAGCTGGAATTCACTGGCCGAGGAGCGTGGCATTCCGTGCGAGGTATCGGCGGTGACGGTCATGGCGGCCGGCGCTCCGCGTCAGATCATGAACGAGTGGAGCACGGCTCCGGAGGAGATCCTGGAGACCTTCGCGGCCGAGATACGAGCCAACATGCGCCAGTACTCCATCTGGCCGGGTAACTACGCCGTCGTGATCGCACCGCAGTTACGCGAACATCTATATGCGGCCGGTTGGAGCAAAGCCGACGTCGCACGATACATCTTCGAGCGCGCGCGCATCTATCGGCGTGAGTGGGCGAATGTCGGCAAAGCCAATGTCGTGCGTGACCGCGGGGACACCCAATATCCGGCGATGGAATCGCCCGAGCAACTGCTGGTGATTGCGGCCGGTGGGCCAGCGGGTGGATTTGGCGCCGTCATCCCACCGTGGCTAGGACACAAGAGTCATGCGGTCACGATGCCCATCGGCGCGTGCGTCGATTGCGGCCCACCGCCGGAGCCCGGCGCGGCGAGAGGGTAACCACAAGAGGATGAAGACTTGATACAGGTACTGGACCCCACCCACGAAACGATTCCACCGGGCGTACAACGCGCGCGGCGAGCGTTCGGAAACGCTGGTGCGTTTGGTCGAAAGTCGGAGTGTGACTGATTTTGATATGTTTCATCTCGTACTCAAATACAACGCAATGTCCACACATAGAATACGAAAGCATTGTGATTCAATATCACGTTCGGCCAGAGCCATGTTCCCGCAAGGCCCCGGTGCCGGTGGAGACATGGCGCCTCCCCGAGTTGCGGGCTGCTCCGCGGCTCCGACCCCACGTGGTCGAAGGCCCGGGTCCTGGAAAGCCGGGGTCAGCGCCGAGGCCCGGGAAAGACAGGGAAAAGGGGACATGCTTATTTTTTACACACGACACGCTAAAGGAAAAGGGGACATGCTTATTTTTTCCCACCGTAGACGGTAACGCGTGTCGTGTGTAAAAAATAAGCATGTCCCCTTTTCCCTGCTCGAGGCCACGCGACAGCAGCCAAAATCTTGGGGAGGCGTTTCGCGAAGCCACGCGCAAGCAGCCTGATACCGACACGGCGTATCGCGAATGCCGTAGCATGCAGCGACGAAGGAACCGCATCGATCGAGGGCGGGGTTATTTCGCGACTCCATGATCAGCTTTAGAAAATAAGCATGTCCCCTTTTCCCTGTCTCGAAGCCCCGCGGCAGCGAATGCCGCATCGATCGAGGGCGGGGTTATTTCGCGACTCCATGATCAGGCCCTGGCGAGACTCGCCGGCTGACTTGTCGTGACCCCCGAGACCGCCTAAATTCATCCCCGGAGCCCCATGAGACAAATCCCCGGAATCACCATGCGCTTCTCGACCGCCTTCGCCGCCGTGTATCTGTTAATGGCGAGCGCCGCCCTGGCGCAGGATGTCTATGTCGGCCATGGCGTCGCCATGCATGGGGATCTGAAATACGGCCCCGATTTCACCCATTTCGATTATGCCAATCCCGACGCGCCCAAGGGCGGCGAGGTGCGCCAGTCCGCGATCGGGAGTTTCGACAACCTCAATCCCTTCATCCTCAAGGGACAATCGGCAGCCGGCATTGGCCGCGTTTTCGAAACCCTGATGACCGCGTCCGAGGACGAGGCCTTCTCCCAGTACGGCCTCATCGCCGAGACCGTGGAAATGCCCGCGGATCGCTCCTGGGTCGCCTTCACCCTGCGCGCGCAAGCGCGCTGGCACGACGGGACCCCGATCACCGTGGAGGACGTGATATTCTCCCTGGAGGCGCTGAAAACCAAGGGCCATCCATTCTATCGCGCCTATTATCGCGACGTGCTCAAGGCCGAGAAAACCGGCGATCGCAAGGTGAAATTCACCTTCGCCAATGGACTCAACCGCGAATTGCCGTTGATTATCGGCGAGCTTCCAATCCTGTCGAAGGCCTATTTCCGGACGCATGACTTCGAGAAGACGACCCTCGTATCGCCGCTCGGCAGCGGCCCCTACCGGGTCGAGAACGTCGATCCGGGACGCTCGATCACCTATGCCCGCGTCGAGGATTACTGGGGGGCGAGCCTTCCGGTCAGGCGTGGCCGGGACAATTTCGACGTCATACGCATCGATTATTACCGCGACCCCACGGTGGCGATGGAAGCCTTCAAGGCCCATGAATATGATTTCCGCGAGGAGAACGCTTCCAAGGTCTGGGCCACCGCCTATGTGGGCGAGGCGTTCGACGACGGACGCATCGTCAAGGAGGAAATCAGCCACAGCATTCCCACGGGCATGCAAGGCTTCGTCTTCAATACCCGTCGCGACAAGTTCGCCGATCCCAGGCTTCGCCGGGCGCTCGGCTACGCCTTCGATTTCGAATGGACCAACAAGAACCTGTTCAACGGCGCTTATACCCGCACCCGAAGCTACTTTTCGAACTCCGAACTGGCGTCCTCGGGGTTGCCCGATGACGCCGAGCTGGCGTTGCTGGAACCCTTCCGCGGCCAAATCCCGCCCTCGGTCTTCAGCCAGGTTTACGAGCCGCCCCGGACCGACGGCTCGGGCAGGGCGCGCGGCAATCTTCGCAAGGCGCTCAAGCTGCTCGGCGAGGCCGGCTGGACCATCACCGGCGGCAAGCTGGTCAGCCCGACCGACGGCCAGCCTCTGGAGATCGAGTTCCTCATCGTCTCGCCCTTGTTCGAACGCATCATCGCGCCCTTCGTCAAGAACCTGAGGAAACTCGGCGTCGCGGCCAGGATCAGGCTGGTCGACTCGGCGCAATACCAGAAACGGTTGGAGGAATTCGACTTCGACATGATCGTCGTCTCCATCGGTCAGTCGCTGTCCCCGGGCAACGAGCAGAACAACTATTGGACCAGCGTCTCCGCCGATACGCCGGGCAGCCGCAACTACGCCGGCATCAAGAATCCGGTGGTCGACTCCCTGGTCGCGACCCTGATCGCCGCGCCCGACCGCGACGCCTTGATCACCGCCGCCCGCGCCCTCGACCGGGTGCTGCTGTCGGGCTATTACGTGATCCCCCACTGGCATATCCGCAGCTTCAGGGTGGCCTATTGGAACAAGTTCGCGAGGCCCGCGATCACACCGAAATACAGCCTTGGATTCGACACCTGGTGGATCGACCCGGCCCTGGCGGAACGACTCGCCGGACCTGAGAAGGCGGCCGGGGATTGATGACCGCTCGCCGCAACCTGCCGACAGACTAGGACACCATGCTCGCCTATATCATCCGCCGGTTGCTGCTGATCATCCCGACCCTGTTCGGCATCATGGTGGTCAATTTCATCGTCGTGCAGGCGGCCCCCGGCGGTCCGGTGGAACAGCTCATCGCGCAGATTCAGGGCACCGGCGTCGAAGCCACCGCGCGTTTCGGCTCCGGCGCGCAAAGCGATGTGGGCGCCAACCAGGCGACCCGGAAAGTGGGCGAGGGTGGAACCACCGGCAAGTATCGCGGCGCCCAGGGGCTCGAGCCCGAGTTCATCGCCGACCTCGAGCGCCAGTTCGGCTTCGACAAGCCGCTGTCCGAGCGTTTCGTCCTGATGATGGGCAACTATCTGCGCTTCGATTTCGGCGACAGTTACTTCCGCGACCGCAAGGTGGTCGATCTCGTGATCGAGAAAATGCCGGTGTCGATCTCCATCGGCCTATGGACGACCCTGCTGGTCTACCTCATCTCGATCCCGCTCGGCATCGCCAAGGCGGTGCGCGACGGATCGAGCTTCGATGTCTGGACCAGCGGTGTCATCATCGTCGGCAACGCCATTCCCGGCTTCCTGTTCGCCATTCTGCTGATCGTGCTGTTCGCCGGCGGCAGTTACCTCGACTGGTTCCCCTTGCGCGGTCTCACCTCGCCGGATTGGGAGGCCATGACCTGGCCGGCGCGGATCGTCGATTATTTCTGGCACATCGCCCTGCCGGTCCTGGCGCTGGTGATCGGCGGCTTCGCCGGGCTGACCATGCTGACCAAGAATTCCTTCCTCGACGAGATCAACAAGCAATACGTCATCACCGCCCGCGCCAAGGGTCTCGCCGAGCGCCAGGTGCTGTACGGCCATGTCTTCCGCAACGCCATGCTGATTGTGATCGCCGGTTTCCCGAGCGCGTTCATCGGTGTCCTGTTCACCGGGTCCCTGCTGATCGAGGTCATCTTTTCCCTCGATGGCCTCGGCCTGTTGGGGTTCGAGGCGGCGATCAACCGGGATTACCCGATCATGTTCGGGACCTTGTTCTTCTTCACCGTGCTCGGCCTGGTCATGCAACTGATCGGCGATCTTGTCTATACGGTGGTCGACCCGCGAATCGACTTCGAGGCGCGGGAGTTTTGATCCGTGGCCGATGTCCGCATCCTGGGGCTTCGCGTCAGCCCGTTGAGCCCGATCACCCGGCGCAGGCTGCATAACTTCCGCGCCAACCGGCGCGGCTTTTGGTCCCTGTGGATATTCCTGGCACTGTTCTTCACCGCCCTGTTCGCGGAGTTCATCGCCAACGACAGGCCGCTGCTGGTGAAGTTTGACGGCGCCTATTACGTCCCCTTCCTCGCGGCCTATCCCGAGACCCTGTTCGGCGGCGAGTTTCCCACCGAGGCCGACTATCGAGACGAATTCGTCGTCGAGTTGATCGAAGCGAAGGGCTGGATGGTCTGGCCTATCATCCGTTACGACTATTCGACCATCAACTACGATCTGCCGTCTCCGGCGCCGTCGCCACCGACGGCGGAGAACTGGCTCGGCACCGATGACCAGGGGCGCGACGTGCTGGCGCGGATGATATACGGCTTTCGCATCTCAGTGCTGTTCGGTCTGACGCTGACCTTCCTCAGCTCGATCGTCGGCGTCATGGCGGGGGCAGTGCAGGGCTATTTCGGCGGTTGGCTCGACCTCACCTTCCAGCGCTTCATCGAGATCTGGGCCGGATTGCCCATGCTCTACCTGCTGATCATCCTGGCCTCGGTGATCGAGCCCACCTTCTGGTGGCTGCTCGGCCTCATGCTGTTGTTCAGCTGGATGTCGCTGGTCGGCGTGGTACGCGCCGAGTTCCTGCGCGCGCGCAATCTCGAATATGTCCGCGCCGCCCGTGCCCTGGGCGTTGGTGACGCCGCCATCATGTTCAAGCATATGCTGCCCAACGCCATGGTGGCCACTCTGACCTTCCTGCCGTTTATCCTGAGCGGTTCCGTGGTGCTTCTCACCGCCCTCGATTTCCTCGGTTTCGGGCTGCCGCCGGGCTCTCCCTCGCTCGGGGAATTGCTGCAGCAGGGCAAGGCCAACATTCAGGCGCCCTGGCTCAGCTTCACCGCCTTCTTCGTGCTGGCGACAATGCTGACCTTGCTGATCTTCATCGGCGAGGCGGTACGCGATGCTTTCGATCCGCGCAAGACCTTCGGTTGAGTCATGAGTTTCCTCGAGATCCGCGATCTCAGGGTCAATTTCACGATCGGGAAACGGGTCGATGCGGCGGTGCGCAGCATTGATCTGAAGGTCGACAGGGGCGAGACCGTAGCCCTGGTCGGCGAATCCGGTTCGGGCAAGTCGGTCAGCGCCCTGTCGGTGCTCCAGCTTCTGCCCTATCCCCTGGCCAGCCATCCCTCGGGCTCGATCCGTATCGACGGCGAAGAGATGATCGGCGCGTCCGACGCCACTCTCGAGGACATGCGGGGCGGGCGGGTTGCGATGATCTTTCAGGAGCCCATGACCTCGCTCAACCCATTGCACAAGGTCGAGAAGCAGGTCGACGAAACCCTGCGCTTGCATCAGCGGCTCAGCGCGCGCGCGGCCCGCGCCCGGACCGTCGAACTGCTGGGCCTCGTGGGCCTGCGCGATGTCGCACGGCTGCTCGGCAGCTATCCCCATCAGCTTTCCGGCGGTCAGCGCCAGCGGGTGATGATCGCCATGGCGCTCGCCAACGACCCGACCCTGCTGATCGCCGACGAGCCGACCACCGCGCTCGACGTCACCATCCAGGCGCAGATCCTCGAGCTGTTGTCGGACCTCCAGGCCAAGACCCACATGGGTCTGCTGCTCATCACGCATGACCTCACCATCGTCCGTTCCATGGCGATGCGGGTCTATGTCATGAAGGACGGCGAAATCGTCGAGCACGGCGCCACGTCCGAGGTCTTCGATCGCCCCCGCCATGACTATACCCGGCATCTGCTTGCCGCCGAACCCGGGGGCGAGCCCGAGCGCGCGCCGGATGACGCCGAGACGGTGATGGCCTGCAAGAACCTCAAGGTCTATTTCCCGGTCAAGGCGGGGGTCTTGCGGCGCACAATCGATCACGTGCGCGCGGTCGATGACGTGAGTTTCCAGGTCGCCGAAGGTCACACGGTCGGATTGGTCGGCGAATCGGGATCGGGCAAGACCAGCGCGGGGCTCGCCCTGCTTCGCCTCGAGCGGAGCCAAGGAGTCATCGCGTTTCGCGGCAACGACATCCAGGGCCTGAGCGCCAAGGCCATGCGGCCGAAGCGCCGTGAAATGCAGATCGTATTCCAGGACCCTTATGGCTCATTGAGTCCCAGACTCTCGGTCGGCCAGATCATCGAGGAAGGCCTGCTCGTCCACGGCATGGGTGGGAGTTATGCAGAGCGGCGCGACATCGTCGCATCGGCACTCGACGAGGTCGGCCTCGACCCCGCGACCCAGGATCGCTATCCCCACGAGTTCTCGGGCGGCCAGCGCCAGCGCATCGCCATCGCAAGGGCGCTGGCGCTCAAGCCCCGTTTCATGGTGCTCGACGAGCCGACCTCGGCCCTCGACATGTCGGTCCAGGCGCAGATCGTCGAGTTGCTGCGCGATCTCCAGCGCCGCCACCGGCTGGCCTATCTGTTTATCAGCCACGACCTGCGAGTCATCCGCGCCATGAGCCACCATATCATCGTGTTGCGCGGCGGGCACGTCGTTGAGCAGGGTCCGGCGAGCGAGATCTTCGCTGACCCGCGCGATCCTTACACGCGCGCTCTGTTCGACGCCGCTTTCCGGATCAAGGCCGACGAGAGCGGCGTGGTGAGCAGTTGACAGCGATCGTTCTGATCAGCGCCTCGCCGGTGCAGGCGTTTCGCCACTGGCGAACCATGCGCGAGCCGAACCGGGCAACGCGCCGAATCGGGCCTGTCGACTATCAGTCCATCTCATGGTGTCCCGTGAAATCGCGCCAATGCCGGCCCACGCCGCGCCGAGCCGATCTCCGCCTTGAGGAGCAGGGAACATTGTCCTACGCTTAATTTGCCGGTGTATCGGCGATGACGGGGTAGCTGAGGTGTGCGGGTATCGAGAGGAAATCGAGCTCGTGGCGGCGTCATCCACGCCGGTGAAGTGCACATAACCATAATGCATGCAATCGGAGGCTGTGCGCAGCGCGCTTGATGGGCGGGCACACGCAACATATTGCCGAGCGACCGGTTGACGCACCGGCAAGCATCCTGATTGTCGACGACCGGCCGACCAGCCGCGCCGTGGTGAAAGGTGTGCTCGGCTCGTCGAACTATGTCACCACCGAGGCGACCAGCGGCATCCAGGCAATCGACCTCATCAGGCGGCAACGCTTCGACCTCGTGATTCTCGATATTCTCATGCCGGACATGGATGGGCTGAGCGTGCTCAAGACCATTCGCGAGAGCCATTCCGAGTCACGCCTGCCAGTCATCATGGCAACGGTCAAGCACGATACCGGTGACATGGTGGCCGCGCTCGAGCACGGCGCCAACGATTACGTCACCAAGCCCATCGACTTTCCGGTCCTGCTCGCGCGTATTCGCAGTCAGCTTGCGCGCAAGCGCGGCGAAGACGCGCTGCGCCGGGCGTCGAGCGGGCTTGCGTTGGAAGTGCAGGAGCGCACTGCCGCGCTCGACCGCGCGAACGACGTGTTGCAGCGCGTCGAGTACGAATGTCGCCACGCGGAGCGCGCAAAGCGCACTTTCGAGCAGCAACTGCGCGACTTTGCGCAGGTCTCCGCCGATTGGTTCTGGGAGATGGATGCGGAACTGCGCTTCACGTACGTGTCCGACCGCTTCGAAAGCGTCACGGGGTGGGCGCCCGAGGCCATCCTGGGTCGAACGCGCCAGGAGATCTACAGCGAGCGCGGCGCCGAGCAGGAGATGTGGTCCCAGCATTTCCGCGATCTGGAAATGCGCCGCCCTTTCCAGAATCTGGACTTTATCTGGGTGCGCCCGGACCAGAGCACACGGGCGCTCAGCCTCAGCGGCAAGCCGGTCTACGACGAGAAAGGCGTATTCAAAGGCTACCGTGGAGCAGGGCGCGACGCAACCGAGGCGCACAACCTGTCCGAGGAACTCTCCTATCGATCACGGCACGATACGCTGACGGGCCTCGTCAACCGTCACGAGTTCGAGCATCGGCTGCGCCGTGCACTCGAGACCACGCGGCTGCGGCGTGTGCTGAGCGCATCGGGCGCGCGGACCACCGAGCACGTGCTGTGTTACCTCGACCTGGACCAGTTCAAGATCATCAATGACACTTGCGGGCACGTGGCAGGCGACGAGTTGCTGCGCCAGATCGGCGCGTTGCTCACGGACAAGATACGCCGCCGAGACACCGTTGCCAGGCTCGGTGGAGACGAGTTCGGCGTGCTCATGGAGGATTGTTCCCTGGAGCAGGCGCAGCGCGTCGCCAACAGCGTCAGGGAGGCCGTAGAGCGTTTCGTGTTCCAGTGGGAGGACAAGCGCTTCAACGTCGGCGTGAGCATCGGCATTGCGCCGATCAACCAGCTCACGCCAAGCATCATTGCGGCCTTGAGTGCGGCTGACAGCGCCTGCTACGCGGCCAAGGAGCAGGGCCGCAATCGCATTCACGTCTACCGCGAGGACGATGTGGATCTGGCCCGGCGCCATGGCGAGATGCAGTGGGTCGAGCGCATCAGCCGCGCACTGGAAAAGAATCACTTTCGCCTCTACTACCAACCCATCGTGCCCATTGACGGTCGGCTGGAAGGGGCGCACTACGAGTTCCTGCTGCGCCTCGAGGACGAGCAGGGTGAGATCGTGCCGCCCGGCGTTTTCCTGCCCGCTGCGGAGCGCTACAACCTGTCCATCAGGGTCGATCGCTGGGTCGTGCGCGAGTCCTTCGCGTGGCTCGAGCGCCATCCCGAACGCATGGACGCGTTGCATCAATGCTCGATCAACCTGTCCGGGCACTCGCTGGGAGACGAGCAGTTCCTGGCGTTCATCACGGCACAACTCGAGGCGCGCAAGATTCCCGCATGCAAGATCTGCTTCGAGGTGACGGAGACCGCCGCGATCGCGAATCTTGTACGGGCGACGCGCTTCATCAAGGCCCTGAAGAGCCTGGGTTGCCTGTTCTCGCTGGATGACTTCGGCAGCGGGCTGTCTTCGTTCGCCTATCTGAAGAATCTGCCGGTAGATATTCTGAAAATCGACGGGGTCTTCGTGAAGGACATCGTCGACGATCCCATCGACCTGGCCATGGTGCGCTCCATCAACGAGATCGGTCATGTGATGCGCAAGACGACCGTCGCGGAATTCGTGGAGGACGAGGCTATTCTGGAAAAACTCCGGGAGACCGGTGTCGACTATGCGCAAGGCTTCATGGTCGGGCGGCCGCGGCCCGTGGACGATTAGAGGCGCCGGTGCACGACCGCGGCGAGACTGAGAAGCGCAATCTCTATCGAGCCCCAATCCCGAGTTGACGAGAACCGATGAGATATCCGCACCGACCTATTCCTCCCCGGGTGGATGCCTGCAACGCCAAGACGGTGCTGGTGGTCGACGACGATCGACTGACCCGAACCGTTATCGAGCGCATTTTGCTGGCAGACGGATATCGTGTAGAGCAGGCCGATCACGGCCAGAAATGCCTGTTTCTGTCCTTGCAGAGAGATATCGACGCGTTCCTGCTCGATTTGAGCATGCCGGGCATGAACGGCGTGGAGGTGTGTCGGCGGCTGCGTGCCATGGAGCGTTACCGGCTGACGCCCATCATCATCGTAACCGCCAACGATGACCCGGCACGCCTGCGCGAGGTGTTCGATGCGGGGGCCGACGATTACATCATCAAGCCGGTGGGCACGGTGACGCTGCAGGCGCGCCTCAAGGGGCACCTGCAGAAGATGGACTTCTTCCACGAGATGAAGCGCATTCGCGAGAATCTCAATCGTTACATCTCTACTCGGACCCAGAGCATGGTCGAGGCCTATTCCGTCACGGGTGTCTTGCCTGCGCCGGAAGAGGTGGAGGTGTGTGTGGTGTTCACCGATGTGCGCGGTTTCACGGCGCTCAGCCAGGAACTCGAGGCGACCATCTTGTTCCACAAGCTGAGCCGGCATCTGGGCATGCAGGTCGACTGCGTGTACCGGCATGGCGGCTACATCGACAAGTTCGGCGGTGACGGGCTGATGGCCGTTTTCGATTCCCCGGACCGGGCGAGGCGTGCTTGTCATTGCGCGCTCGAGATTCTCGGTCTGACCAGGATGGATCAGGCGGGAGCGAACGCGCCGCGGATGGAAGTGGGCATAGGGGTGCACATGGGCCCGGTGCTGATAGGCAACATCGGGTCGGAAGACCACCTGGATTATTCCGCGATCGGCACCACCGTCAATCTCGCCGCGCGACTTTGCGGCTGTGCCGGGCCGATGAGTATCGTGGTCTCCGATCGGGTCGTGGAGGCGGCGCGGGAAGATGCCGGGCTGGGGTTCACCGCACGCCGCCAGGTCAACGTGCGTGGGATCCGTGAGCCCGTGACGGTGTTCGAAGCCGTGCCGCGCGAGCGCCTGCCAGACGTGGCGGACGAGGTATCGGTACCGCTGCGGATTGCCGATCAGGAGCCGCGCCCGGGCGGTCATTGATGCGTTGCCCGTCGCTGGGATTCCGTGTCGCGCCGGGTCATGCGCGTGCCGCGTGAGATCCCGGGGAGCGGGGTGTTGCGCCGCGTCCGGGCGCGTCTGGCGCGCTGCCCTGACACCGAGCCGGAACAAGCGGCGCTGCGCGTGCTCATCGGCATCGTCATATCCGCCTACCTGTTCGGTATCGATGCATTCGAGGACGCCGGTGGGCAACTCGACAAGCCCTTCGAGCTCGGTGTTCTGATTGCGTTCGTGCTGTTCTCATGGGGACTCTTCACCGCCATAGTCATTAGTCCGGTGGAATCGGTCGCGCGGCGCGTGACCGGCATGCTGGTCGACGTGGGTGCGACCACCTACGGTTTGTATGCGGGCGGCTCGGTGAGCGCGCCCCTGTACCTCGTGTATCTCTGGGTGACTTTCGGCAACGGGTTTCGATTCGGGCTGCGTTACCTGTACGCGGCTGCCGTATTGAGCGCCGCCGGCTTCACGACGGTGCTGCTGGTCAACAGCTACTGGAGGGAGATCCGGACGCTGGGTATCGGCCTGCTGATCGGTATCGTCATCCTTCCACTCTATTTGTCCGCGCTCATCAGCCGTCTGAACGAGGCCATGCAGCGGGCGGAAGAGGCAAATCGCGCAAAGAGCCGGTTCCTGGCCAACATGAGCCACGAGATGCGTACACCCCTGAATGGTGTCATCGGCATGAGCAACCTGTTGAGCGACTCGCCGCTCGACGCCGAGCAGCGCGATTTCGTGGAGGTTATCCATACTTCGGCGACGACGCTGCTCGCGCTGATAGAGGACACGCTCGATGTCGCGAAGATCGAGGCGGGCAAGCTCACCATCGACAACGTCGATATGAACTTGCACGCGCTGCTGCGCAGCGTCGTCGAACTGTTCAGGGCCGATGCCGAGGCCAAGGGGCTCGCGCTCGACCTGGAAATCGCAGCGGACGTGCCCGACGCGCTCCGGGGCGACGAGCTGCATCTGCGACAGGTGCTCGCCAACCTCATCGGCAATGCACTGAAGTTCACTGCCCGGGGCAGCGTGGGCGTGAAGCTGAGCCGCTCGAACGACGACGGCGGGGGCATCGCGCTCAGATTCGAGGTCAGCGACACCGGCATCGGTATCCCGGCTGCCGCCCAGGCGCATATATTCGAGAGCTTCGTGCAAGCTGATGCCTCGACCACCCGGCGCTACGGCGGCACCGGTCTGGGAACCACGATCAGCAAGCAGCTCGTCGAGTTGATGGGGGGGCGCATCGGCTTTCACAGTTGCCCGGGAAAAGGGACGCGGTTCTGGTTCGAGTTGCCGTTCGCCGAGCCCCTGGAGGTGGGCCACGCGCGCTTGCCGGAGCCACCGGCGCGAGCCCTGCCATCGGCCGATACGACACGGCACATACTCGTTGCGGAGGATAACCCGATCAATCAGAAGGTGATCCGGAAGATCCTGCACAGCGCGGGACACCGCGTGATGCTCGTGGAAGACGGCCGCGAGGCAGTGCAGGCGCTTTCCCGGCATCGATTCGATATTGCGATTCTGGATATGCAGATGCCGGTCATGGGTGGCCTGGCGGCCGTGCGTCGGTGTCGAGAATCCTCGGTCCAGAGGCCTTGCCCGGCGTTCGTCATCCTGACCGCCAACGCGACACCGGCGGCCAAGCAGGCGTGCCGTGATGCGGGCGTGGACGTGTGCCTCACCAAGCCTGTCGAGGCGAAGCACCTGCTGCGCACCATCCAGGAGATAGCGGCCGCGGGCGAGGTGGCCGGCACGCCGGTCTGAGTGAGCGCGTGTTGCGTTCTGGCCGATGCGGTGGTGCGATCGGATAATGCGCTTGTCCGTTCGCTGGAAACTCGTGCTCTGGTCCGTGGTCCCGGTGTCGATCGTCATCCTTGCCGCGGCGCTGCCCGCGTGGCAGTGGCTGCGCGAAGTGTCGGCTCGCGGCGAGCTCGCGGAGATGGCTGGGCGCGTCGCCGCGGCCGCGGCCCTGATCATGGTTTTGCTGGCTGCGCTCATATTCGCCGCGGGCACGACTCTCACCACCAGGCTGCGGCGGCTTGCCGATGCGGTCAACCAGCTCGGAAGGGGCGACTTTTCGACGCGCGCGCGTGCCCTCGATTCACGCGATGAAATCGGCGATCTGGCGCGTGCCTTCAACTCCACGGTCGACGAGCTCAGGGCCAGGGTGGAGGAGTCGACGCGTGAGACGGCGTCGCGCGAGCGGGTCGAGGGCGAGCTTCGCGCGGCGCGCAAGATCCAGGCCCGTCTTCTGCCGCGCGCGTTCCCCGCGCAGGCGGTACATCCCGAGATCGAGCTGTACGGCGTCAACGCGGCTGCACGCTACGTGGGGGGCGATTTCTATGATTGCTTCTTCACCTCGCCCACCGAGCTGGTGTTGATCATCGCCGATGTCTCGGGCAAGGGTATTCCCGCCGCCATGCTGATGGCCGTCTCGCGCACCATGGCGCACAATCTGGCGATGGATGATTTGTCACCGGCGGAAATCCTCGCCGAGATCAATCGACTCCTCCTGGAAAACAACATCGGTTCGATGTACGTGACCCTGTTCGTCGCCAGATATGACAAGACCACGGGTGTGTTCAGCTATGCCAACGGTGCCCACCTGCCGCCGCTGGTGGTCGGGAACGACGGCGTCGTGCGCAACGTGGGGGAGGCGACCGGTACGGTCGTGGGCATCCTGCCCGAGTCCGCTTACACGCAGGCGACACACCGCCTGGCCGTAGGCGAGTTGCTGGTCATGTATACGGACGGCGTTACGGAGGCCCGCTCCCCGATCGGAGAGTTCTACGGCGATCGTCCCTTGAAGCGGTTGCTCCTGGCATACGCCGACGCACCGCCGCATTTTCTGTGTGACCTCATCGTTCGGGAAGTCAACGCGTTCCAGGGTGGTGAGCGCACCGATGATCTGACACTGCTCATGCTGCGCCGGCTGGCCTAGGAATCGGCGCAGAGGGAACTTCCCGACCGGAATAGGCTCCACTTTGCGCAAGCCACAAATGCCTGCCGCTTGACTGAGGAACTCGCGTTCATGAAAAGCAAATTGATACTTCTCACCCTCATCGTCGCGGCGGTGGCGGCCTTCTTCGTTCTCGACCTGGACAGATTCTTCGACCTGGCGGTGCTGCAGGCGCAGCAGGCGAAGGTCGATGCGTACTACGCGGCGCATCCGATGCAGGCGCTACTCGCCTTCTTCGCGATATACGTGCTGGTGACCACGCTGTCGCTGCCCGGTGCCGGCATCATGACGCTTGCCGGAGGCGCCGTGTTCGGGTTGCTGTGGGGGACGATTGTGGTCTCCTTCGCGTCCACGCTGGGTGCGACTCTCGCTTTTCTGGTCTCGAGGTTCCTGTTCAAGGACGCGGTGCAACGGCGTTTCGGTGGGTATCTGCAGGCGGTCAACGACGGCATCGTGCGAGACGGTGAATTCTATCTCTTCTTTGTCAGGCTGGTTCCCGCGTTCCCCTTCTTCATCGTCAATCTGGTGATGGGCGTGACCCCCATGCGTGTGGCGCGGTTTGCCCTGGTGAGTCAGCTTGGGATGTTGCCGGGCACCGTGATCTTCGTCAATGCCGGCACGCAGCTCAGCAACTTCGAACTGAGCGCGGGACTCATCGGCTCCCTGGTTGCGCTGGGGTTGTTTCCGTTTCTTGCGCGATTCGGCGTGGAGAAGCTCAAGGCGCGGCAGGCATTGAAGCCCTTCGCCAGGCCCGCGCGCTTCGACCGCAACGTGGTCGTAATCGGGGCGGGTTCCGCGGGGCTCGTCGCGGCCTACCTGTGCGCCGCACTGAAGGCCCGGGTCACGTTGATCGAAAAGCATCGAATGGGCGGCGACTGCCTGAATACGGGCTGCGTACCGTCAAAGGCGCTCATACGCTCGGCGAAATTCATCAAGCACGTGCGCCGTGCGCCCGAATTCGGTGTCAGGTCCGCCCACGTCTCCTTCGACTTCGCGCAAGTCATGCAGCGCGTGGCACGCATCGTCGAGCGCGTGGCGCCGCACGACTCGGTGGAGCGCTACACAACCCTGGGCGTGGAATGCATCCACGGCGAGGCGCGCATCGTCTCGCCCTACGAGGTCGAGGTCAACGGACGGTCCCTCACGACGCGCAGCATCGTGGTCGCTGCCGGTGCCGCGCCGTTCGTGCCAGGCATCCCCGGTATAGACGACGTGGGCTACCTGACATCCGACACGGTGTGGTCCCTGCGCGAGCTGCCGCGCCGCTTGCTGGTGCTCGGCGGCGGCCCCATCGGCACCGAGCTCACCCAGTGTTTTGCGCGTTTCGGTGCCGAGGTCACCCAGGTGGAGATGTTGCCCCGCATTCTCATCCGTGAAGATCCCGAGGTGTGTGCCATGGTGCAGGCTGCACTGGAAGACGACGGCGTGAAGGTTCTCGTCGGGCACAAGGCGAAAGCGTTCCGGCGCGAGGGTGGCGAGAAGACGCTTATTTGCGAGCATTCCGGCGGCGAGGTCTCAATCGCCTTCGACGAGCTGCTGGTAGCCGTGGGCCGCGCGGCCAGGGTGACCGGCTACGGATTGGAAGAGCTCGGTGTACCGGTCAAAGGGACCATCGAGGTCGATGACTTCTTGCGCACGCGGCTGCCGACCATTTTCGCCTGCGGCGACGTGGCGGGGCCCTATCAGTTCACCCATGTAGGCGCGCATCAGGCCTGGTACGCGGCGGTCAACGCCCTGTTCGGCGGCATCAAGAAGTTCCGGGTCGACTACTCGGTGATTCCCTGGGCGACCTTCACCGATCCGGAGGTGGCACGTGTCGGCCTCAACGAGACGCAGGCACGCGAGCAGGGCGTCGAGGTCGAGGTGAGCCGTTTCGATCTGGGCGAGCTGGACCGCGCCATTGCCGACGAGGCAGCGCACGGCATGGTCAAGGTGCTGACCGTGCCGGGCAGCGACCGGATACTCGGCGCAACCATCGTCGGCGAGCATGCCGGAGAGCTCATTGCGGAGTACGTGGCCGCCATGCGCCATCGCCTGGGCATGAACAAGATTCTCGGCACCATTCACGTCTATCCCACCCTCACGGAGGCAAACAAGTATGCGGCCGGGCAGTGGAAGAGGGCCCACGC
>CAZSDY010000014.1:0-26451 GCA_964605765.1 uncultured Ectothiorhodospiraceae bacterium | reverse complement strand
ATGCCTTCGACCGACTGAATGTCAATGTCCGTAATCGCGTTGCTGCCGTTGGCAGCGAGCCCGGTGGCAGCGCGGGACGACTCGAAGCCCGGCGCGGTCGCGAAGCGGAGGCGCGCGCGCGTGTGGGCGCGCGACGTGGCGCGCGAGGCGGCGCCCCAGACCGGTGCCACCGGCGTCGCGGCTGCGCGAGGGTTCGAGCCGATGAAAGGGGTCGAACACCCGTTCGAGCTGCTCCGCGGGGATCCCGGGGCCTCGATCGAGAATGTGCAGCACGAGGGCTTGCGCGTCATCCTCCACTCGTACCTCGACCGCGCCCGCACCCGCATAACGCACGGCATTACCGAGCAGATTGGCGATACATCGTTTGAGCGCCAGCGCTCGCCCGCGATAGGGGCGAGCGGCGGCTCCGATCACCGTCACGGCATGACCTTCGTCACGGGCATCCTCGCCGAGGCTTTCGAGCAGGGCATTGATATCGACGGGCCGCAGCGCCTCCTCGGCGTCCAACCCGCGCGCAAAATCGAGCGCGGCGTCGACCATCTGCTGCATGTCGTCCAGATCGCCGCTCAGCTTGTCGCGCAGCCGAGCGTCGTCGAGCAGCTCGCTGCGCAGCCGCAACCGCGTGAGCGGCGTCTTCAGATCGTGCGAAACGGCGGCGAGGATTCGCGAACGGTCGTCGATGTAACGCGCGAGGCGAGTCTGCATGGTGTTGAAAGCGCGCGCGGCGCGGTTCACCTCCGAAGGGCCGTCCTCGGGCAATGGCGGTGCGTTGATATCGCGCCCCAGCGCCTCGGCGGCTCCCGCGAGCATCGCCAGGGGACGTGTGATGCGACGCACGACGAACAGTGCCAGCGCCACCACCGAGGCGAGCAACACGGCGAGGCCGGCAAACAGCTTCCAGGGCCAGTCGAAATCCTCGGGGCGCGTGAAGTGCCGAAAGATCGCCCAACCGCCATCGGCAAGCTGCACCTGGATCAGGTAGGACGACGCCGGCAGCCACGCTTCGCCCATCATCCGTTCGTGCATGCGGCGCATCGGACGCCGTCGTTCGGGCCGGCGCGCGGTGAGCCTTGCGGGAGGTCCCGCTGTCGGCCGGGAAGGACCCGCGCCGCCCTCGATGCGTGCGATCCGAACCACGCGCCCGGCGCCCAGTCGATGGCGCAGCATGGTTCCCAGCATGAGCGGCAACGGTCCCGGCTGCACGCCTGCGGGTGGCGCCAGCGGCACGGGGGCGAGCCGCAGCAGCAACGGAGGCGCGGAGAACGCACCCTCGACCCGCGCCCGATCATGCGGCTCTAGAGCGTCGAGCAGGCGCACCAGCGCCACGACGCGCTGCACCACCTGCCAGCCGAGCGCACGATGCAATGCGCGGCCACGGTCCTGCAGCGTGAGTGCGGCGCTGACGAGCTGCGCGAGCAGCAGACCGGCAACCAGCGTCAGGACGAGACGGCCGAACAGGCTCGACGGCAGCAGGCGCATCAGTCCCCCGGCCGCACACTGGCAGTGAACACGTAGCCCGCCCCGCGCACGGTCTTTATCAACAGCGATTCGCGCCCCTCGTCCGCGAGCCGCCGGCGTAGCCGGCTCACCTGCACGTCAATGCTGCGATCGAGCGGATAGTGCTCGCGTCCCCGCGTGAGGTCCATGAGCTGATCGCGGCTCAGCGTGCGTCCGGGGTGCTCGCAGAACACCTTCAGCAACCGGTATTCCGCGCCACTCAAGGCAACCACGACCCCATCGGCCGAGACCAGGTGGCGCGCTTCGGTATCGAATACCCAGTCGGCGAACGCGAGACGCGGGCCATGGCGTTCGCGCGGTGCGTCGGGCAGGGTCCGGGCGCGGCGCAGCACGCCCTTGATCCGCGCCACCAGCTCGCGGGGGCTGAAGGGTTTGGGCAGGTAGTCGTCGGCTCCCATCTCGAGTCCGACGATGCGATCGGTCTCCTCGCCGCGCGCGGTGAGCATGATGATCGGCAGATTGGAACGCGCGCGCAGATCCCGGCACAGCACCAGTCCGTCCTCGCCGGGGAGCATCAGGTCGAGCACGATCAGATCGATACGGCTCGCTTCCAGGGATGCCCGCATGGCGCGTCCATCGGGTACCGCGGTGGCCCTGAAACCGTGCTGCTCGAGGTACTCGCGGAGCAGGTTGCGGATCTCGGGATCGTCGTCGACGACGAGAATGTGGCCGTTGGTATCCATGGGTTCCCTTTTTACCCCGGGAAGGATAGGAGCCGGAAACAAAAGTGTAACGGCAAGTGTCCAGCGTATTCCCTGCAACATTCGGTTACAAAATGCCCCGCTTTCGACATGTGCCCGTTACCCGGCGCTGCTTCAATGGTCCCCGAGTAAAGACACAACCCTCAATCCAGGAGAAACGACCATGAAACGCAAGACAAAACTCGCATGGATACTCGCCGCGGCGCTTGGCGCCGGCACGGCCGGCGTCGCTATCGCCCATGGTGATGAATCGGGCGGCTGGGGTGGCCCCATGATGGGCGGTGGCATGATGGGCCACGGCGCCGGGATGATGGGCGGTGGCATGATGGGCCACGGCGCCGGGATGATGGGCGGCGGCATGGCGGGGCACGATGACGGCGGACGCGTTCAGCATCACGGCCCCGGCGGCGCGGCTCGCCTGGACCGGTTGGCCGAGCAACTGCAGCTCAGCGATTCGCAGAGGCCCCTGTGGGACGAGTTCCGCAATGTCATCGAGCAGCAGGCCACGGCGCGCCGCGACGCCAGGTGCGGCGCGGGTGCCACGCGAGCGGCCGCAACCACGCCGCTCGAGCGTATGCAGCGGCGCATCGACCACATGCAGATTCGTCTCGACGGCATGAGGACGCTGAGCGCCGCCTTTTCGGAGTTCTTCGCCTCTCTGACGCCCGAGCAGCAGGAGATCGTCAACGAGGCGATGACGCACCGTGGCGGTCACCGGGGACACGGTCCCGCGAGCTCGTGAGCGGGCGTGCCGGGGACCCGCGCTGACGCAAGGGCTGGCAATGCTTGTCGAAGGTCCGGGCCCCAGGTTGTGGAAAGCCGGGGCCGGACCGAGCCGTGGAAGGGAAAAGGGGAAGGGAAAAGGGGACATGCTTATTTTTTGCACACGACACGCGTTACCGTCTACGGTGGGAAAAAACAAGCATGTCCCCTTTTCCCCGATACCCGCACGACGTTTTTCGAAGCCTGTGATTCGCGTCGTCGCAATGCATCACTCTAGCCCCCCGACGCGCAGTCTAGACCTGAGACGGCTCGGCGCCCATGCCTACTCAACCTGGCTTTCCGTCGATGCGCGCTCGAGTGAGTATCGGCGCATACACCGCGACGAAACCGATGAAAGCTGTGATCCAGAGTACTTGCGACAGTATCACCCAGGCTACGTAGTGCGCCGGTGCGAACAGCGGAAGCACGACCCGGGCGACGGCGCTCGCCGTGAGTGCCGCGAATATCCCGTGCAGGACCGCAGGGGCCTGCAAGACGCTTCTGCCCGTGTGGCCGAGCGCGATGCGCGCCATCATGCCGAGCGTCACCAGGCCGATGCCGCCTGCCGTGAAGGCGTGCAGGGCAATCAACGGTGACAGGCCGAGCACCGGACCTGCCGCCTTCAGTGCAAAACCGAGGATCAGAAAGCCGTATGCGGCGAACAGCACCCATAACAGCGGCTTCGACCAGATGCCCCGCGTGTGCCAGCCGACAATGCGCACGGCGTGCAGGATGCACAACAACGCCGCCAGCGCGGCCACGGCGTATGGCGCGTCGTAAAAGACATCGGCCACGGCGTATGCCACGAACAGCACCATGGAGGTGATGTCCATCCATTTTCGATTCGTGGCCTGGAACGCGTATCCCACGCCGCGCTCCACGAAAAAAGGGATTACGCGCCGCCCGAGCATCAGGACCAGCGCGACGACCAGGTACAGGCCGGCGTTGGTGCCGAGGCGCATGCCATCGCTCGAGTAGCCCATGGCGCCCAGATAGAACAGGGCATTGCATAGCCCCAGAGCCACCAGCTTGACGATGACGCTGAGCTGGGCCCATTGGCGGGCCTTGACCAGGGGAATGGCAGTGGCGGCGATCAACGCCGCGGCGAACGAGAGGTCGAAGGCGGCAATGAGCGCAAGCGGCACGCCCGGTACGAGGTAACCCACGCGTGGGAACGCCCACACTGTCATGAGCGCCAGCAGTGTCACGCCATTGAGCGTTCGAATCCCGGTCCAGTTGCAGACGGCGGTGAGCAGGAATCCGGCGATGACGCCGAACGCGTAGCCGAAGACCATTTCGTGCCCATGCCAGGCGACAGAACTCACGGGTGCCGTTAAAAGCCTCAGTCCCCAGCCGTACAGCGCCGTCCAAAAGGCCATGGCGAGCAGGGAGAACACGGCGGTGCCGAGAAAAAACGGGCGAAAGCCCATTGCCAGCCAGGCAGCCCCGGGACGCACTGGTTCGGAGTCCCGCGCTGCGTGTTCTCCTCTGGCGGTCACTGCCCGCGCATGGAGGCGACGGCGTTCTCGACCACGCTCAGCAGCCGGGCGTCGCGTCCGGTATCGAGCGAGAAGTGGACCGTCATGCCGGCGCGCAGCGGCGGCCCGTCCTGCCCCGACTCGATCTCGACGCGCACCGGCACCCGTTGCACGACCTTGACCCAGTTTCCCGTCGCGTTTTGCGGAGGAAGCAACAGGAACTCCGACCCGGTGGCCGAGCTGATGCTGGCGACGTGGCCCCGCCACTCGACTTCCGGGTAGGAGTCGGCCACGAACGTGACCGGCTGTCCTTCCTGCACGTGCGTGAGCTGCGTTTCCTTGAGGTTGGCCTCGATCCAGAGATTGCCGCGCTGTATCAGACTGAACACGGGCGTGCCGGCTTGCACCCACTCGCCGGCCTGCAGCTTCATGCGGCTGACCGTGCCGTCGGCCGGTGCGCGAACCACGGTGTGCTCGAGGTCGAGCTGCGCTTCGTCGCGCTCGGCCAGCGCCTCCAGATACTTTGGATGCTGCTCGGGTGCAATGCCGATGTCGCCCCCAAGCTCGGCGAGCACCTGCTGTGCCGTCTGCTTCAACGCACGCACGCGCTGGGTGGCCTCGACCACCCGGTAGGCCGCCTGATCGATCTTGGCTTGCGTGTTCATTCCGCGATCCTCGAGTTCCTGCTCGCGCTGGCGCTGGCGCTGCAAATACACGACGCGTTCCTCGGCGTCGGTGATCTCGGCCTCAATCTGCCGGTAATGCGCATGCATGGACGCGATCTCGTTGCGTATCAATGTGAGCCTGGCATGTGCGCGATCGAGTGCCGCCTGGTAGGCGCGGCGATCGAGCTCGAACAACACGTCGCCGCGCGAGACACCGCGGTTGTCCGTCACCGAGACCGACGTGACGCGCCCGTCGATGGACGCGCTGATGGCGATGATGTCGGACTTCACGTACGCGTTGTCAGTGGTGACGTAGCGCAGGCTGCTCACGTACCACTGCACTGCGGCGAAACCTGCTGCCAGCGGTACAAGGATCAGGAAGATCAAGCGCGATAATGCGGCGCCTTCCTGCTGCGGGCGTGATGCCATGTGCCAGCTCTGACTCGTGAGATCCTGCTGCCTGGTGTGGCCCCGTGCGCTACGCATAACGCGCGTCGATGCAGGGGCGATCGCCAGGCTGCAATCTCCGCCGGAGCGCCGCGAAGAGAAACGGGGGCGGCCTCGCAAAGCGGTTCCCGACAGACTCTACAGCCGGGATGGGTTGCGCACAAGACACCCGGGTGCGTACGTGCTCATACGGTCCAACCAGCGGCCAGGTGGCGCGTCTCACGGATGATGAGCCAGCCCGCAATCGCCAGGTTGCCGAGATTGAATGCAATGCCCAGCGTGATGCCGTGGCTCTGGCGTGCAGGTGCACTCAGCGCTTGCGCACCGCCGCGGCCAGATTCACCGGCATCGGTTATAGCGGCGCATCACCGCCAGCAACCGCGCGTGGTCGATGGCGCGGCAGGTCTTGCCGGGTGGTTTCAATGCAGGCATATCGCGTGCCGCCACCAGCGCATTGATGACCGCTTCTTCCACGCATTGCACGGCTGCCTCGTATATCGGGTCGAAGAACTCGTCGTTGATACAGCGCATGGTGAACCTGAGCGGCGCTACCTGGTGAATGGGCATCTTGTTGGCGACGCTGAAGGCGAGAAAGATGTCGCCGGATCCGTTCCCGCTCGGGGTGCCGCCGCGCCCGATGCCGATGGCGGCCCGTTTGGCGATGCGCGTGAGCTGGTGCGGGAGCATGGGAATATCGGTCCCCAGGACGACGATGATTGAGCCTTGTTCCCTGTCGTGCAGCACATCATCGCGCAGATGCCGGCCTACCGGCACGCCGAGCACCGTGAGCCATTCGCGCCGCCCGTGATTGGCCTGGACCAGTGCGCCGATGGTGTGAGTTCTCGCGCCGAGGCGCACACGCCTGGACGCCGTTCCTGTGCCGCCCTTGAAGTCGTAGCACACCATGCCGGTGCCGCCTCCCACGTTGCCTTCGGCGATCGACCCGCCGCTGGCGTTCGCGAGCGCCTCGAAGACGTGCTTTTCTTTCACGTGCTGGCCGTTGATATCGTTCAGCATGCCGTCGTAGGTTTCCGCCACCACCGGCATCGACCACATGTGAAGCTCGCGGTGTGCGCCTGCATAGGTTTGGATCATCCACCTGACGGCGGCGTGATGCACGACGCCCACGCTGTGCGTATTCGTGATCAATAGGGGCGACTCGAAATATCCGGCATCATTGATCCAGTGCGTGCCCGTCATTTCCCCGTTGCCGTTGAGGGCGTGAAACCCCGCCCATATCGGCGACAGCTCCTGCGCCCGGCCCCTCGGCAGGATGGCCGTGACCCCGGTTCTCACCGGCCCCCTGCCGGTCACCAGGTCGCCCTTGCCTTTGACCAGAGTGCAATAGCCGACCTCTACCCCCGTCACATCCGTGATGGCATTGAACGGCCCCGGGGTACCGGGAAAATCGAGTCCCAGATCGCGCGCTCTTGGTTCGCTCATGTGTCACTCCTTCGGGTTTTCGGACAGGCTCAATCGGGCGGCGGGTGTATCGGTGCGGCCGTCGAGGTACGCGGCGTGCACGGGCCGCGCGGATCTCCGAGCGACCGTGCGCGGTACCTCGATTGTACCCCAGGCGCCGGCCGCTGCCAGGCCTGAGCTCGCACCACGGTACGGCGTGCGAATGCCGCGCGCGGCGCGCCATCGCGCCAGCCCGCGTGTTAGAGTTCACCAGGCAGGCGGCGCGGGACCATCAGGTGGCGGATTCGAAGAGTGGCCTATTCACCCGGCTGAGAAACTACTTTCTCACGGGCATACTCATCACGGTTCCCCTCGGCGTTACCGTCGCGCTCGTCGCGTGGATAGCCGGCCATGTGGATGCGCTGGTCATCGCGCTGATACCGGAGCCCTACAATCCGATCACCGTGGCGCGCGAGGCGTTCGGCGTGAGCGCCGCCATACCGGGCCTCGGCCTCATCATCGTCGTGGCGTCTATCACGGCCATCGGTGCGCTCACCGCCGGGTTGCTCGGCCGCTGGCTCGTCGGCTTGGGCGAATCCGTGGTCAACCGCATGCCGGTGGTGCGCAGCCTCTACAGCGCCGTCAAGCAACTGCTGGAGACCGTGCTGCGCAACAAGTCCGACTCGTTCCGCCACGCCGTGCTCGTCGAGTATCCACGCCAGGGTCTGTGGGCAGTCGGGTTCGTGACCACGGCTACGCGGGGGGAGCTCAGCAGGCGCCTGCGGGGGGATTACGTGAATGTGTTTTTGCCGACGACGCCCAATCCGACCTCCGGGTTTTTGCTGTTCGTGCCGAGGGGTGACGTGATCGAGCTCGACATGAGCGTGGAGGATGCCGTCAAGATGGTGATCTCGGCCGGCATCGTCACGCCCGAGGAGCAATTCTCGGGCGCCGAGCGACTCCTCGCCGGCAAGATGACGCACGCCCAGCTCGAGGAAAAGCTCTACGGCATGAAGGAGCACGGTGTCGATGGGCAGGCAGACGGCGGCGAGCCGGATTGAATGCAGCGCCGCCAGGCGCGATGGACCGGCGGTCCCGAACGGGAAGTGATTGTTGCGCGAGCCCTCAGGACACCGCCCGCCTGAGCGCAGGCTCGTAGGCGAACAGAGCGGGAGTGCCCCCTGTGTGCACGAACAACAGCGAGCGGTCGCTTTCACGCGCGCGCTGGATGAACCCCGCCATGGCCTTGCCGGTATAGATGGGGTCGAGCAGCAGACCTTCGAGCCGTGCGCACATCGTGATCGCATCCATGGTCGGCACGTTCGCGCAGCCGTATCCCGGGGCCAGAAAGTCGTCCATCAGGTGGATGTCGGCATCGTCAATGCGTAGATCCAAGCCGAGCAGAGTGGCAATCCTGCGGCAGTGATCCCGCAAGCGGGGACGCTGCGCGCGGGCGTCGCGACGCACGCACACGCCGGTCACCGGGGTCGATGAATCAAGGGCACGAAGGCCGCACAGCAGACCCGCGTGGGTGTGGCCGCTGCCCGACGCCACGACGATCTCGTCTATCGCCGTACCCGTGCCCTCGATCTGCGCCAGGATCTCCGCGGCCGCGCACACGTAGCCGAGTGCGCCAAGCGGCGGATGGCCGGGTGAGAGCGGGATGATATACGGCATCTTGCCTGAATCGCGCAGCGCGGCGGCAATCTCTCCCAGCCGGGCATCGGCGCCCGCTTCGTCCTCACCGCAGGGGTAGGCGTGCAGGACGGCACCAAGCAGACGATCGAGCAGCACATTGCCCGACTCGCGATACACGGCGTCGACATCCGCAACGCGCTCTTCGAGCTGTATGTGGCAGCCGAGTCCGAGCTTCGCCGCCGCCGCGGCCGCGAGGCGCACGAAGTTCGACTGCACCGCACCGGTGATCAGCACCGTATCGGCGTCTTGCGCCAGCGCTTCACCGAGGTAGAACTCGAGCTGGCGGACCTTGTTTCCGCCGAAGGCGAGGCCCGTCGCGTCGTCTCGCTTCACATGGAGCGCGGCGCCACCGAGCGTGCGCGAGAGATTCTCCAGCGCGTCGATGGGGGTGGGTAAATGCGCCAACCCCACCCTGGGCAGGTCGGGCAGGCGTCCGACCTGCGGATCAGGAGTCGTCGATATCCCCGGCACATTCATCAGCGCTCGGTCTCCCCACAGTTCGCGGCAAGTTAGGGCTCGCGAAATTATAACTCCATGTTTTGGAGCGTCGAGGCGCGTGCCCGGGCCAAGGCGCGAGGAGGGCGCATAGTCGTTGCAATGTAACCGAACGAGCAACGCCGCCAAGCGGGATGGATCGGCGCTACAAGGCATGGAGTTATTGTTTCGCGAGCCCTTATACTTCAGGGAGGGGTGTTGTCGACTACCGCGGGCCCGTGCATGCATACACATTGGGCAGATGATCTGTATCGCTTGCTGCGGGCCCACGGTATCGCCCAGATTTCCTATGTGCCCGATGCAGGTCATGCACGGTTGATCACGCTTGCCAACGAGGACCCAGCCGTGCACGCGGTGGTGCTCACCAGCGAGGAGGAGGGCGTGGCGCTCGCCGCCGGCGCTGATCTCGGGGGCGAGCGCGCGGTCTTGCTCATGCAGAGCAGCGGTGTTGGCAATTGCCTGAACATGTTGTCGCTAATCAAAAACGGACGATTCCCGTTCCTGACCTTCGTCACCATGCGCGGCGAGTTCGGCGAGCAGAATCCGTGGCAGATCCCGATGGGGCAGGCCGTTCAGCCCTGCCTGGAAGCGATGGGCGTCATCTGCTTCCACGTCGATCAGGCGGACGAGGTCTGCACGGTCGCCTCCGCGGCGCTGGACATGGCATTCAAGTCCGAGTGCGCGGTGGCCGTGTTGCTCGGCCAGCGTCTAATCGGGGCCAAGGCGTTCTGATGGCGGGAATTGCCGGCCGCGCGGCGACGCCGCCTACCACGCTTCTGGATCGAAAGCTTGCCGTGCCCGCATTGACAGGCGAGCACCGCGATTTTCTCATCATCTCGGGCCTGGCGGGCAGCGCCAGGGACATGCAGGCCATCACCGGCGGTGCGGGAAACGCCTTCTTGCTGGCCGGCGCCATGGGGGGCGCCGTGATGATGGGCCTTGGGCTCGCTCTTGCGCGCCCGTCACACCGCGTCCTGGTGGTGACCGGCGACGGCGAGCTGTTGATGAACCTGGGCGCGCTCGGCACCGTGGCGGCGAAGCAGCCCGGGAACCTGCACATCGTGTGCGTGGACAACGCAGCCTATGGCGAGACGGGCAACCAGGCGGGTCACACCGCGTCCGCGGTGGACCTGCGAGCCCTGGCAGCGGCAGCCGGTATTGCGCACACCATGGCGGTCCGGGCGCCCGCGGACATCGGCGACGCCGCGCGCCTGCTGCGCGCGGCACGCGGCCCGTCTTTTGTCGTGCTCCGGGTCAGCGATGCGCCCCCGCCCGCGGTATCGCGCTCGCTCGATGCCGCCGCACGCCGCCATGCATTTCGGCGCTGTCTGGGCCTCGAGGCCGCGCCCGGAGCGCGCAAAAAAAACCCCGCGGGAGTGCGGGGTTTGCAATCCCTCCAGGGAGGAGGGTGAAGGGGGAGGAGGAAGTCTGTATGTGCTGCCGCGCTATGCCGCCAAATGGAAATCGCGGTCCGCGTTCACGCGCTGCTGTGTCATGGCGCCTTCCACGGCGGCGGTGATGTTCTCGCGCGTCAGCCCGATGTCGGCGAGCAGCCTGTCATCGAGCGCGTACAATTCGCGAATTGCCCGGCGGCGCATGGCGGCTTTCACCATCGAGGCACGCATGGAATGCAACAGCACGCGAATGCTCTCGATCAGCGGCAACTTGCCTGCGGCGCTGCCCAAAGCGTTGCCGACAGTGCCGGGTATTTTCGGACCCGGGTATGCCCCGAATCTCGGATCCATCAATGTGTACCATACGCTCATTTTTGAACCCTTCATGCACTGCAGTCAGGCCAATAACTCATCTTGTGATAGAAATATAGTGGTGGCGGGCGCCGCGTACTATTCGGGCTTATGCTTATGCGATTGCGGAAACTACGTATAGAGTGTCAGCGCGTTTGCGGCATGATGGACCCAGGCGGGAGCCTGGGGTTCCCCACCGCAGTTGCGGCTGAATGACATCCCTGTGAGATGAGTGGGTTGAAGACTGGACCTGACCCCCGGCTGATCGATATCGGGATAGCGCGTGCCCACTCGATGATTCTCGAGGGTGGAGCATAGAATGTCGGTGCGGCCACCCGCTCATGCAAGGCGTTACCGGCCCGCGCTCAAGGTGGCGCTGATCTACGGCGCCTTCGGCATGGTGTGGACCATGCTGGGACACGCCGTGAGCGGCGCTGGCGCCGGCTTCGGCGCGTTGTTCACGGACTACGGTGACCTCGTTTTCATCCTGCTGAGCGCCGTGCTCATCTATGTTCTGGTCGACACGCACAGCCATGCGAGCAGCCGCATGCGGGCCCAGCTCAGAGCCCGCGAGGACGAGCTGAGACTCACCTTCGAGAACGCGCCCTCGGCGATTGCGACCTTGGACCTCGATGGCTATTTCCTGAGCGCCAACCACCGGGCATGCGAAATGCTGGGATACCCCGAGGCGGAGCTGTGCCGCCTGTCGTTTCGGGATGTCACGCATCCCGAGGACGTGGAAGCCTCGGAGCACGTGCTCGCCCAATGTGCATGCGGTGAGCTTTCCACTTACACTTTCGAGAAGCGTTACAAGCACAAGGATGGACACACCGTCCACGGCATGGTGCACAACGGCATCGTCTACGGTTCGGACGGATATCCGGCCATGCTGGTCGCACAGATAGAAGACCTGACCGATCAGCGAAAGACCGAGCAGGATGCGATAGAAAACCGCGAGCGCCTGGCTCACGTGGACCGCGTGAGCCTGCTCGGCGAGATGGCCGCGGGTATCGCTCACGAGATCAACCAGCCCTTGACGGCCATCGCGAACTATGCGGACGCGGCGCGCCGGCGTGTCGGCGCGGACAATGCGGATCCGGCCAAGCTGCTGAGCTCCCTGGAGAAGGTGTCACGGCAGGCACAGCGCGCCGGTGAGGTCATCCGCAGGTTGCGCGCGCTGGTCCGAAAGCGCGAAAGCCAGCGCGAGCACGCCGACATCAACGAATTGACCCGTGACAGCGTGAAGCTCGCGGATGTGGATGCGCGCATTCACGACATCAATATCGACGTCGAGCTGACGTCGGAGACGACGACCGTGTACGTGGATTCGGTGCAGATTCAACAGGTCATCCTGAACCTGTTGCGCAATGCGGTCGATGCCACGGAGACGGAGCCTTCGGCGAACAGGACCATCGAGCTGAAGACCGACATCGTCGACGGAGAGCTTGTCGAAGTCTCCGTCACCGACAGCGGCGAGGGCGTTTCCGACGAGGCCGCGGAGCGCGTGTTCAGTCCCTTCTTCACGACCAAGCAGTCCGGCATGGGCATGGGGCTTTCCATCAGCCGTTCGATCATCAACTCTCACGGTGGGCATCTCTGGTTCACCAGAAACCCGGCGCGTGGTACTACGTTCCAGTTCACGCTGCCGTTGCATCGGGAGACGGCACATGAATGAGCAGCAGCCCACCGTCTATATCGTCGATGACGACGATGCCGTGCGCGATTCGCTCGCCGATCTGGTCGACTCTGTCGGATTGGCGACCCGGGAGTTCGCCTCGGCGCAGGACTTTCTGGAGGCCTACGATCCGAATCGGTCGGGCTGCCTGGTGCTCGACATCAGAATGCCCGGCATGAGCGGGCTGGACCTGCAGGACCGGCTCTGCGACCTGCAGTCTTCGCTGCCGATCATTTTTATCACGGGACACGGCGATATTCCCATGGCGGTGCGCGCCATGCAGCGTGGCGCCGTGGATTTCATCCAGAAGCCGTTCCGGGATCAGGAACTGCTCGACAGGATCAACCAGGCGCTCGAGAAGGGCACGCAGACGCTCGCCCTGCAGGAAGCCCGGAACGAGGTCAGCGATCGCATCCACAGTCTCACGCACCGCGAGCGCGAAGTGATGGAGATGATCGTGGAAGGCAGGGCGAACAAGGTGATCGCCATCGATCTGGGCTTGAGCCAGCGCACGGTGGAGCTGCACCGTGCTCGGGTCATGGAAAAAATGCATGCGCGCACGCTTGCCGATCTGGTTCGCATGGTGATGCGCCTGCGCACCTGACGCCAGCCGCATGAGGACGCACGGCACTGCAGGGGATCGGGTTTAGTATGTCCGAACCAGCCGAGCGCCACGCCGCGTCGGGGCGCCGATCCATCCCGCCTCGGGGCGTCGCGCGGTCAGTTACATAGAACGACTGTACGCCCTCCTCGCGCCTTGCCAGGCCGGAGCCTCGATGCCCCAGAATGGGAAGCTGTTCTTGCGCGAGCCCTAATTTCGGTACCATAGCGGCTCGGCCCGAACCCGACAGCGAATTCAATGTCAAGAATCGGCAATGCGCTGCGCGAGCAGACGAGCCCCTATCTTCTTCAGCATGCGCACAATCCGGTCGCGTGGCACCCGTGGTGCGAGGAGGCGCTCGGCAAGGCGCGGCGCGAGGATAAACCCATCCTGCTCTCCGTGGGTTACTCTGCATGCCACTGGTGTCATGTCATGGCGCACGAATCCTTCGAGGACGAGGAAACGGCGCGCCTCATGAATGCGATGTACGTCAACATCAAGGTCGACAGGGAAGAGCGGCCTGACCTCGACAAGATCTACCAGCTCGCCCACCAGATTCTGATGCGCCGGCCCGGGGGCTGGCCGCTCACGATGTTCCTGACGCCCCACGACCGTACGCCGTTCTTCGGCGGCACCTATTTCCCGTTGCAGAGCCGCTTCGGCATGCCGGCATTCAGGGAGATCCTGACCCGGGTCGCGGTGTTCTACGGCTCTCACCGCAAGGAGATTCAGGGCCAGAATGAGTCGCTGTTGAGAGCGCTGCGCAGTCTGGAGCCGCGTGCCGGCGCACCGGCGCCGGTGACGTCCGCCCCGTTGCTCGCAGCCAGGTCGGCGCTGGGGCGCCTGTTCGACCGCGAGCACGGCGGTTTCGGCGCGGCGCCGAAGTTTCCGCACCCCACCAACATCGAGCGCTTGATGCGTGACTACGCGCGCAGCATCGCCGCGGGAGCACCGGACGAGGAGGCCCTGCACATGGCACGCTCGAGCCTGCGGCGCATGGCGCTCGGCGGGCTCTACGACCAGCTAGGCGGTGGCTTCTGCCGCTACAGCGTCGACGATTACTGGATGATCCCGCATTTCGAGAAGATGCTCTACGATAATGCGCCGTTGCTCGCGCTGTGCTGCGATCTGTGGCAAGTGACCGGGGAGCCGCTTTTCCGGCGTGTCGCCGTGGAGACGGCCGGGTGGGTGATGCGCGAGATGCAGGCGCCGCGAGGCGGCTACTATTCGACGCTGGACGCAGACTCCGAAGGCGAGGAGGGCAAGTACTACGTATGGACACCCGACGAGGTGGCATCCCTGCTCGATGCCGAGGAGTTCGCGGTGATCGAGGCGCGCTTCGGGCTCGACCGACCACCGAACTTCGAGGGCAAGTGCTGGCACTTGCACGTGTTTCGCGACGGCGAGGCGCTCGCGCGAGCGAGCGGACTCGAGGGGGCGCAGCTTTCAGCGCTTCTAGACACCGCTCGCGCCAAGCTGCTCGCGGCCCGTTCAAGACGGGTCCGCCCCGGCCTCGACGACAAGGTGCTGACCTCGTGGAACGGACTCATGATCGGGGCCATGGCGAAGGCGGGTATGGTTCTGGGTGAGGCAGGATGCCTTGAATCCGCCGAGCGCGCAGTCGCTTTCGTGCGCGAAAAGTTGTGGTGCGAGGGTCGCCTGCTCGCCACCTGCAAGGATGAGCGCGCCCACCTCAACGCGTATCTGGACGATTATGCTTTCATGCTGCACGGCATCCTCGCGTTGCTGGAAGCACGCTGGTGCAGCGAGGACCTGGACTTCGCCGTGGCGCTTGCCGAGGTGCTGCTGGAGCACTATGCGGATGCCGAGGAGGGCGGGTTCTTTTTCACCGCCGGTGATCACGAATCCTTGATCGTCAGGCACAAGCCGATAATGGACGATGCGGTGCCCGCCGGTAACGGTGTGGCGGCGCAAGCATTGATTCGGCTGGGCCACCTGCTCGGCGAACCGCGCTACCTTGCTGCCGCCGAGGGCGTGATCCGACTGGCATGGGGCTCGTTGAGCGAGGCTCCGCATGCGCACAACAGCGTGTTGCTTGCGCTCGAGGATCTCCTTTGTGCGCCGCAAACCATCATCCTGCGTGGTGCCGGCGAGACGCTTCGCGCGTGGCACGCGCGCTGCAAGCTCCATTACGCTCCGCGGCGCCAGGTCTTTGCCGTGCCGGTCGATGACACTGCCCTGCCGGGGGCACTGGCGGTGAAGGTGCCGCGCGAAGAGACGGTGGCGTACATCTGTGAGGGCGCCCAGTGTGGCCCACCCATTACCGATTACACGGAACTCGACGTCACGCTTGCGCCATCCGAGGTCAGAACGCGTAGTTGAAGCTCTCGCGGAAGCGTTCCTCGAACTCGGCATGTTCGAACGCGTGGTTCTGGGTGCCCGCGTGCTCGACCGCCATGGTCCCCATCAGTGAGGCGATACGCCCCGTCGTGTCCCAGTCCATGGCATGCATCAGCCCGTAGAGGAGTCCGGCGCGGTAGGCATCGCCGCAGCCCGTCGGATCCACCGCTTCCGTGGGCTCGGCGCAGGGGACCTCGGTGGTGGCCCCCGCGCGATGAATGACAGACCCCTTGGAGCCCAGCGTGATGATCAAGGCCTTCACGCGCTCGGTCACGTCCTTGACTGAATAGCCTGTCTTCTCGCTGAGCATCTGCCATTCATAGTCGTTGACCGAGACGTAGGTCGCCTGCTCGATGAAGCGCTCGAGGTCGTCCTTTGCGAACATGGGCAGCCCCTGCCCGGGGTCGAATATGAAAGGGATGCCGGCATTGGCGAACTGCGCCGCATGCTGGATCATCCCCTGGCGCCCGTCCGGAGAGACGATGCCGATGGTCACGTGGTGCGCATCCGTGACCTTGTTCATGTGCGAGAAGTTCATCGCACCGGGATGAAAGGCCGTGATCTGGTTGTCGTCCAGATCCGTGGTGATGAATGCCTGCGCGGTGAAATGGTCCTGCATGAGGTTCAAGTGACGGCGCACGATGCCGTGGTCATCCATCCAACCCGCGTAGCGGGCGAAGTCTTTGCCGACCGCAGCCATGGGCAGGGCATCGGCGCCGAGCAGTTTCATGCTGTATGCAATGTTGCCCGCGCATCCACCGAAATCCTGGCGCATCTCCGGGACGAGAAAAGAGACGCTCAGCATGTGTACCTTCTCGGGCAGTATGTGGTTCTTGAAGCGGTCGTTGAAGACCATGATGTTGTCGTATGCCACGGACCCGCAGATCAGTGCCGCCATTCTTGTTTCTCCTGTTAGTCCTGTGCTCCGTGTTAGCTACACGGCCTGCTCGCCCAGCGCGTGCCCGGCATCGAGCACGGCGCGGAGATAGCGCCCGGTATGCGAGGCCGGACAGGCGGCCAGCGCTTCCGGTGTGCCCGCGGCGACCAGGTGCCCGCCACCGACGCCACCCTCGGGCCCCAGATCGATGACCCAGTCCGCCGTCTTGATGACGTCAAGGTTGTGCTCGATAACCACGACGGCATTGCCACGGTCGCGCAAGCGGTGCAGGACGCGCAGCAGTTGCTCGATATCATGAAAATGCAATCCCGTCGTGGGCTCGTCGAGCGTGTACAAGGTGTTGCCGGTGTCACGCTTGGACAACTCGCGCGCGAGCTTCACACGCTGCGCTTCGCCGCCCGAAAGCGTGGTCGCGGGCTGTCCCAGCTTGACATAGGACAGCCCGACATCGATAAGCGTTTGCAGCTTGCGCTTGATGACAGGCACCGCGTCGAAGAATCCGCACGCACTCTCAACCGTCATGTCCAGCACCTCGTGAATGCTCTTGCCCTTGAAGCGGATGTCGAGGGTCTCGCGGTTGTAGCGTTTGCCCTTGCACACGTCGCAGGTCACGTAGATGTCGGGCAGGAAGTGCATCTCTACCTTGATGACACCGTCGCCGCTGCACGCTTCGCAGCGTCCGCCACGCACGTTGAAGCTGAAGCGCCCGGGCGAATAACCGCGCGAGCGGGCCTCCGGCGTGGCGGCGAACAGCTCACGGATGGGCGCGAACAGTCCGGTGTAGGTCGCGGGATTGGAGCGCGGCGTGCGCCCGATGGGGCTTTGGTCGATGTCGACCACCTTGTCGAGCATCTCCAAACCCTCGATGGCGTCGACCGGTGCCGCATCCAGACCCGCGCGGTTGACGATCCGCGCCGCGGCCTTGTACAGGGTGTCATTGACCAGGGTGGACTTCCCCGATCCCGACACGCCGGTCACGCACACCATCAGGCCCAGCGGGAATTCGACTTCCAGTGCGCGAAGATTGTTGCCCCGCGCACCGCTGATCTTAACCATCCTGAGTGGGTCGAAGCGCACCCGCGAGACTGGCACGCGAATGCGCCGGTGACCGGCCAGATACTGGCCCGTGAGCGAGGCCGCGTTGGCGGCAATCTGTGCGGGTGTGCCGTGGGCCACGACGCGCCCGCCGTGCACGCCCGCGCCGGGTCCCATGTCGATGACCTGGTCCGCCGCCCGGATCGCTTCGGCGTCGTGTTCGACCACGATCACGGTGTTGCCCATGTCGCGAAGGTGGGTGAGCGTGTCGAGCAGGCGCTTGTTGTCGCGCTGGTGCAGGCCGATGGAAGGCTCATCCAGGATATATGTCACACCGACCAGCCCCGCGCCGATCTGGCTCGCGAGGCGAATACGCTGGGCCTCACCGCCCGACAGCGTCTCGGCCGAGCGGTTCAATGTGAGATAGTCGAGACCCACGTCGACCAGGAACTTGAGGCGCTGGTGGATTTCCTTGAGAATCTTGCCGGCAATCTCGCCGCGCTTGCCGGGTAACTCGATGCCGCGCACGAAAGCCAGTGCGCCGGCGACCGGCATCGATGTGATGGCGGGCAGGGCGTGCTCGGCGATGAACACGTTGCGCGCCTTCTCATTGAGGCGCGTGCCAGCGCATGCGGGGCAGGGCATGTTGCCCAGATACTTCGCGAGCTCCTCGCGAACCACGCTGGATTCGGTCTCCCGGTAGCGCCGCTGCATGTTCGGCACGACGCCTTCGAAAGGGTGTGTGCGCGAATAGCTGCCTCGCCGGTCGCTGAAATACGTGAAGGTGATGGCCTGCGTGGCGCTGCCGTGCAGTATCACCTGCCTCACGTGTTGCGGAAGCTCGGCGAACGGTGTGTCGATGTCGAAGCCGTAGTGCTTCGCGAGCGCCTGTACCATCTGAAAATAATACGCGTTGCGTCTGTCCCACCCGCGGATGGCGCCGCCCGGCAGGCTCAGCTCGGGATGCGCCACGATGCGTGCCGGATCGAAGAACGACTGGTTCCCCAGGCCGTCGCATTCGGGACACGCGCCGGCCGGGTTGTTGAAGGAGAATATCCTCGGCTCCAGCTCCACGATGCTGTATCCGCACAGGGTGCACGCGAAGCGCGCCGAGAAGACAATCTCTTCGCGTCCCGGGTCGTCCATCCAGGCGACACGCGCCCGCCCGTCGGCCAGCATGAGGACTGTCTCGAACGATTCAGCGAGGCGTAAGCCAAGATCGGGGCGCACGCGGAAACGATCGACGACCACCTCGATGGTGTGCTTCTGATGGCGCGCCAGCAGTGGCACGGCGTCGAGCTCACACACCACGCCATCCACGCGGGCGCGCAGGAACCCTTGGGCACGCAATGCGTCGACCACGTTCAGGTGTTCTCCCTTGCGGTCCTCGACGACCGGTGCGAGCAGCATCAAACGCTCGCCCTGGGGCAGTCCCAGCACTTGGTCGACCATCTGGCTGACGGTCTGGGCCGAGAGCACGGTGCCGTGCCGGGGACAGCGCGGCTCGCCGGCGCGCGCGTACAGCAGGCGCAGGTAATCATAGATCTCGGTGATCGTGCCAACCGTCGATCGCGGGTTGTGCGAGGCCGCCTTCTGCTGGATGGAGATGGCCGGGGAGAGACCCTCGATATGGTCGACGTCGGGCTTCTCCATGATGGAGAGGAACTGCCGTGCGTAGGCGGACAGCGACTCCACGTAGCGACGCTGGCCTTCCGCATAGATCGTGTCGAAGGCGAGCGATGACTTCCCGGATCCGGAAAGGCCCGTGATGACGACCAGGCGATCACGAGGCACGTCCACATCGATGTTGCGCAGGTTATGGGTGCGCGCGCCGCGAATCTGGATGTCAGCCATGGCAGACGGGTCGAGCAGCATCCGTGTGGAACAACCGATGAATATTAAGGCGTAAGAGCACCGTGACGCAAAGGTGGCGCGCGTACGGTCCCGGCATGACGTGCATTTCCCGTGTCAAGAGTTTAAATTAGGCTTGGGCCAGGATGGCCCGCAAGCAAGGCAACACGCATCACCAAGGACGGCTGAGTGGAGTCTCTCGGGACGCTCTCCGAGTGTGCCGATGACGGGTGCCTTCCGGGCGCCTGAACCCTGCCCCTGCGGTGCAACAATCTGACAAAGGAGAAGGAGCATGGCGAGAGGCGTGAACAAGGTCATATTGGTGGGCAACCTGGGGGCCGACCCCGAAACCCGCTACACGGCAACCGGCAGCGCAGTGACCAACATACGGGTGGCCACCACGGACTCCTGGAAGGACAAGCAGAGCGGTGAGCAGCAGGAACGCACCGAGTGGCACCGCGTGGTGTTCTTCGGGCGGCTGGCCGAGATCGCGGCGGAGTATCTGCGCAAAGGCTCCCAGGTCTACCTGGAGGGCAGGCTGCAGACGCGCAAGTGGCAGGGGCAGGACGGTGCCGACCGCTACACCACCGAGATCGTCTCGAACGAGATGCAGATGCTCGGCAGCCGGTCCGGCGGTGGCGGCGGCGGGTTCCAGGCGCCCCCGCCGGCGCAGAGTGCACCGAGCGCGGCGGTACCAAGCGGGGGCGGCGCAGGGATGCACGGCGATCTGGACGACGACATTCCGTTCTAAGGGCTCGGGCGGTAATAACGTTGCCATCTCGGGCGTCGAGGCGCCCGAGTGGCAAGGCGGCGTAGAGCATCCAGGAGCACCTGGCCAACGCCAACAACGACGCCAATCCGGAATTGATGCGCCTCGCGCTCAAGCCCGCCACCGGCGCCGGCAAGACCGCCGTCATGGCCATGCTCATCGCGTGGCAGACGATCAACGCCGTGCGCCGCCCGCAGAGCCGGCGCTTCACCCGGGGCTTCCTCGTCGTCACCCCGGGGATCACCATCCGCGACCGATCAAGGCGGTCCTGGACCCCTACAACCCGGCCGGATCGACCGCACACGTGAACTTCGCCACATCCAAGACCGAGCGCTGGGAAGCGGACGCCGGGCGCTGCCACATCAACTGGACCATCCTCGACAGCGACTGGGAAGCGGAATTTTGCCGCGTCGCCGAGAATCATCCCCGAGTCCGCGCCTACGTGAAGAACCATAACCTGGGCCTGGAGGTTCCGTACCGCTTCGGCCCCGCGATGCGCCGCTACATTCCGGATTTCATCGTTCGGGTGGACGACGGCCACGACGATAAAGACCCGTTGAATCTGATCGTCGAGATCAAGGGCTATCGCCGCGAGGACGCCAAGGAGAAGAAGGCCACCATGGACACCTACTGGGCGCCCGGCGTGAACAAGCTCGGCAACCACGGCCGCTGGGCCTTCGCCGAATTCACCGACGTCTACGAGATGGAGATCGACTTCAACTTCAAGGAAAAGGTGGAGGCTGCGTTCAACGAGATGATTGAAGCAGTGATAGCGGATTAGAAGACACTAGAATAGTGTACACGGTATCTGTATCAACCCAGGAGACCGGCGATGAAAAACATTACATTGAGCGCGGATGAACACCTGATAAGCGCGGCGCGACAACGCGCCAGCGCCGAGCACACTACGCTGAACGAGCAGTTCCGGCGCTGGCTCGAGGACTATGTGCAACGCGAACGGCAGGCCGCTGGGGCCCTAGTGGTGATGCGCGAGTTGCAAGGCAAGCTCCGCGTCGGGCGTAAGTTGACGCGGGATGAAATGAATGAGCGTTGAGAGCTTTATCGACACCAATATCTTTGTGTACCAGCTCGAACGCCTTGACACCCGCAAAGCCGCGGTCGCGGAGCGGCTGATTGAACAGGGAATCGCCAAAGGAACGGCGTGTATCAGCTTTCAGGTAGTACAGGAATGCCTCAACGTGGCGCTTCACAAGGCGCAAATATCGCTGAGCGGGGACGAGATGCGGCGGTATCTGCAATCTGTGCTGGCGCCGTTGTTCCGTGTTCAGCCCAGTCTCCGCCTTTATCATGCCACACTGGATATCCAGTTACGTTACCAATTCAGCTTTTACGACAGCCTGATCATTGCCGCCGCACATGAAGTCGGCTGCAAGATTCTCTATAGCGAAGACCTGCAACACGGCCAGCGCATCGACGGGTTGACCATAGAAAACCCGTTCCGCGAATTGCGGCAAGAACAATAACGACCATGGCTGGCAGGAAAACACCACAGAAATCAGTCGAGACGCTGACCCACGAGGAAGCGACGCGCAAGAACATCCCCACCGCAGAGTACCAGTCGGTGATGCGGAAGGAGGAGCAAAGCCCGATCCGCGTTGTCTACGAGCGCCGCAACCGCGATCTGGACCCGCAACTGGTGTGGCGCGGCAAGGACCGACAGGACTGGTCCGACCTCGTGGCCCACGCGCCACCGCTCTACATCCAGGAGAAGGTGCATCCCAAGGTGCTCATCGACGACCTGCTCCAGCGCAGCGCCGGTGCGTACCACGCCACGCCGAATCCATCGCCGTTGAGCGGTTCGTGCCGCTGCTCGCTGTGGAAGCTCTGATCGATGATGGAATGCACCGGATCGGTCGCCAGTGAGCTCAGGCAGATCTCCGGTCCCATGTAAAGCGCGAATCGACACACGATGGATTCTCCGCGAGAGCAAGTTTGTGCCCGCCGCCGAATTATCCCATACAGGCGCCCAAATGCCCGGCACCGGTGTCAAAACAATGGAAACCGTCACGTCGATGCGCTAATTTGCCTGACATTCGGCGAGGTGACGGGAACCAGGGAATTATGGCCAAGATGCGCTTTTCCGCGGTAGGGCGACCAATGCCGTGCAGGCTACTCGCGGTGCGCTGGCGACACGCGATCGGTGTATTGGGGTTGTCGATGCTGTGTGTGGGTGCGGTGGCGGTCGAGAGCAACCTCGCAACGGGCTATCCGCCGCTCGACTGCGGGGGAAAACCGATGCAACCCGAGCGCCCGGAGGTGTTCGAGAGTGAAGCCGCGCTCGCCGCCTTCAACCGCGACGTGGAGAAGTACAATGCGGCTGTCGATGGGTACTTCGCCTGTGTGCAGCGATACGTGAACAACGCCGCGGCCGACATCAAGCGCATCCGGCGGAGCATGAAGACAGCAGTAGAAATCGCGAATCAGTGATGACGCATACCGGGCAGCGCCGGAACACCGCCCTGGACGCCGGAGACGCCGCCGGCAGCGGACCCGCCCCGGTGGTGCGGCCCAACACGTTCAGGGATCTCGCTCCTGCAGGTGGTGCGCCCAACCCGCCCCGGCTTTTCGAGCCCCCCTGCAGGAACGGACTTCAGTCCGAGAGCCCGCGAACGATTGCGTCCGCGCGGGGCAAGCGCAGGTGGGGTCTGCATGGGCTCCTTGCCGTGATGGCGCTCATGGCGCTGTGGCCCGCGGGCTCGCCGCGCGCGTTCGACCTCTGGCAGGCCAATGCGCTCATCGACGATCCCGATGAACTCAGGCGTACCTGGGAACGCGCGGAGATCCGCATACCCGCGCGCCTGCTTGGGGCGGACGTGCCGCCAATTTTCGGTGTGCTGGGCGCGGGCTACGTGCAGGATCGACTCGATGCGTTGCCGCGGGATGCGCGCTTACCGCTGGTGGTGTTCCTGCACGGCTGCAACGGCATCGGGCTCGTGGAGCAAAAGGTCGGCCGGCTGCTGGACAAGGCGGGCTTCGCGGTCATCCTGTCCAACAGCTTTGCCCGGAGCCTGCGCCGGGCAAACTGCAACAATTTGAAGTATACGGCCGGCATGTTCCCCCCGGCCTACCTCTACCGCCGGGCGGAACTCATCTATGCACTCGAGCGCGTGCGCCTGCTGCACTGGGTGGACCAGGACCGAGTGGTGCTGGGCGGCTTCAGCGAGGGAGCGGTGGCGATTGCGCTTTGGGGCTCGGAGGTAGACGTGCGCGCCTACATCATCGCCGGTTGGACCTGCACGGCACCGGCGCCGTACGAGTGGTTGACCGGCTTGCGCACACCCGGTACACGGCCCGTGCTGGCGATTGTCAGCCGCTCGGACCGTTGGTTCAACTGGCCCGGTTGGCGTGGAGATTGCGGCGCCATGGCGCCGCACCGGGAAAACGTGCGTTCCATGGTCATCGAGGGCTCGGTACACAACGTCTTCGTCTATCCCGAGGCGGAGACTGCACTGCTCGAATTCTTGCGCGGGCCCGCAATGCGTTAGCTGGCGTCCATCCAGAAACTCGCAGTGCTCTCGCAAAGACGCCAGGAAGACGTCAACGAGTATTGCTTATCGCTTTGCGATCCTTCTACGTCCTGGCCAACGGCATTCCTTCCGGACAATCCACCAGCGACGCTGGCATGACGGGCACGAGAGCATCGTCAACCTGTATGCTGATGTCTAGCAGACATGGACATTCCCGAGTCAACGCCGTGCATGGTCACGGGCGACCACGGCATTGTTGCGCAATTTCAGCAAACCATGCTGTTGGTTTTCCGCACCCGGCGGCGAAGACTGTGGCGCGCGTCACACTTCGGTCCACGGGAAGTGTGAAGCGTGTCACGGGACGGCGACTTTTCACACTTTGGCACGCATGCTGCATGGTAATAGACAATCGTTGAGGGTTCCTCCTCCCCCCCCCTGACCCTTGACGTGCATCGGGGTGCTTTTCCAAGGAAAGCACCCCGCTTTTTAGGAACGGCGCAGCGACAGGCAAGAGGACACGGACATGCAACAAATTCAGAGATGGACTGAAGACCAGTTAGTGAAAGACATCGCCGGGATCAACCACCGAATTGCCGAAGCTGACGATCGGATCGATTCGGATCTGCGCTGTGTTTGCTCCTATCTCAAGCAGCTCGTGAGGGACAAGCGGGACAAGCTGGCGACGCTGCGCTACCAGCGGCGTCTGGCAAGCTGAGTCGGTACCGGCACGCTGCAGCGAGGGATTCCGCCGCCGCACGTCATTCCTTGGGATAACATGCGGCGAACAGTTCGCGTCCCATCGTCCCCTTCATCTGCAGCACGCCTTTGCCGATGCCAACGCGCGCAACCTCGCACGCGGCGCGGCTCGAAAACTCGTGGAATCGGGTCTGGGTGGCTACCGATCCGGAAGCCGTAAACACGGTGACTACGACAAGCACATAGATCATCGGCGATTCCTCCCATAGCGCAAACCATCGGTTATCGGACCTTTGAACGGTCGGGCGCTGCGCTGGATCTTTTCCAAAGAGATTGGGTATTGTCTGCGCGTGCCCGCGTCGCGGTGATTCTACGCCATGCCCAACATCGTTTGTGTGGATGGATATGCACTCAAGCCGGGGGATATCTCCTGGGAGCCGTTCGAGCGCCTCGGCGGGCTCGTTGTTCACGAGCGCGGCTCAGGCTGATGCAGGCTGCCGCGGCAAACCTGAAATCCTTTCAGGACGGGGCGTGCACTAACACCGTCAACTGACCCCATGCAAGACTATTCACAAGCTTTCGAGCAGTGCCTGGAGGCTGCGCAGAGCGGCGACAAGGACGCGCAATTCCTGCTCGGTCTGATGTACGGCCTCGGTTTGGGTGTGGCGCAGGACTACGAGCAGGCGCTCAGATGGTATCGCGACGCTGCGAGGCAGGGATCGAGCAAGGCGCAGGTGAACCTCGGCTACATGTATGGGACCGGCCGTGGTGTGCCGCAGGACTTCATCGAGGCCTATGCGTGGTACAACGTCGCTGCCACGGGTGGCAACGAGTCGGCGAGAAAGAACCGCGATGTCGTTGCCATGGAAATGTCACCAGCCCAGGTGGCGCAGGGCCAGAAACTCTCCAAGGCGCTGTTCGACTCGCTGAATGAGCGTGGCTGAGGCGCCGGTGGGGCGAACGCGAGTGGGGGTTGATGAGCGTCGCAGCGGACGTGCAGCCGTGCGGGGGCGAAGCGCGGATCATACCTTGAGCGCGTAGAGGTTCGGCAGCGGTACGAAGGTACCCAGAGAGGAAGTGTCGGTCAGGTGCACCAGCGTGTCACTGCGGGTCTCTATGATCAGATGCCTGCGCGATACCGACCGGTATCCCGGGTAGACCAGGATGTCGGCCACCGGGTGGCGGCCCACCAGGCACTCTTCCGGCCGGACCTGGCGGTCGTTGCCACTCGCATCTATGAGCAGCCAGGGATCACCCGAGGCGAGCGTGAAGCGGTGCTTGGCGAGCATCACGCACAGTGACTGGTGCGGCTCGAATTCAACGGCGATGGCCTCACCCTTGGGCAACCGGTTGAACTCGAGTCGCGCCGGTTCGCCCCCGAGGATGTCCGCGATGCTGAAAGCCAGGCTCTGTCTCGGCCTGATCTCGTTGGCCGCAGCGCGCACCGCGTCCGCGGCCACAGCATCGGCACCCGCCGGGCGACGGCGTTCGGCGAAAATTGCCCTGACGAGCGCTTGGGTGGACTCCAGAAACTGCAGGTATTTCGACAGCGCGACGCGTTTGAACTCCGGCACCTTGCCATCGGACCGTGCCAGCGCCCAGAGGAACTCACGCCACTCGTTGTCCTCGTGCACCAGCGTGCTATCGAGATCGCGAAGAAACTCATCGGCAGCATTGGGGTCATCGTGACATCTGGCAAGTGCCTGCGAGACCTTCTGCTCCATCTGCTTGAAGCTTTCGACTTCGCGAATCAGGTCCGTATCGGACAAACGCACGATGGCAGCCGTTCTCTGCGAGGAAGGGCTGGTTTTCCCGCTCAGCGCGAACTCGAGATCCCTCGGTGTCCTGAATTGAAAAACGTGGTCTCGGATCTGCAGGCTCAGTGCGTTGGAGAAGACTCTGGAAAACACGGGGTGGTCACCGATGGTGCTCACGTGTAATTCTAGCAGGCCGCCGGATTGGTGGGCTCGTCGCGAGGCGCACGGGCGCGCGGGCGACGCATGCCGAGAGCGAGCAGTCCCGCCAGCAGCAGCGTGGCGCTCATCGGCTCGTGCACAAGCGCGAGACTGAGCGGGCCGCGCCCGGGTGTCGCAGAAGCGGCGATGCGCCATTGGGTGAAAGTGCTGCGTGCCAGGGCTTGGCCGCTCGGAGCGTCGCCCGTATCGAC
>CAZSDY010000013.1:19346-27642 GCA_964605765.1 uncultured Ectothiorhodospiraceae bacterium | reverse complement strand
GGGGCTGGGGTGGCGTGGCGCGGACCCTCACCCCGTCCCTCTCCCGCGCTCGCGCGGGCGAGGGGGCCCTTCGCCATGGCGCGGTGGAGCGCCTCCACACCCCGCGCCGGAATTGGGTGAGGAGGCGCTTTGGCCACGACTTCGCGCTGACGAGCACATGAAGGATTCCACACCGCAAGCCGCGCCGGATTGCCGCCGCGGCGTTCGCGAACTGGAGCCCGCTTCCACGGGTGTCGAGACCATGGCACTCGTGCAAATTGCCGGCAAGAGGGATAATGCCGATGGCACCTGAGCGCGCTCGAGGCATACGGGCGGCGCTCGTGCCCGGAGTGAGCGGTTACTTTAATACCATGAACGACGCATTTCTGCAGACGCTGCACAGCGAAACCGAGGCCCTCAAGCAAAGCGGGCTCTACAAGCCGGAGCGCGTGCTGGACTCGCCGCAGCAGGCGCTCGTGCGGGTGGCCGACGGCACGCAGGTGATCAACCTGTGCGCCAATAATTACCTGGGCCTCGCGAACCACCCGGCCCTCGTCGAGACGGCCCGCGAAGCGCTCCTCACTTACGGCTACGGCTTATCCTCGGTGCGCTTCATATGCGGCACGCAAACCGTGCACAAGGCGCTGGAAGAGCGCCTCAGCCATTTTCTCGGTACCGAGGACACCATCCTGTATGGCTCCTGCTTCGACGCCAACGGCGGGCTGTTCGAGGCGCTGCTCGACGAACGCGATGCGGTCATCAGCGATGCACTGAACCACGCCAGCATCATTGACGGCATACGCCTGTGCAAGGCGAGGCGCCTGCGCTACGCCAACAACGACATGGTTGATCTGGAGGCCCGGCTAAAGGAAGCAGACGGTGCGCGTGTCAAGCTCATCGCCACCGACGGCGTGTTCTCCATGGACGGCATCGTTGCCAACCTGCGCTCGATCTGCGCGCTCGCCGAGCGCTACGGCGCACTGGTCATGGTCGACGACTCGCACGCGGTGGGATTCGCGGGCGAGCGCGGGCGCGGCACGCACGAGCACTGCGGCGTGATGGACAAGGTCGACATCATGACCGGGACGCTCGGCAAGGCGCTTGGCGGCGCCTCCGGCGGTTACACCTCGGGGCGCAAGGAAATCATTGCCTGGCTGCGCCAGCGATCGCGCCCGTATCTCTTTTCCAACACGCTTGCCCCGGTCATCGCGGCGACCACGATCAAGGCGCTCGATCTGCTGGAGGCGAGCGCCGATCTGCGCGATCGGTTGTACGCGAACAGCCGGTTCTTTCGGCGCGAGATGACGCGACTCGGCTTCGACCTGGTGCCCGGAGAGCACCCCATTATTCCCGTCATGCTGGGCGACGCGAAGCTCGCGCGTGCCATGTCCGACGCGCTGCTCGCGCGCGGCGTATACGTGATCGGCTTTTCCTTTCCGGTGGTACCCAAGGGGGCGGCGCGTATCAGGACCCAGATGTCGGCGGCTCTGGACGAGAGCCAGCTCGCCCGCGCGATCGATGCGTTTGCCGGCGTGGGGCGTGAACTCGGCGTCATCGCGTGAGGGAAGCGCCATGAAAGCACTGATCAAGGCCAGGGCGGAGGCCGGCATCTGGTTTCAGGATACCGAACCGCCGAAAGCGGGACCCAACGACCTGCTCATCCGCATCAGGAAGACCGCAATCTGCGGCACCGACATCCACATCTACAACTGGGACCACTGGGCGAGCAGCACGATTCCGGTGCCGATGACGGTCGGTCACGAGTTCGCCGGCGAAGTCGTCGAGATCGGTGACGAGGTGAGAGGCTTCCATCTCGGCGACCGTGTCTCCGGCGAGGGCCACATTACCTGTGGCCATTGCCGCAACTGCCGCGCCGGGCGCCGTCACCTGTGCCGCAACACCTCCGGGGTGGGTGTCAATCGCCCGGGCTGCTTTGCCGAGTACCTGGCCATCCCCGCCGTCAACGCCTTCAAGCTGCCCGATGCCGTGAACGATGACATCGCCTCGATACTGGATCCGCTGGGCAATGCCACCCACACCGCGTTGTCCTTCGATCTGGTCGGGGAGGACGTGCTGGTGACCGGCGCGGGCCCCATAGGCATCATGGCAACCGCCATCGCGCGCCATGTGGGTGCGCGTTACGTGGTGGTGACGGACATCAACGACTACCGCCTCGCGCTCGCCGCGCAGATGGGCGCCGATTGCACGCTAAACGTCGAGCGGGAGTCGCTCGATGCGGTGATGTCCGATCTGGGCATGCAGGAGGGATTCGACGTGGGACTCGAGATGTCGGGCAGCGCCAGTGCGCTGCAGGGCATGCTGCGGGTCATGAACCATGGCGGGCGTGTGGCGCTGCTCGGTATTCCCCCGGACCAGACCCCCATCGACTGGAACCTCGTCATCTTCAAGGGGCTGGTGCTGAAGGGTGTGTACGGCCGCGAGATGTTCGAGACCTGGTACAAGATGGCAAGCATGCTGCAAAGCGGCCTCGACGTGACGGCGGTGATCACGCACCACTTCCGGATAAACGAGTTTCAGCAGGGCTTCGACGTGATGCGATCGGGGCACTCGGGCAAGGTGATCCTCGACTGGACGCAGTGAGCTCGGCGCCGCGGTGCTTTTGACTACGACTCGTCGGCGCGATGCCCTGCTATCCCACGAGAGGGTTGCTCGCGCCAAGTCGTCAAGATAGAGACCAACCCACCCTCTCTTTTGCGTGCTTTGCGTCTTGGCGAGAACATCATGACACTGCACGCCGTGCAATCGGCGACTCCAGGAAATCAACCTCGGCGGTCAGTGGTGCTCGTAATCGACTGACAAGACATCCAGTGTCAGGTCGCCCGAGGGGCGCCTCCAAACGACGGCATCGCCCGCGCGGGCACCCAGCAGCGCGCTTGCAAGCGGCGACACCCAGCTTATCCTGCCCGCCAGGGGCTCGGCTTCATCCTCTCCAACGATGGTGAGCACGTATGCGGTTTCGTGCTCGTCCTCGCAGCGTACCGTGGCACCAAAACACACGCGGTCGTGTGGCTGCTGCGCGGGGTCGGTGAGGATCGCGCTTTGCAGACGGCCTTCCAGGTATCGAATCTGGCGGCTGAGGCGCGCCAGCGACAGCTTGCCCGCCATGTCCTCGCCAAGCGCGCTCGCCCCGGCACGCTCGCCCTCGAGCGCCGAGAGCCTGTGCTTCAACTGTGCCAGACCGTTCGGCGTCACGTAATTGGGATGCGGGCTCTGCGGCAGCTCCGGCTGGTCGTCCGCCACCTGATCGCCGTCGGGCTCCTTGACGAATGCGCGGCTCATCGTCCCCGTATTTCCCTCAACCGACACTGAAAACATACTCCTGCAACCCGTTCGTGAGGATGAACGAATGCAGGAGCTGAAATCCGGCCGCCATCTTCTCGAGAGCGTGCGCGGTATGGTCCGGGTTGTCGCGCGTGCGCATCGTGCGCGGCTCGTAAAGCAGGCAGTCCGCTCCGCGAATGGTGAATCTGGCCGGCTCGGCCGGGATCTCGCGCCGCGTCGAGGTCAGCATGTAAAACAGTGCTCCCGGGTGACAGTGACCCCTGACATGGCGCATCAGCGCCTCTATGACCGGCGGCGCCAGATAATCGAACAGGTCCCATGCCAGGATGAGATCGAAGCGCACCCCTCTGTCATGGACCAGGATGCTCTGGATCTCTTCGGCCGCCGTCGCATCGGCGCCGGCGCCCGGCCAAGCCGGGCGCTTCAGGCCCTCATAGATATCCTCGATGAATATCCTGCAGGGAACCCGCGCAAAATACTCGATGTTGGAGCCCTGCGCGGCGCCAAGGTCGAGGATGTGATACTTGCGTGCATCGCGCATCCGATCGGCAAGCACGGCGAGGCCCAGAGGCCTGAACTCCACCGCCCCGATCCGCGCCGGCTCGAGCTCGAGCCTCGGCCAGGCCAGCGTCGTCATGCGCGCTCAGCTTCCCGAGGCTTGACTTTCCGCCTTCCACTGGGTCCCGCGCTTGTCATCCTTGAGTGCCTTCTCGGGAGTGGCGGCGGACTTGATGCCCGACACCTTCTCGCGCACGACGGGCTCCTTCTTCTCCGCTGCGTCCATGTCGATCGAGCCCTTGAACCGGCAGCCGTCCTCCAGGGTCACCCTGGGCGCCACAACGTTGCCCCTGATGTTTCCGGAACGGCGCACCACGACCTGCTCGTCACCGCGCAGATCACCTTCGACCTGTCCCTCGATCTCGATGACCTGCGCATGCACGTTCGCCTTGATGCGGCCTTCCTTGCCGACGGTCACGTTATTTTGCTTGAGGGTGACGGTGCCCTCAACCTGGCCCTGCACGACGAGGTCCTCGTCACCACTCACGTCACCTCGAATGCATATGGACGGCCCAATGGTGGCCGCTTCGCGCTCGGCTCTCTTGGGCATGACCGGCTCGACGTGCATGGATTTGGGCTCTATCAGGCTCTCTTCTGAATCGGATCTTTTCCACATGGCGGGGCTCCTGCTGGCAACCATCAGTGGCAGCATGTCGGATTATCCCGCTGCTGCGCGTATTTTAACTTTGGACATAAAGTTGCAATTATCTATCAAATATAGGGCACCGGTTGAAAATTGCCCACATCCGGCACGTCAATCGACCAGCGGCAGGGACTTGGGGCGAATCTTGTAGTTGCCGCGCTCGCGGTCATACTCGAGGTCGACGAGCCCGCGCCCCTCGGCGTCCTTGATGACGTCGGAGAACGCGTGGTAGCCGTAGTACTCCTCGTTGAATCCCGGATAGACGCGACGCATGGTCTGCTTGACCAGCGAGCCCCACAGCGGGTCGTAGTCACGCTCGAGGGAGTGGATGATCTCGAGGAGCTGGTCCAGCGCCTCCTGTTTCTTGTCCTTGCCCTGCTTGCCCTGCGCCCTCGAGGGACGTCTCTTCGGCTTGGAGCGCACCAGATCATCGTAGTAGATGAACTCGTCACAGTTCGCGACCAGCAACTCCGACGTCGAGTTCTTCACCCCGCAGCCGATGACCCGCTTGTCGTTCTCCTTGAGCTTGGACACCAGAGGAGAAAAATCGCTGTCGCCCGAGAGCAGCACGAAGGTATCGATGTGATGCTTGGAGTAGCAAAGATCCAGCGCATCGACCACCATGCGAATATCGGCGCTGTTCTTGCCGCTCATCTTGCTGCGCGGGATGTCGACCAGCTCGATGCCGTGAGCATGGAACTCCTTCACCACGTCGCGGTAGTGGTTCCAGTCACAGTAAGCGCGCTTGTAGACGATCCGGCCCTTCTCCAGCACGCGCTTGAGAATGAGCTGTATCTCGAAGCTCTGACCCTTCATGTCGCGCACGCCGAGCGCGAGATTCTCGAAATCCACGAATACCGCTATCAGGGGTTCATCTGCCATAAGGATACCTGTGTCGTCATTAGCCAGTTGCGGGTTTGGGGGATAATAGACCTATTCCTCACCCAACTCACCGAACTCGGCGCCGGGACACGGCCGATCGGACGCCTTGTAGAAGCGGGATTCATCCCGCGAACCCGTTTCCAGGCAGCCGAGCCATGCCGGCACCTTGTGCGCTTTCGGCTATGCCGATCGACCCTCTATAATCATCACGGCGCATCGCTGCCACGGCCACGACAATCGAGGAGGAGGACCATGAACAAGATCGTCACCCTACACAGTCCTCGCGCAGGCCGGGAAGCTGATGTGAATCTGCCCGGGGGCAAGCGCGTCCCAGCCCTCGAGACCTGACGGGTCTGCCGGCAATGCTCGGCGACTATTGGGCTTCTTTGCTGAGTTTCGCGCTGTTCGGCCTCTTTCACTCGCTGTGTGCGCGGGAAGCCTTCAAGACCGGGCTTGCCCGCGTCACCGGCGAGTTCTTTGTCACGCATTTCTGGCGCTTCCTGTACTGCGCGCTCAGCTTCTACGTGCTGTATCACGTCATCGGCCCGCTGCACTGGGGAGACCACCCCGGCGCCAACGTGTGGATCGTCGAGTATCCGCAGTGGCTGTGGCGCAGCTTGATCGTCGCGCATCTCTTCTCGGTAGGCATGCTGTACGTCGCCTTCTTCCAGAGCGACTACCTGGAATTCTGGGGAATCCGGCAGATGTGGCGCGGTATTCGCGCACTGCTGGGATACCCGGCCAGCAGCGAAATGCGCTTGTTCGGCACGCACAGGCTGGTGGTGACGGGCCTCTACCGCTGGGTGCGCCACCCCATGCTCTCGGGCGGACTGCTGTTTCTGCTCACCAGCGGCCCATCGCAGAACAATATCGTGTTCACGGTCATGTACTTCAGCTACATGCTGCTCGGCGGCTGGTACGAGGAGCGACGGCTGATTCGCTTGTTCGGTGACGAGTACCGCCGCTACCAGCAGCGCGTGGGCGCTTTCGTCCCCCTGTTGCCCGCTCGCGGGCGGCCGGCCTTGCGCTGACGCCGCGTCCCGTCATGGACACCTATTTGATCTGGGAATGGCTGGAGGCAGTGTCGAACCGCTTCTACGATCCCACGTTTTTCTGGACCATACCGATGCTGGCCGCCCTTGCCCATGAGGCCGCCAGGCGCCTGCGCCGCAACCCTTGAATCATCGGAGGGGTGGCCGTGCCAGGGCGCCTGCCCGATGCACCGCGCGAGCGCGGCACGAGCCTTAGCGTGCACACCACCCCGGCAGTGATTGATGTAGAAGCTTTGCGGCGCACATCGAACACGCTGGCTGCCATCGAGGAATTAGCCTATGCTTCATTGGGTTACACGATATTTCTCGGAAGACATGCAGGAATTTGGCGCAAGCCGTCTTGGGTAAGGACTCGCGAAGGAATGACTTCGTGTCTTGGGGTGCAGCGGCGCCTACCAGGCAAGTTGCTGGGAAGGCGCATAGTCGTTCCATATAACCGAACGAGAAACGCCGCCAGGCGGAATGGCTCGGCGGCCCAAAACGGGGAGTTACTCTTTCGCGAGCGCTAAGCATGGACGATTTGAGCGGCACCACACTCGGCAAATACGAGCTCATGCGCGTGCTCGGGCACGGCAGCATGGGGCAGGTGTATCTCGCAAACGACCCCTTTATCGGGCGCGAGGTCGCGATCAAGGTCGCCAACCCCGATGCGCTGGTAGAAGAAGAGCGCGCGGCGCGTTACCGCAAGCTCTTCTTCAACGAAGCCAAGATCGCCGGCATGCTGCGCCACCCCAACATCGTTTCCGTCTACGACGCCGGCATCGAAGAGGACGTGTGGTACATGGTGATGGAGCACGTGCCGGGTGGCCTCACCCTGCATCCGCACTGCGCCCCGGACAAGCTATTGCCCCTCGAAGACGTCGTGCGCATCGTATTCAAGTGCGCAAGAGCACTCGATTTCGCGCACAGAAAAGGCGTGGTCCATCGCGACATCAAGCCGCGCAACATCCTCATGACCCCGGACCGCGACGTCAAGATCAACGACTTCGGCGTCGCGCTGCTCACGCGCACGGATGCCACCGACACCCAGATCGACGGGGTCGTGGGCTCACCCCTGTACATGTCTCCGGAGCTCGTCAAGGAAGAACCGGTCACCAGCCAGTCGGATATCTTCTCCCTTGGCGTCGTGGTCTACGAGCTGCTCGCGGGCAAGCAACCCTTCACCGCCGACAACCTGCCCTCCATCATCTACAACATCACGGAACGGCCGCATACGCCGCTTCGAAAACTGCGTGCCGATGTGCCCCGCATTCTCGAGCACATCGTGGACCGCTGCCTGCACAAGATGGTGAACTCCCGCTACAAGAGCGGGCTAGACCTGGCCGGCGACCTCAGCCTGGTGTTCGACCAGGCGCGGCTCACCGATGAGGAGATATCCGGGCGAGAAAAGTTCGAGCGGGTCAAGAACCTGAGCTTCTTTCGCGACTTCCCCGATCCCGAAATCTGGGAGGTCATCAACTCCGGGGTGTGGCAGGACTTTGGACCCGACGAGGAAATCATTCACGAAGGCGAGGTGGACAGCTCCTTTTTCATCATCATCGACGGAGAGGTCACGGTCCGCAAAGGCCAGCACGACCTCGACGTGCTCAAGCAAGGTGACTGCTTCGGTGAGATGGGCTTCGTCGCCGGCGTGAAACGCACCGCCACGATCCTCGCACGGACCCCGGTGTGCACGATGAAGGTCACCTCGACCTTGATCGACAAGGCCTCACTCAGTTGTCAGCTTCGATTCAAGAACGTATTCCTGGATACCATGGTGCGCCGCCTGTCGCAGGCAAATGCCTGGATAGCCGGAGCCGGCACGTGATGAAGGAGTTTCAAGGCAGTTTCAAGGGGTCAGATCCCTTGAAAAATGAGGCCCTCGGACCACGATACCCCT
>CAZSDY010000013.1:5739-19246 GCA_964605765.1 uncultured Ectothiorhodospiraceae bacterium | reverse complement strand
AGTTTCAAGGGGTCAGATCCCTTGAAAAATGAGGCCCTCGGACCACGATACCCCTATCTTTTCAAGGGATCTGACCCCTTGAAACTTCTTGAAACTAGTGCGCCATCAGCACGGGCAACTCGGCGTGGGTCAGGATGTGGCGCGTGACGCCCCCGAAGATCATCTGTCGCAGCCGCGTATTGGTGTAAGCCCCCTTGACGATCAGATCGGCCTCGATGGCGCCGGCCTCGGCCAGCACGGTTTCGCCGCCTGATCTGCCGCCAAGCTCCACGGTCTTCGCCTCGGCCTTGATGCCGTGGCGCTCGAGGCAGTGCACGAGCTCCTCGCCCGGCGGACCGGGTACCGTGGCTCCGTCGACGGTCAACACGGTAATCTGCGCCGCATCGCGCAGAAAAGGCATGCTCAGAGCCACCGTCCTTGCGGTCTCGGTGCTGCAGTTCCAGGCGATCAGAATGTTCTCACCCAATGCTCGAGGGCACCGCGGGCTGGCGATGAGCACTGGACGGCCGCTCTCGAACAGCGCCGCCTCGCAGACCATGTTCCAGTCACCGGCGTAATACTTGGTCGTCCTGCCCACGACGCTCAGATCGAAAGTGCGGCCGCAGTCGCCGACGACTTGACTTTCCAGACCTTCAACCTCGCGCCAGCCCGCGGAAATTCCCGAATCACCTGGGGCGGCACCCACCTCGACGCCGTGCTCGCTCATGAAACGGGCAAAGCGCTCACGCGCCGCCGCCGCCAGCTTTTGCCCGTCCTCGGCCATCTGCGTGAGGTACACACCGGGCAACGCGATACCCTCACCCGCGATGATCTGGGGTTGCGGCAGGACGAACAATCCCTCGATACGGCTCGCGTAGCGCTGCGCGACCAGGTACGCGAGCTCGAGCGCCGCCTGCGCGATGTCATCGTCCTGGAAAGGCAGAAGAATCGATTTCATACGTTATGCGCCCCACACCATTCTAACCGCTTCCCCCCCCTGGGTCACGGCGGGCAGTCCCTGGCACTGAGCTCGAGCAGGGTACGCAGCAGCACGTTGGCGCCCGCTTCTATGTCGGACGGGCTGGTGTACTCGTCCACATTGTGGCTGATGCCGCCGCGGCTCGGCACGAAGATCATGCCCGTGGGGCAGTTCGGCGCGAAGGCCTGCGCGTCGTGGCCGGCCCCGCTGCACAGGCGCTTCACGTCGTGGCCCAGGGCTCTCGCGTGCCTGTCCACCATGGCGATGATGTCCTCGCTGAACGCCACGGGCTCGTAGCGCGCCAGCGAGCGGTGGGCCATGTAGAGGTCTTCACCCTCGCACACGCCGGCCGCGAACTCCTTCAGCCGCCGCTCGGCAAGACACAGCTGTCGCGCGTCGGAGTTGCGCAGGTCGACGGTCATCGATGCACGCCCCGGAATCACGTTGACGAGGTTCGGCGTGAGATTGACGTAGCCGACCGTGGCCACTTGGTCACCACCGATGTCGGTGGCGAGGTGGCGCGCGAAGCGCGTGATCTCGGCGGCCGCGTGGCCTGCGTCGCGGCGCTCGTGCATCGGTGTGGTCCCCGCGTGGTTGGCTACGCCCTTGATGTTGATCTCGGTCCAGGAGATGCCCTGCACGCCCTCCACTGCGCCGATGCTCGCCTGCTCGCGCTCGAGCACCGGGCCCTGTTCCACGTGCAGCTCCACATAGGCGTGCGCCTTCACCGAGGGGCATGCAACGTGGCCCGCGTAACCGATGCGCTCGAGCGCGTCGCGTACCGTGATGCGGTCGATGCCGGACATGCCGAGCGCCTCTTCGAGCGCCAGGTGACCTTGATGCACCATGCTGCCCATCATGTCCGGCGCAAAGCGCACCCCTTCCTCGTTGGAAAAGAACGCGACGGCCAGCGGGCGGTGCGTCGTGATGCCGGCATCATTGAGCACCGCGATCACCTCGAGCCCCGCAAGCACACCCAGCGCGCCGTCATAACGCCCGCCATTGCGTACCGTATCTATGTGCGAGCCGACCAGGACGGGGGGCGCATCGATCTCTGCCTTGCGGTAACCGAGCACATTACCGATCTGATCGGTGGTGACCTCGAGCTCCAGCTTGTGCATGAGGGAAACCACCAGATCACGGCCCATCTTGTCTTCATCAGTGAGCGCCAGCCTGCAAACGCCGCCGCCCTGAACGGCGCCGACGCGGGCGAGCGCCTCGATACGGGCCATGAGCCGCTCGGCGTTGACGCGAAGGTCATTCATCGGCGCCCGAGCGCGCCGGCGAAATCCGGGAACCCACCATCCAGATACCACATCCCGCCGCTTGCATCGAACCACCAGACCTGCTCGTCGAGCATCGTCTTCACGCTCCCGGTGTCGACGTGATAGAACGTGATCTCGGCGCTCACCACGGCCTCTTCGGCGTTACTGTCGATCATATCGCGCCGTGTGAACTCCATCGAAGTGACGCGAATGCCCGCCAGGAAGTCTTCGTCGTACGTGAACGACGTCTCGTCACGGTGCCTGATGAATTGGCCGGCCACCTCGAACTCGCCCCAGCGTACGGCCTTCCTGTAGGCATTGGTGATGTTGCTGAGGCGCACGGCCTTCTCCCGCACCTCTATGCGTGCACACCCGGAGACCATGCACAACAGCGCCACCAGTCCCGCGGCAATCAGGCGTCTGTGCATGCTCACCTCTGTTGATCCCGACTGTCACACGGCTCCCCGCTCCGCCACACCGCGGACGCGAGCACGGGCGCTATACTTGTCTTAACGGTGCCTGTCGCCAAGACAGATCACTTTAACGCGTTGATGGCCCTGATGCGCCATAGGGGCTGGATCTCCTTGATACGTGGATAATACGCCGAAACTGACCGAAGAAGAGCGCGCCGCTCTTCGCACCAAGATCGAGGCGCTCACGCTGGAACATCGAGATCTGGATGACGTCATTCAGCAGATGTCCGACAATCGCTTCATGGATCAATTGCAGCTCAAGAGATTGAAAAAGCGCAAGCTCTTTCTCAAGGATCGTATCGAGAAGCTCAAGAGCGAGTTGCTGCCCGACATTCTCGCGTAACCGCCGGCGGCGCCGCTCAAAAGTGGATGAGCGTGTGCACGCGCCGCGTGCCGAGGCTGTCTCTGCCCTGCAGTGCATCGAGCTCGACAACAAAAGCGCAGCCGACAATCTGCGCGCCGAGCGCCTCCAGCAGCCGGCAACTCGCCTCGGCCGTGCCGCCGGTGGCAATGAGGTCATCGACAAGCAGCACGCGCTCGGCGCCGTCAACGGCGTCGATGTGCACCTCCAGCGAAGCCGATCCGTATTCCAGGTCGTATGTCGCGCTTTGCACGTCATACGGCAGCTTGCCGGGTTTGCGCAGCGGGATGAACCCGACGTTCAACATTCTCGCGACCAGCGCACCGAAAATGAACCCGCGTGCCTCCATGCCGGCCACAAGGTCGACGGAGTCGTCGCGAAATGGCTCTGCAAGCAGATTCACCGCCGCGTCGAGGGCCGCCGGATCCTTGACCAGCGGCGTGATATCGCGAAACACGATACCCGGCTTGGGAAAGTCCGGTATCGCACGGATCCTGGATTCGATCTGATGCAACGCTTCTTCCTCCTCAGTTCGGGCTCATCACCCCGTCACGGGGATTGTGACGTGTTCGGCAATTGGGAGCCAGCGCTCGACAGAGGGCACCCCGCGCGCGTTGGCACTATCCACCGTTTCCTGAAGCGCCTCGATTCTTTGTCGTTTTGCACGAGCTCACGGGTAAGGGAGTAGCCGCCCCACTCTGATACCATGGGACGCAACACGGAACGCATCAGACGGGATTCGAGACCATGGACACCGCAACAGAGCATCGAAAAGTCCGCGCCGCCGGCATCAATCACGTGGCCCTCGAAGTGGGCGACATCGATGAGGCGCTGACATGAGCATCAAGCTGACTCAGCCACCCGGCAAACCACCGGTCACGTTCCTGAACTTTCCGCTGGCCGATGATCTTGACACATTGAAAGCGAATATTGCCATCCTCGGGATTCCCTTCGGCATGCCCTACCAGCCCTCGGAGATGGCGAACGATCAAAGCCGCGCACCGGACGCCATCCGTCAGGCTTCCCACATGCCTCACTACACCCGCAATCATTTCGACTGGGACCTCGGCGGCCCCCTGCTCGACGGACGTGACATCCAGGTCGTCGACTGCGGCAACGTCACCGCGCAGATGTCGGATCACAAGGAGCACTACCGGCGGGCGGAGCAGGCTGCGCGGGTGATCATCGATTCGGGCGCGACCATCGTCACGTTGGGGGGCGATCACGGCATTCCGATTCCGGTGATGCGAGCCCTGGAGGGTCGCGCGGACGCGATCACCCTGGTCCACGTCGATGCGCACCTCGACTGGCGCGACGAGGTCAATGGAGAACAGGAGGGATACTCGAGCCCGATCCGCCGCGCCTCCGAGATGGGCTGGTTCGGCCACATCGTGCAAATCGGCATTCGCGGGACCGGCAGCGCGCGCACCACAGAGGTCGAGGACGCCCGTGCCTACGGGGCGGACATCATCACCGCTTACGAGATGCACGACATCGGCATGCAGGCGGTGCTCGATCGCATTCCGGACGGCGGACCCTATTATCTGACCATCGACGCTGACGGTCTGGATCCCACCATCATGCCGGCGGTGTTGGCGCAGGCCCCGGGAGGTCTCGACTGGGCGCAGACCCGCAAGCTCATTCACGGTCTGGTGCGCAAGGGCCGGGTGCTGGGCATGGATCTGGTCGAGATAGCGCCGTCCTACGATGTCGGGCACATCACCATGATTCACGCGGAGCGCCTGATCTGTAACTTCATCGGTGCGGCGGTGCGGGCCGGATACTACGATGAGGTCGTTGTTCGTTAGCTGAGTCAAAAGCCGGGAGTTGTCACAAGCTCGCGGCACTTTCCGAGCAAGGCCCGGCACAGCGCCGAGGCGCGCAGCCTGGCAGCGCGCTGCGATCAGCGCGCGCCGCCCGCGACCAAGGCAACGATCAGCGCGAGCAGCACATACGCCGTGCACGCATTGGCGTGCCCGTGGTGCATGCGCCGCATGACCCGTGCGAGCGTGCCTGACCAGCGCCACCGCGAGCCCCAGCCCCCGGCGCTGTGCCAATCCTCGAGGGCTGCTGCCGGGACGGGAGAGGCCAGTCGCCCGGCACTGAATCGTCGCGTGCATCCCTGGCGCGTCGCCTCACCGCCGGCAGCGGCCACGGTGGCAGTCTTGGGCCGGGCGCGGCGAGGCCCGGGGAACACCAGTGCGTCAGCCCGCCCCCAGCCCTAGCCCAAGCAACAGCGCGCGCAGCGCGTGCGGCCCCTCGGCGGCGAGCAGGGCGGCGATCGCCGCCAGCAGCACGTAGGCCGCATAGGCATTCACATTACCAACGTGCATGCGCCCAAGCACGCGCCCGATCCGCGTCAGAGCACTGACCGTGGGGCTCAGCACGGCACGATCGATGACGTGCACGTCACTGTACGCGCGCCGTACCGCCATTCGGAAATTCTGGTGCGCAGCGCTCGTCGTGTCTTGTGCGATCGTGGGTCGCAGGATAGCGTCGAAAACGACGCGAACCGGGGTGGAGAAACCTGTCGCCGTGTAGCTCTACGCCGGGCGGAGCACGCGAATCCCCCCATCCCAGGCCGCCAGGCGCGCGATGCTCTTGCCGCGTCCCAGCAAGCGAAACACGATGACTGTGAGCGCGAGCAGCCCACCCAGCACGAGCGCCATGTACGCGGTGGACATAGCGAAGACCACGGGGTTGCGTGCGCTGCCCTGATGCAGGACGACGAGTCCTCGCACCGGTAGCACACTGCGCCCGGTCTGCGCGCCGAGGTCGCGGAACTCATCGACGAAGGCGGGTCGCAGCCCCTGCCCATCGCTTGCCGATGTGGCGAAGAAGGCCGGCACCAGCGCATCAGTGGCGCTGGCATGGATGAGCGGCGAGGTGACACGGTCGAGCACTGGTATCACCACGGTAGGCAGTACGCCGAGCAGCACGCAGGTGCCGGCGAGCATGCCCAGGGCGACGCGCACCGGGCGCGCTGTCTCGCGGGCACGACGGGCACCGTCCGAGCGCGCGAGCCCGAGAAAACCCATGGCGAACGCGCGCACGAAACACGTCACCGCCAGCCCGGCGGTCAGCGCCAGCGCCGCGCCCGACAACGCAAATACGATCTTGGTGAACGTATCGGCCAGTGCCGCCGCGCGCAGAATGCTCTGCAAGATGAGCCATTCGCTCACGAAACCGTTCGACGGCGGCAGTCCCGAGATGGCGACGATGCCGACAAGCACGCATGCGCTGGTGACCGGCATCGCGCGCACGAGACCACCCAGCCGGTCGAGATCGCGGCTGCCGGCAACCGCTTCCACGCCCCCCGCGCCCAGGAACAACAACGCCTTGTAGAGGGCATGGTTCAGCATGTGGTAGAGCGCCGCGATGAGGGCGATCCCGGCAACAACGTGCAAACCGGCAGCGGCGAATACCATCCCGGCTCCCAGCGCAGCCGTGACGATACCCATGTTCTCGATGGTGCTGTGGGCGAGCATGCGCTTGAGGTCGGTCTGCGTGGTGGCATAGAGGATCCCGATGAGCGCCGAGAGGCTGCCGACGAGCAGGATCAGCAGACCACGGTCAGGCCCCCCCGGCGGCAGCAGGCCGATGTTGACGCGCATGATGCCGTAAATGCCGAGATTCACCATGACCCCGGAGAGCAGCGCGGAGACGTTCGTCGGAGCCACGGGATGGGCGCGTGGCAACCAGCTGTTGAGCGGTGCGAGCCCTGCCTTGACCGCAAAGCCGAGGAAGGACAGAAGGAAAACGGCGAGCGCGGCGCCGCCCCCGAGACCCGCCGCCGCCAGCCGCGTGGCGGCGAAATCGACCGTGCCCGACGCGTTGACCAGAATCGCGAATGCGAGCACGACGGCCACCATCCCCGCCTCACTCATGCCGAGCATCAGGAACCCGGCGCGCGTGCTTTCCTCGCGTTCCTGCTCGAAACTCACCAGCAGGTAGCTCAGTACCGACATCAGCTCCCAGGCGAGCAGAAACGAGAACGCATCGCCGGCCGCGAGCACCAGCACCAACGCGGCGAAGAAACCGAAATAGAGCACGGCAAAGTAACGCAGGTTGTGGGTGCCGAGGTACTTGCGCAGGTACCAACCCGAGTAGATCGACACCGGCGCGAACACGAATCCCGTCACCACGATGAACAGCGAGGACAACCCGTCGAGGCGCAGCGACAGCCGCCCCAGTGTGAGCAACGGCCACAGGCGAAGATCGAGCTCGCCCGGCGCGGCGAGGCCGGAGACGCCGCACGCAATCGCCGCCAGCGCAGCCAGCGCTCCCAGCGTGGCAAGCACGCCGGGCCGGCGGCGTTCCGGCACCGCGAAGCTGCCGGCAGCGCCCGCCGCGCAAAGCACGAAGAACAGCCCGAACAGTTGGCCGGTACCAGGCATGGTGGTGTTCACGTGCAAACCGCGCTCGACATGAATGCAGCCGGTGGCTTGTGCCCGACCGCGACCAGCAGTCCGTGCAGGACGGCGAGTGGCGGCGGTGGGCAGCCGGGAATCGTCACGTCGACCGGTATCACCTCTTCCACCCCCGCGCCCGACGCGAAGCCCGGGCCGAACACGCCACCCGACAGGGCGCACACCCCCATCGCCACCACGCGCTTGGGCGCAGGCATGGCCTCCCAGGTTTTGCGCAGCGCTCCGCGCATGGCGTCGGTCACGGGGCCGGCGACCAGCAACACATCGGCATTTCGCGGCGTGGGGGTGATGAAGAAGCCGAGGCGATGGATATTGTAGTAGGGATTCGTGAGCTGGCGCGCCTCGCTCATGCACGCACCGCACGCGCCCGCATCGAGGAAACGGATGTGCAGCGATCGGCCGAAGACCTCGGCCAGGTGCTCGCGGGCGGGCGTGCCGAGGGCCGCCCACTCGAATCCCGGGTCCCATTCGGCACGCGTGCCGTCGCCATCACGCACGCACCCGAAGCAATGCACGCAACGATTGTGGTCGACCTCGAGCGCAGTGCCGCGAGCGCTTATCGCCCGCACCGGGCAGCGCAAGGCGAGCGCCGCCGCCGCGGCCTCACCCCCGGCATCCCCGGCCACCGGCAGCCCTGGCGATACGCCTGTCGCGTCTTCACGCGCCGCCGGGTAGCGCGTGCTCTTGACGCCCGTGCGCAGGCCCCTGACAACCCATCCGCTCATGTGGATCGCGCCCATGTGGAAGGCAAGAGCCGCCCTGGAGTGTGCGGGTGCATTGGGCTCTTGATTTCTTCTTTCAACGGTCGCACTCCGCGTTCGAAAGGCCGAAGCTCGCCAGGATGATCGGGAAGTCCTGGAAGGCAAAGCTCTCGGCGGCGAGATGAAATCCGTGCCAGTTCGTGAAAGACGGCGTCGTGATGCGGTAGCGGCACACGCGGCCCTGCGCGTCGAGCCGCACCCAGTGAAAGGCGGCGCCGCGCGGCGCTTCGACCCAGCCGAGCGCGGCGCCCGCCACGGGCTCGAGCGGCGCGCCGGCAACGGGACCGTCCGGCAGCCGTGCGACGAGCTGCTCGATGAGTCGCTGCGACTCCCCGGCCTCGCGGAACAGGATGCGCAGCCGGGCATAGCCGTCGCCTTCGGTCTCCGCCGGCACCTCGAAGTCGAGCGCCTCGTAGTCCGCGTAGGGGCAGAGCTTGCGCATGTCGCGACTGATGCCCGACGCACGCGCGACGGGTCCCACCAGACCGAAGCTCCGCGCGCGCTCGTGCGTCACGATGCCCACCTCCTCGAGGCGATCGAGAAAGCTGCTGGAGTAGCGCAGCATTTTCTCGAGCTCGCGCAAGCGCGCCAGGATGCCGCGGGTTTGCACCAGCATTCCCCGGCAGGCGCCGTCTCCCGGGTCGAAGGCGAGGCCGCCAGGGCGCAGCAGACCGAACAGGTAGCGGTGCCCGGTGAGCATGCCTGTGATGCGCAGCAGCTCCTCTTCCAGAATGGCGGCCTGGCTCTGCGCGACGACGAGCGCGGTCGATCCACAGATCCCGGCGATCGCCGCCACATGGTGGCGCAGGCGCTCGAGCTCGGCGAAGAGTGTGCGCAGCGCGCAAGCGCGGGGCGGTACCTCGGCTGCGCAGATGCGCTCCAGCGCCTGGCAGTAGGCAAGCCCGTGGGCGAATGCGGAACTGCCCGAGAAACGCTCGGCGAGCAGAAGCGCGCCGCCGACATTGCACCCCTCGGCGCTCTTCTCGACGCCGCGGTACTTGTAGAACAGGCGCGGCACGGTAACGATGACATCCTCGCCCACGGTCTCCAGCAGAAAGTGCGCGGACTCGGCGAAGTCGGAAAACACCGGACCGACCGGCATGGCGAACGCACCAGGGGCATCGACGATGGTGGGCGATTGCCAGTGCGCTTCGGGCTCACGCTCGGCGTTCGAAAGCGCACGCCCGCCATCGAACGCGCGCCGCATCGGATTGACCCCTTCCGGCCAGTCTTCGTGCAGCACGAACTCGCCGAGCTTCGGGTGCCCCTCGAACTGCAGGCCGAACAGGTCCTCGGTCTCGCGCTCGTGCCAGTCGGCCGCGTGGACGCGATCGCTGATCGTGGGCAGCATGCGGGTATCGCCCGGCATGCTGACCTCGACCCGCGCCCAGCGCCCGCCTCGAGGCGCGTGGAAGACATAGCTGAGCAGCCAGTCCCCCTCGGTGCTTTCTTCCACCACGAGCGTGGCAAAGACATACCCCGGCGCCTCGGCAAGCCAGGCGCACACCTCGTCGATCCGTGCCGGCGGGCACCCGAGGCGCCACACACCGTGCTCGCTCTCGAGCGCCACCGCGACGGCGCCACCGAAACGGTCTCGACACGCGGTGCCGAGATCGATTGCGCGCACGTCGCGCGGCGCAAGCGCCTCGGGGGTCGTCCCGGCGCCTGTCACGGCAGGCTCCCCGACACGCCCATGCCTGCTGCCGCCGCGTTGAGCAGCGCCTCGAGTCCGCTCGGCACGTAGACTCCCAGCACCATGACGGGGATCGCCGCCACGAGCAGCGTCGTCACGCAGCTTGCGGGCAACGCCGGCGAGTCGATGTCGGCCAGCGGTGCGCCGAACAGCATGCGGTTCAGGTGCGCCATGACCGCGCAGAACGCGATCACGATAAAGAGGGCGAGCAGGCCGATGGTGAGATACTGGCCACTCGCGAGACCTGCCTTGAATATGGTGAACTCGCTCACGAACACCGCGAAAGGCGGCGCACCGGCAATGGCCAGCCCACCGGTGAGCAGGGCAAGCGCCGTGCCCGGCGAGCTGCGCAGCAGGCCGCGCGTGTTGGCGATTTCCTGTGTGCCCATGGCAAGCACCACGGCGCCCGCGGCAAAGAAACACAACGATTTCGCGAGCGCGTGCGTGACAAGCTGGTAGGTAGCGCCGAAGTGCGCCTGCGCCCCGCCGAGGCCGGCGGCAACCATGACGATGCCCATGTGCTCGACCGTGGAGAAGGCGAACAAGCGCTTGTAGTCGCGAACATGAATGAGCAGCAGCGCCGCGACGCCCACCGAGACCAGACCGAAGGTGATGAACCACGGAGCCGGATCAAGACCCGGGCTCGAATCGACCACCGGGAGCAGGCGCAGCACGGCGTAGAGCACCGTGCTCGTCTCGACGCCGGAAAGCAGCGCGCAGATCGAGGCAGGCGCCTGGCTGTGGGCATCGGGCAGCCATGTGTGCATGGGCACGAGACCCGCCTTGGTGCCGAGCCCGACCAGCACCAGCACGAACCCCGTCCACACCAGCGGTGCGGGCATGTGCGGCGCCGCGGCAATCAGCCCCGCCCAGGTGAACGGCCCGTTGCCGGCCACACGCGCGGCCCAGTAGAGGATCAAGAACCCGAGCAGGGCGAGCACCGCGCCCAGCGTGGTCAGCACCACGTATTTCCAGGCCGCTTCCAGCGCCTGCGGCGTGTCCTCGTACCCCACCAGAAACGCGGACATCAACGTCGTGAGCGCGATGGCTATCCAGATGAGCGCAATGTGGGCGATGAGCGGCACGGCGAGCATGGAGAGCAGGAACAGGTTGTAGAGCACGTAGTAGAGGTGCCCGTTGCGCGTCGCGCCGGCCTCGCCGCCGCGTGCGGCGCCGGCCTCTCGCGCACGCAGATAGCCGCCCGAGAAGAGCGCCGCGGTGAGCCCGACGAAAGCCACCATCAGCAGCAGCAGAGCACCGAGCCCGTCGCATACCAGCGAGCCGCCTGCCGCCTCGATTGCCCGGCCGCCGCGCACCACGCGGGCCGCCACGGCCAGGCTGGTGACGAACACGCCCGCCGAGCAGAGCAATGTGACGCGCCACTTCCACTGCACGTCGACCCGCGTAGTGGCGATCGCGGCGCCAACGGCCGGTAGCAGCAGTATCAGCACGAGCGCCATGCTGTCTCAGCGCTCGCGCAGCGCGGCCAGCAGGCCGACGGAAGTGTCACCCACGCGCTCGTGAATGCGCCGCGTGAGCAGTCCGATGACGAGCGTGATCACCGGCACGTCAAACGCGGCGGCGAGCTCGGCAATGACCGGCAGATCGGGCACGATGGCCGCGCCCGCGAAGAAGACGCCGTTTTCCATGGCGAGCAGGCCCAGAATCTGCGCCATCGCCTCGCGGCGAACAGCCACCGTAAAGGCACCGAGCAACACGCCCGCGATGCCGACCGGCAGGTTGATGCGCGCGAAGGGCTGGGGCACGGCATCCAGCAACGGGCTCGCCACCGCGTACGCGAACAGCGTGAGCGCCCCGGCGGCAAGCAGCGCGATGGGAATGTTGAGCACCTGCACGATCTCGCGCCGGCTGAAGATCTCGCCGTGCACGGTGCGCCTCAGCAGCCAGGGGATGAGCAGGGCCTTGGTCGCGATGGTGATGATCGCGACGGCCACCAGGTGCAGGGATCCGAGGCGTATGCCCATCAGCACCGCGGAGCCCGCGAGCAGCACCGCCTGCACGATGAACCAGCGCAGGCATGCATGCATCTGACGCGTGGCCACGATGGCGAAGGCGGCAAGCAGGAACAGCCCGCCGGCCAGCGCGTTGAGGTTCGTGAGCGTGTCGTGGAGGAGTTGCGGCATGATTACCGGCCTCAGGCGCCCACCAGGCGGCTCACCATGGCCACGACGGAAGTCACGAACGCGGCACCGAGGAACTCGGTGATGCGATACAGGCGCAGCTTGGCGAGAGAGGACTCGATGACGACCAGCACCACCACGAAGCCGAGTACCTTGGCAAGCACGAGCGGCACCGCGAGCGCCACCGCGCCCGGCGCCAGCGTGCCGGCGAGGCCCCACGGGGTGACGAGCACGTTGAGAAAGATGCAGGTAAGCACCAGGAACTTCATCGCACCGGCCCACTTCATGAGCGCCGCGCCGCGGCCGGAATACTCGAGCGATTTGGACTTGTCGATCATGGCCAGCTCGAAATGCCCCGCGGGGTTGTCCACGGGGATGCGCCCGTCCTCGGCCAGAATCAACATCAGGAAGGCGAGCACCACCAGCACGTGCGAGGGTTCGAAGAAGTTGCTGAGCGGCGTCACCCACTGTGCTTGCACGATGTAGGGAATCGTTGAGCCGGCCACGAAGGACACGGTGAAGAAGACGATGATGAACACGGGCTCGGCGAGAAAGCCCACCATGCGGGTGCGGCTCGCACCCATCGCGCCGTAGGGATTGGCCGCGTCCACGGCGGCGAGCGAGGCGAAAAAGCCGGCCAGCGCCAGCACGAAGCCACCGCCCAGCATGTCGCCCATGAAGGCGAAGAACAGCGGGTAGCGCGTGAGCACGGGAATGAGCAGCGTCACGAAGATCGGGGCGGCGAAAGACAAGTATGGCGTGAAGCGAAAGATCCAGGAGCTGTGCTCGGAGACGATCTCGTCCTTGTGCAGCAGCTTCCAGATGTCTCGATAAGGCTGAAAAACACTCGGGCCGCGTTTCGACTGCACAACCTCCTTCAGGCGGTCGAGCACCCCCTCGACGAGCGGCGCGAGCCCGACCACAAAGGCGACCTGCAAAGCGTTGTAGAGAATGCGTTCGAGCATCGGCTCAGTCCGCTGCCGCAAGCAAGGCGCGGCGCGGCGCATGGCCGCACCACCACGGTGAACAGGCGGTGGACGTGTGGCGCGGGGGTTCACTCCCCGCAAGGCGCGCTTCCGGGCGATCCCAGCGTACCGGGCTATCAGGCTCGCAGCGCATACCGGTTGTTCCGCTCATCAACACCACAAGGCCGCATCAAGGACGGTGACGAAGCGGGAAGTGCAGCCGAACGGCACGCGGGTCGCGCCGTGTATCCACGTCAGGCGGGCACAAAAAAACCGCCTTGCCACTGGTGGACAGCCAGACCCTGCTGCAAGCTTCTCGCGGCAGGAGTCATCAGCCAAGCAGGCGATTTTGGGGGACTCCATCCCCGTTAAGCGCAACCCTAGGATTGGCGCACCGAAATGTCAACACTATGGCTCGACCGCCTGGTGCCCGCACCCGCCGTGGTCGGGGTGCGACGCC
>CAZSDY010000013.1:0-5639 GCA_964605765.1 uncultured Ectothiorhodospiraceae bacterium | reverse complement strand
CCGAGCCGGAGCCAAATAGGGCATCGAGTGGTCGGGGAGTTGCGGCTTCACCGGGTTGGGGTCACAAGCCGGGTGATGCACGCCCAAGACGCAAAGGGGGCCGGGAGGCCCTGATGATGCAAGCATCACTCGTCGCGTCAAACGCCGTATCGAGGCAGATCGATATTCTTGGCGTGCTTGGCGGCTTTGCTAGAACCCTCATCATTGTGCGATGGCCGCCATTTGCTGAAGAGCCTGACCCTTCTTGTTTTGCGGGAGATTTCACGGGTAAGGGCCTAAATCCGTATCCGCTGCCCCGAAACGAGGGTGGTGTCGGGCGCCTCGACGATGCGGTCGGATTCGCTGAGGCCGGAGCGCACCTCGAGCTCGAGATCGTTACGCAGACCGAGCTCGACCGCCTGGCGCTGCAACCGCCCGCTCGCCACCTTGAACACGTAATGGCTCCCGTCCGGTGCCTGGAGCACGCTGAACCGAGGCACAATGAGCGCCCCGTCGCGCTGGCCGGTGAAGAAGCGCGCCTGCAAGCGGTAGGCCACGCCGAGCCCGGCCGGGGAGGAGTCGAACGAGACGATGACCTTGACCCGTTGCTGCTCTACGCCGAGAGAGGAAAGCTTGGTGAATCCGGCCGGCTCGATGCGCTCGACACGGCCCGCCATGCTCTGCGCCCGTGTCGCCGCGCGAAGCTCCACCGCCGCACCGAGCTCGAGAGACAGCGCATCCTGGGTCAGCACCTCGGATACGACTTCCAGGTCCTGCCGATTGCCGATCAGCAGCAAGGGCTCACCCGCCGCGAACGTGCCGTCGCCCTGCTGATAGCGCTCGAGAACCACGCCGGTGACGGGCGAACGCACCTCGGCTAGCGAGAGATCGTGCTGCGTCCGTGCGAGACGCGCGCGCGCCTGGCGAAGCTGCTGCGCCACGACGTTCTCCTGCAAGCGTTTGCGTCCCAGCCATTGCTCGACATACCGCGGTCCCAGCTTGATCGCGGTGAGCAAGGTGGCGAACGCGGCGTGGATGAACTCCTGCTGGCGCAGCTCGATGAGCGCGGTCTCGGCCTCGAGCTCGGAATCCTCGAGATGCTGCTCGGCCACCGACTGGGTCTCGGCCAGGCGCTGGACCCGCTGCAGCGCCTTGTCGGCACGCGCGGAACGCATGCGCTCCGCCTCGACCTGGGCACCCGCCGCCTTGAGTGACTCGCGGGCGGCGTCGATGGTCGCCTGCGCCTCGATCCTGACCGTCTGCTCGATCGCGTCGTAACGGATTACGACGAGTTGATGTTCCAGCTCTGCGACCCGCGCCTGCGCCTCGATCAACGCCTGCTCCGCCGGCACCCGGTCGAACGCCACCAGAATCTGCCCGACCGAGACCGGGTCCCCGGGCTCCAGATCGATCCGGTCGATGCGCCCGTCGAGCGGCATGGAGACCATGTAGGTCTTCCGCAGCCGGGTTTGTGCCGGCTCACTGAACCACTCCGTGATCTCTCCGTGCACGGGGGAAAGCACCCCGACGTCCGCCACCTTCCCGCACCCGCCCAGGATCAGGGCTGCGCCCAGGAGCGAGCCCGCACCGATCGAGGCGCTCGCGTCGAATCGCATCATGTGCTACTCCTTGACATTGAGAACGGACAGCCAGTCCAGCCGTCGCACCAGGCCGAAGACGGCCAGTTGTGCCAGACCGATGAACGCGAGCATGAGAACGGCGCTCAGCGCGATGCTGCCCGGGCGTATGACAGCCGGAAAGCGGTACAGCTCGGTGCTGTACAAGCCCGCCAGGGCGTAGGCCAGACCGACCCCTCCCCACAGGCCGAGCGCGACCCCGGCGCCGCTCACCAGAAAGCTCTCGCGCGCAAAGAGACCGGCCACCTGCGCCGTCGAGTAGCCGAGCACGCGGAACGTGCCGACCTCACGGCGGCGCTCGCTCAACGAGACCACGGCCGCATTCAGCACCGCGCCGAAGGCGATCATTCCCGCGAGTCCGATCATGGTGGCGATCATTATCCCCATGGTCTCACCGAAAGTCCCTTCGAGCTGCTCGAGCGCGCGGGTGCGCTCGCTGAGGCCCACCACGGTCCCCCGGCGCTCGAGCTCATCGAGCATGGGGCCCCGCCGTAACCCGCCGGTCTCGGACTTCACCAGCAGGATATTGGCGACCGGCTCTTCGCCGAGAAGCCGGCTCAGGTAGGCGATATCGGCGTAAGCCGAGAGCCCGAGGTAGGTGTCCACCGTCCCTGCGACGATCGCCACCGCCGCGGCGCGCCGGCCGGTGAGGGGGCGCACGCTGAGCGTGTCTCCCTCGCGAAGATGCAGGATCTCGGCGAGCTTTGCCGACAGCACGAGCCCCGCGTCGGGCACCACGATGGGGTTGCCGGCCCGGTCCAGAGGTGTATGAAGGCGATTGCCGGACGCCAGCCCGGTGATTCCGATACGCTTGGCGTAGGGACCATTGCGTAGATCGCTGGTCACCTTCAGCTCCGGCTCGGCATCGGAGACGCCCGGCAACCCCCGCAGCTCGGTGGCCGCCTGTATGCCCTTCGGATCGCGGATGGTGACCGAGATGTCGTGGTGGGCGACGCGCTCGAACTCATAGCTCATCAGGTGATCGAGAGAATCCGAGAGGCTCAGGGTCGCGAGCACCAGACTGGTCGCCACCGCCGCCACCACCAGGCTCACCACGCTGCGCATGGGATTGCGAAACAAGGCGCGAACGGCCATACGGGAGCGCAAGCCGAGCGCCCGCCACACGAGGCCCGCCCGCTCCAGCCACACCGCTGCACCTTTCTGCGGGTGCGCCGGGCGCATCGCATCCGCGGGCTCCAGGCGAATTGCCTGGACCACCCCCTTCAAGGTCCCGAGAACGGCAAACCCCACGCTGATGCCGACAGCGGCAACCACAATATCCGGATACACATGGCGACTCAGGCCGGGAATGGCGTAGAACTGCCGGTAGACATCGAGCATGGCGCTTTGCAGCCACCCGCCGAGCAGCACACCCGCGAGCCCACCCACCACCCCGATGGTCAAGGCGTAGCTGAGATAGTGACGGGTGATGGCACCTCGCGGGTAACCGACGGCTCGCAGGGTGCCGATGACGGTGCGCTGCTGCTCCACGAGCCGGCTCATGACGATGTTCAGTACCAGCGCTGCCACCACGAGGAAGATGGCCGGCATCACCCTGGACTGCACCTCGAGCCCGCGCAGCTCGTCCTTGAGAAACCGGACCGAAGGCTGATCGTCGCCGGTCGTGGTCTGTGTCACCCCGAAGGGGTCCAGGGTCTCGGCGATGAGGGAGAGCAGATTGGCGATCGCGGTCGCATCGCGCCGATAGACCCTGCCGATGATCTGGTTGAATGCACCCTCGAGATTGCTCGCCTGGCGCAGAAAGCGCTCGCCGAGGTAGAGCACCGCGAAGCGCGCCGGGTCGGGAGCGAGACCCCCGTCGGTCGGGATCAGATAGACGAACTCGGGCGACATCGCGGTGCCCACCACCAGCAGATCGTGCTGCCTGTCGAGGAGCCGTACCTTGATCCGGCTGCCGGGTACCAGCCCGTGGGCGGTCGCGAAGGCGTCGTTCAGGATCACCTCGTCATCCTCGCGCGCCGAGAACCAGCCGCCTGAGAATAGCCTGAGGTCGTTCAGTACCGGGCGGCGTACCTCGGGCATCGAGATCGCGGTCCCGGGAATCGGGTACTCTGCCGATGGCAGGTCGACGAGCACGGCCTGAGTTACGCGCCCGCGCAGGGAACGCACGTTCGGAAGACCGCGTGCCTGCTCGATCGCCCACGCGGGGACGCGCTCGAGGTCCACCGTGAAGTCGGCGAGACGCCCGCTGCGGTAGTAGGCGGCGCGCGCACCGTCGAGATCGCGCCACACGCCGGCAATCCCGACGTAGGCCGACACACCGACGGCCATGGTCGCGAGCACGGTGGCGAGCGCGCCCTTGCCGTGCCACAGATCGCGCAGGAGCTTGCGCACCAGGAGTCCCCTCACCACGCGATCTCCTCGACCGGCGCCGGCGAGTCGTTTCGCCGGATGGACTGGATGGCGCCGTCCCGGATGGTGGCGACCCGGTGCCCGAGGCCGGCGATGGCACGATTGTGGGTAATCAGCACCACGGTTTTGGCGAGCTCGCGGTTCAAGTCCACCAGCAGACCGAGGACCTGACGGCTGGTCGCGAGGTCCAGGGCACCCGTCGGCTCGTCGCAAAGCAACATCCGGGGGCTGCCGGCGATGGCCCGGGCCACCGCGACCCGCTGCTGTTCACCCCCGCTCAACTGCGCCGGAAAGTGCCCGGCACGACCCAGCAGGCCCACCATGCGAAGCGCCTTGGCCGGATCGATGGGGCGATCCGCGATCTCGGTGGCGACCTGTACGTTCTCCAAAGCGGTGAGCATCGGCACGAGGTTGTATAGCTGGAACACGAACCCCACCTGCGTGCGCCTGTACTCCGTGAGCTCACGGTCGCTCGCCCGCGCCAGATCACGCCCCTGGAACGTCACGCTTCCCGCGCTCGGGCGGTCCATGCCGCCGAGGAGGTTCAGCAGGGTGCTCTTTCCGGAGCCGCTCGGGCCGACGATGATGAGAAACTCCCCGTCGAAGATGTCGATGCTCGCGTCGCTGAGCGCCGGTACCTGCATCTCACCCATCTGGAAGACGCGGCTCGCGCCGCGAACCGACAGGAGAACCGCGTTGGGGGAAACGTTCATCCGCGTGCGAGGGTGTCCACCCGCAGGCCTCCAGCCGCCTCAGGCCGAGGCTGGCAAGCCACCCGGTCGATGCTCCACCGTGGCATCCTGCACCGTCACCTCCTTGATGTAGAGGTCGTGTCTGGAATAGGCGATCTCGATGTTCATCGCCTGGAAGCGCTTGTACACGGCGCTATTCAACGCGTCGAGCACACGCCCGGCGAGCACGGGCTCGTCCACCCGGCACAGTAGATCGAAGTCCAGGGTGGAGGGTCCGAACAGACGAAATCTCACTTTCGGCGGCGGGTCCTCGCAGACCGCCGCCTCGTCGGCCGCGATGACGTAGCGATCGAGCCACCAGGCCACCAGAAAAGAAAGGCCGGTGATCACGAACCCCTGTATGATTTCATGCCCGCTCAGGAAACCCAGATTGGATTCTATGCTCGCTCGAGTTTCTTCAAACATCGTCTGTTGGCCTCCTTGACGCGCGAGTCCCGGCTGCGAACGGGCGCTTGGCGATCAATCTCGCGTGCCCGGCGATAGCCCGTCGCAGGTGACGGAGACTTCCGAGGATAGGCGATTCAATGGCCTGTTCACAGCCGCACCCGCAAGCCCCCGGGAACTATCGCGAGACGACGAAGACGCCTTGCCTCGGAAAGGGCCAGTGTGGTGTCACGGGATGCCGGCGTGCTCGGCGTGGCCGAGGCGAGCGATCAGTAGATGAGAACGGTGATGAGCACCAGTGCGGTGACGACGAGTAACACGCTCATTTTGGTATTGTTCTTCCGAGATCGAGAATCATTTCAACACGACGAGGAGATCCTAGGCATCGGGGTTCAACGCTTCTGTGATGGGTGTCGCAAACCCCCGAGTTGGAACACGTACGCGGGAGGTGCAAACGGCGCGCGGGCGCGGCGTCACTCCTCGGCCGCGACACCAGGAGCCTGTCGGACCCAGG
>CAZSDY010000012.1:0-28133 GCA_964605765.1 uncultured Ectothiorhodospiraceae bacterium | reverse complement strand
GCACGACGGGGCCCGTGCACTGAAAATCACGGGGGAAAGCATCCCGATTCATGGAAGACCTATCCGACGAATGATTCCGGCCAGTGAATCTCCTGCTTCAATAGCCCGAGCGCCTCATTCGCCGGTAAAGGTCGCGAGAACAAGTAGCCTTGCGCATGTTCGCAATTGAAGTCGACGAGCCGCATGAGCTCCTCGGCATGCTCTATCCCCTCGGCGACGACATCCATGTGCAAGTCCTGCGCCAGGCGCAGCACCGCACGTACGATCTGCTGGCTCTCGTAGTCCGTGAGTATGGTGCGGACAAAGGACTGATCGATCTTGATCGTGTCCAACGGATAGCGCTGCAGATAGCTCAGGCTCGAATACCCGGTTCCGAAGTCGTCGAGCGCGATCGTCAGTCCCAGATCCTTGAGCCGGCTCAGGATCAGAACGGCGCGATCCGGATTCTCCATGAACAAGCTCTCGGTAATCTCGAGCTTGACGCTGGCGGGGTCGACGCCTGTCTCTTGAAGGACGACAGCTATCTCGTCGACTTGCCCGAGTCTCTCTAGTTGACGCACGGATACGTTGACGCCGATAAACAGCGGCGGTGCATCGGGGAACGATGTGCGAAACTGGCCCTGGAAGCTCTGGAAGGTCCGGCACGCCTGCTCCAGCACCCACAATCCGATTTGCCCGATCAACCCGGACTTTTCCGCCACGGGGATGAACTGCAAGGGACTCATTAGACCTTGCGTGCGTCGATCCCAGCGCAGCAGTGTCTCGAAACCCGCCATGGCCCGCGTCCGCAAACTCACGATCGGTTGGTATACGAGCGCGAACTCATCACGCGTGAGCGCTTCGCGAAGATCCTGTATCAGCGTAATTTCCCTGACCGCCTGGTCGCGTGTTTGCTCGAAACGGGTGTCTGCGCCGGGAGCGGCTTCTGTCTCTGAGTCCACCTCTGCCCCCGACGGGACCTGTGCCGCCGACAGGACGTCTGTCTCGGAGTTGTCGGTCAAGCGGACCTGGTCGAGCATCCACTGATGCGACCAGCGAAATCGCTGCAGCACCACCCGCAGCAGCAGATGGAGCATTGGGCCTGCGCCTTCCAGCTCCTCGCTGATCTGCTCGCGCCCGATCGGGATGACCTCCGTTGCATCGAGCGCGACCGCGGTCGCGGAACGCACTTCATTGTCTATCAACGCCATCTCGCCGAACAGCTCCCCCTCACCGAGCGTCCCGAGGACCAACTTCCTGCCGTGCCTGAGCACCGATATTTCGACGCGGCCGCTCGCGATCAAATAGGCGTGAGTGCCCATCTCCCCTTTGCGGAAGATTGATTCGCCCGGGACGAATGTTTCACGCTGTAACTGGTCATCATCCACAGTGCCGACTCCTTCACGCGGGCCACACTGCCGGGACTTCGGGCAAGTGCTGGTATGGGGCAGAGATGGTGGGCTCCTAGGCTAAAAGATAGACCAAGTTGCTACAATCATGTCTGGGATCTTCGCTGATGAGGTGCTCCAAGCCTGTCCGAGCAGCGCGGGTCTGGTCATTGTTCTCCAGAAAACGCCAAGATGTCGAATTCGGTCTCAGGATGCGCGGTGCCGAGCCGGCATCAAAGCTGACGTTTAGGAAACACTCTCGCGCAATGCACTCAACACCCGCTCCGCGGTCATTGGCAGCTCGAAAAGTGGTTTGCCGATCGCATCCAGAATTGCGTTACGGATGGCCGGAGCTGTGGGAATAATGGGTGATTCCGCTATCCCCTTTGCGCCCAGCGGTGCACCGACAGGCTCAGGCATTTCCAGGACGTCCATCTCCAGTCCGGGAATATCGAGCGCCAGCGGAATCACATAGCTCTCCAGTGAGGTGTTCACGGTATGCCCCTGTTCAACCAGGAGTTCCTCGGTCAGCGCATAACCGATACCCTGCGCGCAACCGCCTTCTATCTGCCCGTAAACGCCTCCCGGATTGATCATCTTCCCCGCGTCATGGACGGCGACGAGCCTTTCCACCGTGACCTGTCCTGTTTCACAGTCCACGAGAACTTGCGCAATCTGGGTGCAGAACTGAAAAATCTCCTGGCTGTAACGATAGCTGACTTCCGGGACGTCAGTTGGATATTCCAGGTGATACCGGCTCTGCGCATGCAACGGGTACCCCCACAGGGACGCACGTTCAGCCAGGTCCCGTACCGAGAGATCATGAGGCTCGCCGTCAACATGAAGTCTCCCGTCCCGCAGGTCCAGCCGATCCTTGCTGATCTTGGTTTTCGCGGCAGCTACCGTCAGAAGGGTGTCTCGAATCGAATCCGCCGCGACCAGCACCGCATTACCGGAAACGAGGCACTGGCGGCTGGCGCATGACGCTCCCGCATCCGGTGCCATGGCTGTATCCGCCCTGACCACACGGACAACGGACATGTCGATGCTCAGTCTTTCAGCGACCAGTTGTGCCAATATGGTGACGATACCCTGACCCATGTCCGCGGCGCCGCTGCTCAGGGTAACCGAACCATCACGATGCATTTGCAGCACGACGCCGGCATGGTCCGCTAAACCACGTCCCATGCCCGACCCTTTCAGAATAGTGGCGATTCCCCAGCCGCGACCCAAGTGGCGGGCAGGCCGGCGTCGGTCTTGATCACGCTTCTCCCATCCAATCAGTTGCGCCGCTCTGCGCAGCGAGGCCTTCATCGCTCTCCCTTCCCGGACAACAACGCCGGTGTACATCCGTGTTCCGGTCTCTACACCGTTGAGCAGGCGTATCTGCAGCGGGTCGATGCCGAGTTTCCGCGCGAGGCCGTCCATTTGCGATTCGTAGACAAACGCCGCCTGCGGTGCACCAAAACCTCGAAACGCACCGGTGATGGGATTGTTGGTGCGCACGCCTATCTTTTCCACCTCCAGGTTCGCCACCTTGTACGGCCCGCCGATGAGTTCGCCGAACTTGTTCAGAACCTCCTGAGTGGCATTCGTATACGGACCCGCATCAGCTATCGCCCGGGCTTTCACGGCCAGGAGTCGTCCTTCCCTGGTAGCAGCAGTGGCGCATCGAATGATGATCGGATGACGCTTCACGTGGGTCAGAATGGATTCCCGGCGCCCCCGGATGAGGCGCACGGGGCGCCTCGTCGCGTATGCCAATAACGCAGCGTGGATCTGCACGTGTGCCTCGTCCTTGGCGCCGAACGCACCGCCGATGTAGGGCGTGATGACGCGCACCATGCTTTCGGGTATGCCCAGAGCCCGGGCAATTTGCATCCTGTCCCGATGCGGGGCCTGGCAGGAAGAGTAGACCGTCACGACACCTTGTTCATCGACCAGGGCGACCCCACCCTCCGTCTCGAGAAAAGCGTGCTCGGCCCATTGAGTGCGATAGGTGTTCTCGACAACGACATAAGCCGACGCCAGCGCCGCTTCCACATCGCCGGTCCGGTAGGTCTTGTGCAAAATGACATTGTCTTTGCCGTCCACGACTCGAACGGCATCAGGGTCCATGGCCTGCATTGGATCGAAGACCCCGGTCATGGGCTCATAGTCGACTTGAATCGCCGCCAGTGCGGCGTCAGCAGTCTGTTCGTCCCGTGCAGCGACCGCGGCGACTGCATCCCCCTGAAAACGCACCTCATCGACCGCCAGCAACGGCTGATCCGGTTTCGCATAGAAGTAACTGTTTTCGCCCGAGACATCGGCGTGCGTCAGCACCGCGAACACACCCCGTATTCTTCTCGCCGCGGCAACATCCAGGTGTCTGATACGCGCCCGCGCATGGGGACTGTAGAGCAGCTTTCCCGCCAGCATCCCCGGGAAATCCAGATCCGGGCAATAACGAGCCTGACCGGTGACGATTTCGCGAGCCCCCACTGCGATAGCCCGTTGGCCGACGACGTTCGATTCATTCATGCCGGTCGTTGTCCCCGTCCGTCGTTGCCCGCAGTTGCCCGGCGGCTTGCCGGACAGCGCCAACGACACCCTGATAAGCGGTGCAACGGCAGAAATTCCCCGAGATCGCGGTGAGAATTTCCTCGCGGGTGGGGTCCTTATTGGACATCAGCAGGGCGTAACAGGACATCAGCATTCCCGGCGTGCAAAAACCACATTGAAAGGCCCAGAATTCTTCGAAAGCACGTTGCAGTGGATGCAGTTCTCCGCGCTCGGCGAGTCCTTCGACGGTGGTGATTCGGGCGCCGTCCGCCTGCGGCGCCAACACCATGCAGGCATTCACCGCTCGGCCATCCAGGATCACTACGCAGGCACCGCAATCGCCCTGACTGCACCCGTCCTTGGTGCCGGTCAGCCCCACATCTTCGCGAAGAACGCTCAACAAGGTTCGAATGGGTTCAACTTTCAGGTGCAGCAAGTCGCCATTCACGGTCAGGTGGACATCCATCTCAGTCATCCGTCACATCCCATCTTCGGCGTCCCGGGTAGATCCGCGGGCCGGTTCTTCGCATGCGGCTGCCAGCGCCCTGCGAACCAGCACCTCGGTCATCCGCCGGCGGTAGTCCTTGCTTGCACGGACATCGGTGATCGGGGCGGCCGCCGCGCTTGCCGCTCTGGCAGCCCGGTCAACGAGATCATTTGAGAGGCCGCGACCAATCAGTACGCGCTCTGCCGCAACGGCACGTACGGGTGTCGGGGCCACGGCCCCCAATACGATTCGAGCATCGTTAACCGTACCGGTCGCACCCAGTGTCAACCGGGTGCTCAAACTGACAATCGAGATGGCCATGGAGCGCCGTTGCCCCAGCTTGGTGAACGTTGTGGCTGTGCCGGGCGGCATCAGGGGCAGTCGAATTTGTGTCAGGATCTCATCGGGTTGCATTACCGTTCGACCAGGTCCGGTAAAGAACGCCGTCAGTGGGAGCACGCGATCGCCGCGGAAGGAAGCCAATACGACACCGGCATCGTAAGCCATCAATGGCGGCGCCAGGTCAGCGGCCGGAGAGGCATTGACCAGGTTGCCACCCAATGTTCCCCGGTTACGGATGGGCGGCCCCGCAAACGAGCGACAAGCCTCGACCAAGGCTGGAAACAAGGCTGCAATCTCGCCGTCAGCAAGTATCCGGGACTGGGTCACGTAAGCGCCGAGGCGCACTTGCGTGCGACTGCATGAAATGGTGTCCAGGGAGACCCGGCGCAGGTCGAGCAACAACTTTGCCGAGAAAACCTTGTCCCGCATTCTCGGTATCAGGTCGGTTCCACCCGCGATCACCCGCGCGTGCGCACCGTATTCCCGTTTGACGCTTAGGGCATCCTCGAGGGTTGCGGGCGCCATATACTCAACAGCGCTCATGCCGGTTAAGGTTTCGTCAGAATTCCTCAGAACCCCGATGATGCGCGGCCCACCAGCGCTCGGCGCTGGCGCGCACTTCGCCCGCGTGGAAGCGTGCGGCCTTGTCGGTCGGCGGCAGCGGTTCGGCATAGAAAAACGCCGGCAACTCGTCGTCCTCGGTCGTGAATCCCGCGGCGCGGTTGAACGCGTCCTCCAGTCTCAGGGTCTCGCACCCCAACGCCTCGAAGAACGAGGCATCGAACCGCGTGCCGAGCGCGCCGTTGACCGCCTCGGTTATGATGTCCAGGTTGGTGTTCGTCACGCTGCGCCCGAACATGCAGAGACCGATGGAATCCGTGGCCGCGATGAGCACCTGCATCTCCATGCTGGCATCGACGATCTCGTCGGTGCTCTTGTCGCTGGTCTTCATGCGCGGCACATTGCCGGCCGTGTGATCCGCGCCCTGCGCGGTCATCATCATGGTGACGCCGGTCACCTCGATGACGCGCGGGTCATAGGCACTGATCGCCTGGCTCTTGATGACCGGCACGCGCGCGACGCCGAAGTGCTCGGCAACGCGCGCCGTACCCTGTGCGTACAGGCGGCCTTTCTCGGTACCCTTTCGGACTTCCTCGAGGACGTCGGCCATGAACTGCACGTCGCCGAACTCGCCCACCCCTGCTTCCATCAGCACACCGATGGTGGCGCCCGCCTCGATGCTGTCTATGCCCAGATCATTGGCGATCGCGTTCACGCGCGCCAGATCGTCCGGGTCGCTCAACCCGCAGTTCGTACCCATGAGCCCGATGGTCTCGTACTCCACCGGCGAGACCACCTCCTTGCCCGCCTTATCGACGAATACATTGCTGCACTCGATCAAGCACCCTGGCATGCAGGCGTGCGCGGTGGTGCCGCCGCGGGCAATCGCAAGCTCGCGGAAATAATCGCCGCCGAGCTTCAGGCGTTCCTCGACACCCGTCTGTTGCCCGGAACTGAAATTTCGTACCGGCAGGCCGCCTATATAGTTCGTGAAGTCGGCCATGGTTGCCGTGCCGAGCTTCTTGTAGACGTCGACCAGCTCGTCGGCGCGCAGCTTCCTGCCGTACTCCTTGATGAGCGACATCACCTTCTTGCGGTCGTGCACGACAGGCATGCGGTCCAGCTCGATCACGATGGCCTTGACCTTCTTCACACCCATCACCGCACCCACGCCGCCGCGCGCCGCCAGCCGGCTGGGACGCCTGTCGGTGTCGCTCACCGCGATACCGGCAAGCAGGCCCTGGTATTCGCCGACCGGCCCGCACAGCGCGATGCTCACCTTCTTGCCGTATCTCTCGTGCAGGCGTTCGGCCACCTCGAAGTTGCCGAGCCCCATGTACTCGCCCGCGGGCTCGAAGCGAGTGGCGCCGTCCTTGCCGATGTGGATGATCGTCCACGCTTCGCTGGCGCCGTGCAGCGTCATGCCGGCTATCTGCAGTTGACCCATGGCCACCGCAAAAGTACCGCCGGCGTTCGCTTCCTTGATACCGCCGGTCAGCGGGCTCTTGCAGCCCACGCTGGTGCGGTTCGCATTGGAGAAATTCGTACCCGCAAAGGGGCCGGCGGAGAAGATGAGCGGATTTTCCGCGCACAACGGATCGACGGTTGCCGCCCCCATGTCGAGCAACGTCCGGGCGATGAAGTAGCGCCCCGCCTTGACCAGCGCCTCGCCGGCGAGGGTCTGCTCCGCCACCTGCCGGGTCGCGAGGTCTATATTGAGATATTTGCGCATGGTGCCCTCCCAGTCAGCGCGCCTATTGTGACCGCTACGCGATGCGCATGCCACAGGATCCCGTGCACCCAAGCAGACGCGCCGCGCGGAGATCAGGTGACTTTTGTCGGCTTTGCCGTATACTTACTCTCTTTCCCGCGCGGTCCCGGAGCCGGGACTTCAACGCTCCCCGCATTCTTGAGTGACGGTTTCAGTAGACTCGCGAAGCGTCTCTCGGGCATTCGTTTTTCTCGACCATGCGTAACACCACACAACGACCGAAACACATCAAGCTGACCTCTCACCCGCATCGCAGCGACGACATCGTGCCGATCCGCTGGGGTGCGGGAAGCGCCGCGGAGCGCGGCCCGGTCGTCGCCACCCTGACCGACGCGGGACGCCGCAACGCGATCGGCGTGCACTCGGGGGCGTACTCGCTGTACCGCGCGCTGGCCATCGCCGCCGGCGGCCTGGATCCTGTGCACGTGCCGGACCTCACCGATACCGCCCCGGCCGCCCCCATCGGCCCGTTCCCGCAGTGGGCCGATCCGGAGAAAATCGTATCCCTGGACCCTTATGGGCACATGGTGAGCGAGGCCTTCGCCGCAGAGTTGCAACGAGGTCTTGATGTGCGCCCCACGATCGCGGTGACCAAGGCGCACGTCAATCTGCCCGAGATCCGCGCCGCCATACGCGCCGGGCGCCTCAGGCCCGACGGCCACGTGCTCATGGAAAACGGTGACGTGCGTGTCACCAAGGCAGCCATCGAGCCGGTGTGGTACCTGCCCGGCATCGCGTCGCGCCTCGGTATAGCGGAAAGCGAGTTGCGCCACAGGCTCTTCGAGCATTCCGGCGGCATGTTCACCGAGCTCGTCACGCGCGGTGATCTGACACTGTTTCTCCCACCGATCGGCGGCATAAGCGTCTACTGCATGGGCGATCTGGCGGCCATTCGCGACCCCGGCCGCGAGGTGGCCTGCCGCGTGCACGATGAGTGCAACGGATCCGACGTCTTCGGATCCGACATCTGCACCTGTCGCCCCTACCTGGCACACGGCATCGAGGTATGTGTGGAAACCGCGCAGCGCGGTGGGGCCGGCATCATCGTCTACAACCGCAAGGAAGGTCGCGCGCTCGGCGAGGTGACGAAGTTTCTCGTCTACAACGCACGCAAGCGCCAGTCCGGCGGTGATCGCGCGGAGACCTATTTCGAGCGCACCGAGTGTGTGGCGGGCGTGCAGGACATGCGCTTCCAGGAGCTGATGCCCGACGTGTTGCACTGGCTCGGGATCACGCGTATTGACCGCTTCGTGTCGATGAGCAACATGAAGCACGACGCCGTCACCCGACAGGGCATCGATATCGTGGAGCGCGTGCCGCTCCCCGACGGGCTGATCCCGGTTGACGCGCGCGTCGAAATGGACGCCAAGACGGCAGCCGGTTATTTCACCGAGGAATCCGTGCCCGATGCCTCGGAGCTCAAGCTCGCCAAAGGACGGGGATTGGCAGATTAGCGGTCGCGCCGGTATCGGCGGTCGTGCCTATGCGGCGATTGCCTCGCTGCGAACGCCCGAGGCGGTCCGCGAGCGCTGCGCGGAGATATGCGCGGCGGGCGAGCGCGGCAGATTATCGCATTTCGCGCTGGCGCTCGACCGCCTGCCCGAGGCGGCGCGCTTCGTGGCCGCGACGATTCGAAAGAACTATCCCGACCTCGACATTCCGTATCACAGCCGCTGGCGTCACTTCCATGATGGGGTCCGCGATCGATGGCCACCCATCGCCGCGCACCTTGACGGCCAGTCCCCAGAGGAGATTGCGCGGACGCGCTTCGACCTCGCGGTCACCAGCGTGCTGCTCGACGCCGGGAGCGGAGCCGGTTGGACCTATATCGACCGCTCGTCGGGACGCCGATTCGCACGCTCCGAAGGGCTCGCGATCGCGAGCCTCGAGCTATTCGCCACGGGTGGTTTCTCTGCACGCGAGGCATCTCCGTACCGGGCTGACGCCGGCGCGCTCACCGCCATCGACACCGCGCGGCTCAATGCCGCATTCCAGGTCACGCCGGACAACCCGCTCGGCGGCATGCGCGGGCGCGTCGCGCTGCTCAACGGGCTGGGCGCGGCGCTTGTCGCCCAACCACACTATTTCGGGGCGCAGAACCCCCGTGTGGGCAATTTCTTTGACCACCTTTGTCGCAGCTCCGGAGACGGGCGCCTCGCCGCGCGCGACGTGCTGGTGGCCGTGCTCGAGGCATTCGCGCCAATCTGGCCGGGACGGATAGTCATCGAGGGACACAACCTCGGCGACGTGTGGCGCCACCACGCCGTCGAGCGAAACGACGCCAGCGATGCCCTGGTACCCTTCCACAAGCTCTCGCAGTGGCTCACCTACTCGCTCATCGAGCCGCTGGAAGAGGCCGGGATCGAGGTGATGGATCTCGATGCGCTGACCGGACTCGCCGAGTACCGCAACGGTGGGCTGTTCATCGATCTGGGGGTGATCCGCCCAGTCGATGCGCGGGCGCTGGAGCGCACCCACACGGTCGACTCGACGCTGGTCGTGGAGTGGCGCGCACTGACCGTGGCGCTGCTCGACCGACTTGCCCCTCTTGTGCGCGACGTGCTCGGCGTCGATGATCGGCGCTTGCCGCTGGCGCGCATGCTGCAGGGCGGCACGTGGAGCGCGGGCAGACGCATTGCCGCCGAGCGCCGTGCGGACGCCCGACCGCCCATAGAGATTCGCAGTGACGGTACGGTCTTCTAGGAGGAGCACTCATGTCCAGCGTGACAGTCATCGAGCATCCACTGGTTCAGCACAAGCTCACCCTGATGCGCCGAAAGGAGACGCCGACAGCGAAATTCCGTCAGCTCCTGCGCGAGATCTCCATGCTGCTCGGCTACGAGGTCACCCGTGATCTCATGCTCGAAGACAAGCGCATCGAGACGCCCATGGCGAGCATGGCGGCGCCGGTGCTGTCGGGAAAGAAACTGGTGCTCATCTCCATACTGCGCGCCGGCAACGGGCTGCTGGAAGGCATGCTGGATCTGATGCCCTCGGCGCGCGTGGGACATGTGGGACTTTACCGAGACCCGCACACGCTGGTCGCCGTGGAGTACTACTTCAAGGTGCCCGATGATCTCGGTGAACGCCCGGTCATTGTCGTCGACCCCATGCTGGCGACCGCGAACTCCTCCATCGCAGCCGTGCAGCGCGTCAAGGAAGCGGGGGCACGCAACATCAAGATGGTGTGCCTGCTGGCCGCACCCGAGGGCATCGATGCGTTCCGTTCGGCGCATCCCGATGTGGCGATCTTCACGGCGGCAATCGACGAGCGCCTCGACGATCACGGCTACATCGTCCCCGGGCTCGGCGATGCCGGAGACCGCCTCTACGGCACGAAGTAGATTGCAGGCTAGTCGTGGCTGCCCGCGATGTCCTCGCGCCACAGATCAGGGCGTTCCTCGATAAATCGCGACATCAATGCCACACAGTCGGGGTCGTCAAGCAGGTGCACCTCGATGCCACGCTCGCGCAGGAAGTCCAGATTGCCGGCAAAGTTTCTGCTCTCTCCGACGACCACACGCTTGATCCCGAACTGAATCACGGTGCCGGCACACATCATGCAGGGGCTGAGCGTCGTGTACAGGGTGACCGCCGAGTAGCTGGGGCGCCGCCCCGCGTTCTTGATGCAGTCGGTCTCACCGTGCGAGACGGGATTACCCTCCTGCACGCGCCGATTGCGCCCGCGCCCGATGAGTCTGCCGTTCTCCACCATCACCGCACCCACCGGCACACCGCCCTCCTCGTAACCCGCCCTGGCCTCATCGAATGCCAGTCGCATATACGCGTTGTCCTCCTGCACGTCCATGTCCCCCCCCCCATTCTCTTCGCTGCGGCCCGCCACATGAAAGCTCTGTTTCCATAGACTATTATATGCTCGGGTATGGTCGGTGAGTTACCGGCCTTCCCCCAAAGATCCCGATACTGGCAGCGGCCCTCAGGAGCCATACCATTGTTCAGCCGCATTCCACGATTCCGACTCGAGGCGGCTGCCAGCGGACAACCGGGCGGGAGCGACACCACGCAGTTCGATGCCAAGGCCATCCGCCGCGCCGTGCGAGGCAACCAGCCCGTGCTCACCCTGATTTCCGGACTGCAGATTGGAAAGACCGCGGTTTTCGATGCCAATCGGTTAACCATCGGGCGCGACACGGGATGCACGCTGACGTTGATCGATGCCGGCATATCGCGTTTTCACGCCAAGCTCGAGAAGCGAGCGAACGGAGAGGTCGTGGTCATCGACCTCGACAGCACCAACGGCGTGCATGTGAACGGTGACGCTGTGCGAGAGTGCACGCTCGCGCCCGGCGACAAGATCCAGCTCGGACCCGATGCCTTGCTCAGCTACCGCCTGGAGGACATCGACGAGGTCAGGGCAAGGCTCGCGCAGTACGAGCGGTCCATCACCGACCAGCTCACGGGATTGCACAACCGGCACCACTTCCAGGCCGTGCTGGAGCGCGAGGTCGCCTACTTGCGCAAGCGCGAGACGATCTCGTCGGCCCTGCTGCTCATTGACATCGATCACTTCAAGCGCGTAAACGATACCCACGGGCACGAGGCCGGGGATCACGTGCTGCGCGAGGTGGCCGGCGTCATGGCAGCGGCCACGCGTCACAAGGACGTCCTGGGGCGCTGGGGCGGGGAGGAGTTCGCGCTGCTGTTGCGGGGGCTGGATGTGGCCGCCGCGGCATTCGTCGCCGAACGTCTGCGCCAGCGGGTGAAAGCGCTTGCCATCAGCGTCGCCGACACCACGATTGGACTCACCATTTCCATCGGGGTCGCCGCCGTGCACGACCCCGGGTGCACGAGCGCCGCCGATGTGATGAGGGCCGCCGACAAGTGCTTGTATCGTGCAAAGCGTGAGGGACGCGATCGCGTCGTAGCCCCGTAACGAGCGCACCCGCCGGTCGCCCGGGCACTTCCCGGGTATCGACAGCGGGTGCATTGGGCAGCCCCGGGGATTTATTTCGCGTCTACCCGGTCGAAGGAAGAGTTGACCGGTATGCACACACTGACAAGATTCTTTAGCCGCTCCCGGCCCGCGCATCTGCCGGCGCGGGTCCGCGCGACGATCCGTACTCAGCAGGAATCGAGCGAGATACTCATCGGCTGGCTGCAGCTTGCCGTGGTCTTGACCTTCACCGTGCTGTATGCCATTTCCCCCAAGCCCTATCAATCGGCGGATGTCGTTGCACGCGAGCCCTGGTTTCTCAGCGGATATATCCTGTTCACCGTGGTGCGCCTGGGGCTCGCCCACCGCAGGCGGCTGCCGGACTGGCTGGTGTATGTCTCCATCGTGATCGACATGACCATGCTGCTTGCGCTGATATTCAGCATCCACATCAAGTATCAGCAACCCGCCTCGTTCGTGCTCAAGGTCCCGACGCTGCTCTACATCTTCATTTTCATCGCCTTGCGTGCCTTGAGATACGAGGTTCGCTACGTGCTGCTGTCGGGCGCGATCGCGTCGGCGGGCTGGTTGGCGCTGGTGTGGTACGTGGTCAGGGTGGACCCGGCCGATCCGATGATCACGCGTGACTACGTAGAGTACATGACCTCGAACAGCGTGCTGCTCGGCGCCGAGTTCGACAAGGTGATCTCCATCGTGATCGTGACCGCGATCCTGGCGGTGGCCATCGCGCGGGCCCGGCACCTGCTGGTACGCTCGGTCGTCGAGAGCAGCGCCGCGGCCGATCTGTCGAGGTTCGTGCCGAGCGAGGTGGCGCGGCAGGTCAAGTTTGCCGAGCAACGCATGCAGCTCGGCTATGCCGAGGTACGCGAGGCCACCATCCTGTTTACGGATATCGAAGGCTTCACGAGCATCAGCGAGCGCTTGTCACCCACCGAGCTGATTGCAACGCTCAATGCCTATTTCGAGGTCGTCAGCCGACCGATCGAGCATCATGGCGGCGTCATCGACCAGTACCAGGGCGATGCCATACTCGCAACCTTCAATGTCCCCGATGCGCTCGATGATCATGCAGCGCACGCAGTCGCGGCGGCTCTCGAGATCCAGGCCGTGCTTCGCGAGCACATGTTCGGCCCTGACCTTCGACTGCATTCCCGGGTCGGCATCAACAGCGGTGTGGTGGTCGGCGGCCTGGTCGGAACCGGCGAGCGGCTCGGTTATACGGTGCATGGCGACGAAGTGAATCTTGCCGCACGCCTGGAGCAGATCAACAAGGACTATCATACGCGCATTATCGTCTCGGCGAGGACCCGGGAGCTTGCGGGCGCGCACAAGTTCCCCTTCCAGCGCATCGAGTCGGTCCAGGTGAGGGGTCGCGAGACCCCTGTGGAGATCTTCACATTGGCTACCGAGGCGGCCGACGCTTCGCCCGATAGGTGCGGCGCGTAACGATGCATGCTGTCGACCGCGTTTTCATATCCCTCTCCGCAATCCGGGCTATAGTAAAGGAAATGAGCCGGCGCACCGCCGATATCCGCTCGCCGGATGTAGCGCAGCACAGGTGCCGTGGCTGGGAACCAGAATCGCCCTCGGGAGGCGCTATCACTCGATGCAAAAGGTTTCCCCCGGGGCACGTGTCTGGCCGGAGCAAGCGCAACAGCATGCGCCCTACGCCCAGGCACCACGGAGGACTGCTCGAAAGTGCAACAGTCCAGGCAAGAGGAAGATTCACTCGATTGGCGAAGGACCTTGGTCGCCAGGGCCCGCGCCATGGATCCGATCAATCGTCTCGACGCGAGCGCCCAGGAGGCACTGATCGCCGAAGGGGAGTTGCTGCGACTGCGCGCCGGTGAGGCTCCGGGCGACACCCACGCGACCGGCAAGTTCTGCGTGTTTCTCCTGGAAGGCGCCGTCGAGGTCCTGATGGCGGGGCAGGCAGTGAAGATCATCGATGCGCGCGACAAGGCCGCGGGCCAGGCCTTGGAGATCCCGGATGGCGAGCGCTACCGCATGCGCACGCAGTGCCCGGCGACGATACTGCGCATCGATCGAGGGCAGATCGAGAAACGACTGCGCCGGCGTGAGGCGAGCAACAAGCTTTCGGATATCCGGCGCAGCCAGGCAACCCAGTCCAAGGTCGCGATTCACGCGGCGCGAAGAGAGACCGCGATGAACGAGATGAATAACCGCACGCACCGCCCCGATGCGCACGCGAAAGTCGACTCCGCAAGGCCTGCGCCTGCCTCCCAGGCGGCGCCCGATGACGACAACCTCGAGGAACCCATAGCGCGCGATCTCTATGACGAGACCTTCATCGGCAAGTCGCTGGCGGACCTCATAGATCAGATACACGCGCGTCACGACGAGCTCGCACACGACGAGTCCGCGAGCATGACGGTCGACGAGTCCGATCTTCAGACCATCGATCTGGGCGCCCTGGCACCGGGGACCGAGGTCGACCTGCCCCTCGTCGCGGATGAACAACCCGCGGTCCTGAGCCTGACGGACGATGAACCGGGGACCGTCGAGACCGACAGTCCGCCGGCCACGGAAAGGGACGAGCTTACCGCCCTCATGGCCGAGTTCGAGTCGCGTTTGCGCCGCCATGTCGCGGACAGTGTGCGCGCCGGGCAGAGCGCACTGCACGCGCAAATGACCGAGCAGATCGAGCGCGTCAAGCGCGCCGCGCTCGACAATGTGCGCGCGCGCGGCGAGGCCATGCAGCGCAGGTACCACGAGGCAACCGAGCGCCAGGCGCACGCCTACCAGACGAAGTACGATAAGCTGATGGGGCTCGCACACCGCATCAGCCGTCAGAAGGCGCAGATCCAGCGCGCCCGCAAGGAACTCGGAGACAAGCTCCAGGCGACAGAGCGCCTGCGCCGGGAGATCGATGGCCTGCGCAGCGTGCTCAGCGAGCGCATCGACGACGTCGACCGACTGGAAGACGAGGCCGAGCCCGAAACCTGAGCCCAGTCCGGCCTTTTCGGGGCACCGCACATGACGTCCGCTGGCCGTGCGTTCTCGACCGGCTGCTCGGCGTGTTCGCGACCGGCATCACGGCGAAAGACATGGCCCATGCCCTTAAAGAGGCCATGGAAGGCGAGCAGCATTCCCGAGCAAAGAGAACCGAGCATGAACACCAGATACGCGATTTTCCTCCTCGCCGCGGCACTCATGCTGGCGGCTGGCAGCGGCGCGGTCGCGCACGGAGGACACCTGCACGCGGCGCACGCCTGGGCGCGGGCCACGCCGCCCGGCGCCGAGGTGGGGGCGGTATATCTCGTGATTCACAACCAGGGAGACGAGCCCGACCGCCTCGTCGGCGTGCGAACGCCTGCCGCCGAGCGCGCCGAGATGCACAGCACGCGCATGGACAACGGCATGATGAAGATGGAACGGCTGGAAAGCGTCGACGTGGCACCAGGCGCCCATGTGCTGTTCGAGCCGGGCGCCAGGCACATCATGCTCACGGGGCTCGCGCAACCTCTGCGCGAGGGGCAGCAGTTCATGATCTCGCTGTTCTTCGAGCATGCCGGCAAGGTCGATGCGCGGGTCGAGGTGCTGGCGATTGGCGCCACGGGCACGGAGCATTCCGGCATGGACCACACCGGGGACGCGGACGAGCCCGGCAACGAAACGGACGGGGCGAGCGAGTAGTGCCTTCAGTGCTTCGCGATATTGCGCCGCGAAAGCTCAGAATCGGTCCACGCGAAACGGGGCGAGCGGCACGCTGAATTCGCGTTCGGCCACGAGTGCCGCGATGGCCTCGGCGCTGACCGCGCTCAGCGTGAGGCCCAGGTGACCATGACCGAAGGCGAACAACACCCGGGCGCAGCGCGGCGAGCGAGCGATGACGGGCTTGGAGTCCGGCAGCGACGGCCGGTAACCCATCCATTCACGGTTCACCGCGCTGCCCAGGCCGGGCAGCACCTGCCGTGCGTGCGCGTGGGCGCGCCGGATGTGGCGGAAATCCGGCGGCGCAACGAGACCACCCAGTTCCGCGCCGCTGGTGATGCGCACGCCATCGGCCATGGGCGCGAGCACGTAGTGGTGGTCCATGACGACCACCGGACGATTGAGCGTCAAACCATCCGACCACGGCACGTTGAGGTGATATCCACGCTCGGTCTCGAGCGGCACCCTGGAACCGAGCTGCCGCGCGAGTTTCGCCGACCACGCACCGGCACAGATCACCACGTGGCTCACCCTGTGCATGCCCAGATCAGTGACGACGCGCACCGGCCCCTCGGCCCCGATCTCGAATCCGCGCACCTGCTCATGGCGCAGCTCGCCACCGAGCGCGACAAAGGCCTCCGCGTAAGCGCGGGTCAGCGCCACCGGATTCACGACGAACGCCTTGTCGGGGAAGAACCAGCCGCGCTCGAACACGCTCGCCAGCCCGGGCTCGAGCTGGTGCAGCTCATCGGCATGAAGCACCTCGGCCGCCGTGCCATGTCTTTCCACAAGACTGCGTTCCCAGCGCGACTCGCGGTCGAACCTGGCACCGTCGCGATAGACTTCCAGGTACCCGGCAGGGCGCATGAGATTCGCATCCGCACTGGCGAGGTGCATGAGATCACGGTGTGCGCGTTCAGCCCCGCGGGACAAGGAGGCCAGCTCGGCGGCGGTTCGCTCCACGGCTCGCCTGCTGCGCCCCGCCGCGAGAAACTTGAGCAGCCATGGGATGGAACGATGCAGATGGCGCCAGCGCAGCACGAGCGGGCTCATGCGGCCGAACAGGATGCCCGGTATCTCTTTCCACAATTCGGGCGTGCTGTAGGGCATGATCGACCCCGTCGCGATGATGCCGGCATTACCGAACGACGTGGCGGTACCCGGCTGTCGGGGATCGATGACCACGACCCGATGTCCTTCGCGCTGCAGCGCGAGCGCGCAGCAAACGCCGACGACGCCCGCACCGATGACCGTGACGTCGCAAGCGCTGGAGCCCGGCCGCGGGGGATTCATTCATTTCTCCGATCCATGATCATGGCCGATGTGATAGAGGAGAATGGTCTGGGCGTCAAGAAGAGTTGCGTCCCGGTCGACCGCTTCAACGCCCGCGTCGAACAGATCATCGAGCTGGAGGGGCGGCCTGTTCCCGACACACCGCCGGGCTGACGTCTCGCGTTCAGGAGGCTCGGCCGGCGATGCGGATCCCGGTGGCAACCGGCGGCAGCTTCGGCGACGTGCTCCCGTTATCGTCTCGGCGGCCGGCACCACGCCCCGAGGCGCGCGGTCTGTCAGACCACGGAATGGCGGGCTTGCAGGGTCAACGTGCGTATGATGGCGCCCATCCAGGGTTTCATGTGGTCGACCTCCTCCTCGAGCGTATGGCGGTTGATCACCATGACGACCGTGTCTTCCTTGCATTGCACACTGGCGGTTCGCGTCGTGGCGGCCAGAATGGCCGTCTCACCGAAAGCCTCTCCCGCGCCCATGGTCTTCAGCATGACTTTCCTTCCATCGACCCGCTTGTAGACCTCGCAACTGCCGGAGATGATGACATAAGCAGAATCACCCACATCCCCCTGGCGCACGATGTGCTCACCCTCGCAGAACGCCTCGCGAGGAAAATCCCCGCCGCCGCGCATGAACCGCACCAGGTCGGCCTTGAGATCGCTGACGTGCGCGTAACGATCGGCGGGGCGCTGCGCCATGGCCTTGAGAATGATTCGGTTGAGTTCCAGCGGCACCACGGCAGAGCCCGCCACCGTGACGGGAGACTCGAAGCGGCACTGCTTGGCACGCTCCACGACGTTGGTGGCGGAATCACCCAGATAGGGCGCGCGCCCGGTCACGATATGATAGATGACCGCACCGACGGAGAAGATGTCGGAGCCGGATCCCGGCTTCCGGCCGCGTGCCTGCTCCGGTGACATATAAGCGGGCGTACCCATCATGACGCCCTCGCCGTCGTCGCTGATGGTCGTATGCACACGACTCTTGGCGCCCTTGCTCAGCACCGGAAGCTCGTCGTCGTCCTGCACACGCGAGATACCCCAATCCATGAGATAGACCTCGCCGAATCCGCCCGTCAAGACATTCTGAGGCTTGATGTCGCAGTGCACCACACCGCGGCTGTGCGCGAGCGCCAGCGCGTCACAGACCTTGACCATGACGTCCAGCAAGTCGAGCAACCCCTCGCCCGAGGCAATGCCCCCCGGCATTCCCTCTATCAGATCGATAAGCGAGCGCCCCTGAATCAGGCGCATCGTGAAGCACACGCGGCCGTCCTCGGTACGTCCTATGTCGTGCACGGGAACGATGTGCGGGTGCTCGAGCTGCGCCGTGATCTGTGCCTCGCGGATGAAACTCCCCACCATCCACGCGCTGTCCTGAAACTGATGATGGACGATCTTGCGGGCCACGCGCCGCTGCAGCGACTCGTCCTCGACGATCTCGATGGCACCCATGCCACCGCGGTCGAGCTCACGCTTGCGCACCAAGTGCTTGCCGGCGAGCGGCAGGAGGGATTCGATGAGCGCGCGAATGGTGGTCGGCGCCTCGCCGCCCACGGCCGCCCGCTTATGACCACGTATGCGTTTCCAGAGTGTGTCCACGTTGTTCAGGACGGGTGATAGCATGACAGCCAACGGCTCCGTTATTACTTATTATCACAAACGCACGTCATGTGCGCTTCACACGGATCAAATGCGCGCCGGTTTGCGGGGGTCATGTGGCGCATCATTGTTCCGATCAGTATAAATTATCGCCATTTCCTGGTGATAGCCCGACACGCTACCCGCCCGCACGCGTGATCACGGGTGACAACATAAATCCATGCAAGATTCGCGCCGCTTATTGAGTTCCGATGTAAGATCAATGGCTTACCGTAGGTCACGTCATGCGATCGTTGAGAAAGTGTAAAAAATCCCGACACTTTTGGCCGGCTTTTTGTGCCCATTCGCCGCCGAGAACCGGTCAAGTACCGAAAGACGGGAGGCAATATTGTTAATAAACAAAGACTTACACTCTTTCCAGAGAGTGTAAAAAATTCCGACACCGAACCACCGCGCGCTTGGGGGTCGGGTGTGGACCGAGTGTGCCGGCAGTGCCCGGCCTCAGGCGACGATGTTGACGACCCCCTGCTCGCTCAGTTGCACGTCCTTGATCGTGAGGTCACCGAGCATCTCACTGAGGGCGGGAATCGCCAGAGCGGCGCGCGTCAACTCGGCCTTGCTCGCCCGATGGACCACGCGCACGCGACCGGCACGCTTGCCGTTGAGGTGCACGGCAAAGTCCACGGCCTCGGGCTCGACGGCGCTGGCGTACAGGCTCACGAGAAAGGTGCTGCCGGCGCCGGGCGTCGATTCCACGGTCACATCGCCGGCGTAGCGCCGGGCGATATCCCTGCACAGCGCCAACCCTATGCCCGCACCGCATCTGCCCTCGGCGAGAGCGCCGCGGGCGAACATGTCGAAAATGACCGCAGTCTCGTGCGGCGCTACTCCCGGCCCGTTATCCTGCACGGAGATGATCCAGGCGCCGGCGTGCAAGCCGGCGCGAATCGTGACCAGGGGAGGCGCGGTGCCGGTGAATGTGATGGCGTTGTCGATGAGGTTGTAGAAAAGCGCGACCATTTCCCGCCGGTCGGCGAGCAATGTGGGCAAAGTCCCGGATTGGACGCGTGCTCCGCTCGCGACCAGCGCCGGCTGCAGGGTGCGCATGGCATCCAGCGCCGCATCGCCGAGACAAACCGGTTCCGGGGAGCGCCGGTGGTCCTCGCAGGGCACCTCCAGCGCGTATTCCAGGGCCGCCAGCAAGCGCTCGGACCCGTGCACCACGCACCCCAGCTCACGGCGCGCGCACGGGTCCATGGACATCGAATCGGCCAGCCGATCAGCATGCTCGTACACACTTAGCAGCTCGGTGCGGATACCCGCTAGCGCGGCGCTGCACGACGTGCCCGGTACCCGCCGCGCGGCGCCACCTTCATCCACCGCAAGAGACTCAGCGCACGGTCCAATCGGCGATCGCACGCCGCGCCGGGCTTCGGGGTCGATGCTGCATGTCGCCAGCGCGAGGCGGGAAAGCTCGTGCCAGCCCTCGGCGCCCGTACCGATTCGCCGATCGGGGGTGCTTGCACCGCCGTGCTGCACGTCGCTGATCAGCACCGTCAGCGAATCGGGGTAGCGGCGCTTGACCACCTCGAGCACCCGCACGCCCTCGCCGAAGCTCAAGCGCTCGGCGCTGATTGCCACGTGCGGCACGCCGCACGCCAGATACTGCGCGTACTCGAGCCCTGTGCCCGCTTCCAGAATGTCAGCGCCGGGCAGCAACTCGCGCAGCATGGACGCGCGCCGGCGCCGATCGGCCGCGTTCTCGTCTATAAGCAGAATGCGTATCTCTTGGGGGGCCGGCCGCGAGCCGTCCAACGCATGAGCCACCCCGGAGCCGGCGTGGTGCGCCATGGCGCCGCCGTGCGCGCCGATCAGCATGGCATCGCGCTGGAATACAGCGGCTGCGGGTCAATGCACGTGGCCGATGGTCTCATCGAGCAGGGCACCCATCGCCGTCCGGTCGAGCGGCTTGGAAAACCAGAACCCCTGAGCCTGGGGGCAGCGCATGTCACGCAAGGTTTCGAGCTGCTTCAGTGTTTCCACCCCTTCGGCGATGACCTTGATGCCCAGCGACTCGCCGAGTGCGATGATTGCCCCGACGATAGCGCTCTCCTCACGTTCAACGCCTATGCTGCTCACGAACGAACGATCGATCTTCAGCGTGTCGTACGCGAAGCGCTGCAGGTAACTCAATGACGAGTAGCCCGTACCGAAGTCATCGACATGCAGCTGCACACCCATGTCGCGCAGCGACTGCAAGGCGCTCAGGCAATCCGCGCCATGGCTCATCATGGCACGTTCGGTGATTTCCAGGCGCAGGCTGGCGGCATCGAGCGCGCTTTGCTCCAGTATCGCGGCCAGGCCCTCGGCCATGTCGGGCTGGGCGATGAGCTTGCCTGATACATTCACGCTTATGGACAGCGGCGGCGTCACGGGGAACATCTCCTGCCAGCGCCTTGCCTGGCGGCATGACTCGCGCAGCACCCACCAGCCGAGCGGCACGATCAAGCCCGTCTCCTCCGCCACGTTGATGAAGCTATCCGGGCCCATCATTCCCCAGTTCGGATGGCGCCAGCGCAGCAGCGCTTCGAAGCCGAGGATGCGACCGGAATCGAGCGTCACGATGGGCTGGTAATGGATCTCGAACTCCTGGCGCTCGACACCGCGGCGCAGATCCGTCTCCAGCCGATGCAGCGCCAGCGCGCTCTCGTGCATGGCGCTGTCGAAGACTTCGTAGTGCGCATGCCCGCCGGCCTTCGCACGGTACATGGCCAGATCGGCATCTCGCAGGACCTCCTCGGGCCGGCGGTAGTGAGCCGCACTGAGCGCAATGCCGATGCTCGCCGAGGTGAACACCTCGTGATCGTGAATGATGAACACTTCGCTCAGCAATTCGTGAATGCGTTCGGCCACGTAGGTGGCGTGATGGCTCTCCGAGACATCGTTGATCAGGACCGTGAACTCGTCCCCACCGAGGCGTGCCAGCGTATCGCCGGGGCGCAGAAATCTCTCGATCCGGCGCGCCACCTGGATCAGCAACTCGTCGCCGACCACGTGGCCCAGACTGTCATTGATGTTCTTGAACCGATCCAGGTCCAGGTACAGCACCGCGAACTGATGTTCGCCGTGGCGTGCATAGCTCTTCAGCGCCACATCGAGCCGGTCCATGAGCAACGCGCGGTTGGGCAGCTTCGTGAGCGCATCGTGCAGTGCATCGTGTATGAGCTGCGCTTCGGCGCGTTTGCGCGCGCTGATGTCTGAAAGCGAGCCCGCCATCCGGTATGGCTTGCCCTGCGCGTCCCTGACAGCCACCCCGCGGCTCAACACCCACAGGCTGTTGCCGTGGCTGGTTCGAAGCCTGTGCTCATGCTCGAAGTGGCGGGTGCGCCCGGCGAGGTGCGCGTTCAGCGCATCGCGAAACGCGCCGCGGTCCTCCTCGTCCACGCGGTCCAACCACTCGGCGATGTCCGTGCCCGCGTCCTCATCCTGCACCCCGACGATTGCCTTCCAGCGCGGTGAGAAATACGCCTTCCCGGTGCGCATATCCCAGTCCCAGACCCCGTCGTTCGCGCCGTCCACGGCCAGCGCATAGCGTTGCTCGCTGTCTCGCAGCACGCGCTCCGCGTGCATCCTTTCCATCGCATAGCGCACGGCGCGCCGGAGCGAACGCACGTCGACTTCGCGTTTGAGCAGGTAGTCCTGGGCGCCGTGGCGCACGCAGCGTGCGGCGAGCCGCTCGTCTTCCGCGTTGGTCAACACCACGATCGGCGTGTCGGGCACGCAGCGCTGCATGCGCTCGATGCCGGCCGTTCCCGTGCTGTCGGGCAGCGTGAGGTCGAGGAGCACCACGTCGGGCACCTCCTCCGAGATCGCCGCAACGGCCTCGGCAAGACGAACACAGTGCGTCACCGCAAACGCGGGCTCCCGCGAGCCGCCGAGCAGATCCTTGACGAGTTCCGCCTGCACTTCGTTGTCCTCGACCAGCAGTAGACTCAGTGAGCGTTTGTTCATGTCGCGCGGGCCGCCTTGCTGTTGGTGTCATTGCCATGCGCCAGCTCAACGGGCAGCTCACGCGTCAAGGTGACGAAAAATGTCGAGCCTTCGCCCGTCCGAGACTCCACCCAGATGCGCCCGCCATGACATTCCGCGATGCGCCTGCAGATGGCGAGTCCAACCCCGCGTCCGGGCAACTCGCTCGTGGCGTGCAGGCGCTGAAACATTTCGAAGATCCGATCCGCGGACAGCGGATCGATGCCGGGGCCGTTGTCGGTAACCGAGATCAACCAGTCCTCCTCCCGCTCTTCCACTGCCAGCGAGATCCTGGGCGGCGCCTCGCGCACGAACTTGATGGCGTTGCCGACCAGGTTCTGAAAGAGCTGCACCAGCAACCTCGGCTCGCCGACGACCGAGGGCAGATCGCCATGGGTGATCTGCGCGCCGCTGCGCGCCACGCTCGCCTCGAGGTTGGCCACGGCCTCGCCCACCACCTGATTCATGTCCACCACCTGGAAGGGGCGCCGGCTCTGCGACACACGCGCAAACTCCAGCATGTCGTCGATCATCGATTGCATGCGTGCGGCACTGTCGCGCAGGCGCCCCACGAGGCGCTTGGCATCGTCGTCCAGGGCGGCGCCGTGGCGCTCCGCGAGAAGCCGGGAGTGCTGTGCAATGAGCTGCAGCGGGTCCTGCAGGTCGTGCGATACCGCCGACGTGAGCTGCTCCACCTGGGATTGACCGTACAGCGGTCGAGCCGACCAGGTACCCGGACCCGACAGATCCCAGAGCACGGCCTCGTAGAAATCCAGCCTGCCGTCATCATCCGCGATGGGCCAGAAGCTCAGGCTCACACTCACCTTGCCGCCGTCGGCGCGCCGCATCCGTGCTTGCATGTCGCGCCTCGACTGGCCGCGCTCGAGCAACACCCGCAGGCTCAGACGCAACTCCACGTCGGCCAGCAGGTCGGGCAACTGCCGTCCAATCAGCGCTTCCAGATCGCGGAACCCGAGCAGTCTGACAAAAGCCGCGTTCGCCTCGCGCACCGCGCCATTGGGTGCCATGGAAAAGATACCGACGGGGAGCTGCGCGACGAGCCTCTCGTAGGCTGCGTGCTCCACGCCCTGATCGGTACCGGGATGCCTCAGTGCCAGCGCGCGTTCGACCACGCTGGACAGTTCCATGAAACCGTGGCTGGTGGTCGCGACGGACGCATCCACACCGCCGGCGTCGGCCGTTGCACCGCCGAGCAGCACGGTGACACACTCTGGATAGCGCTTCCCGACAGCGGCCAGCACATCGGCGCCGCGCGCCCAGCCGAGCTCCGCGGCGGCGACGGCCACACCGAATTCTCCTGCGGCCAGATGATCGGCAAAGTCGAGAGCGCTGCCTGCTTCCACGACATCGGCGCCGGCGAAGGCGTTGCGCAGCACGAGCACCGCCAACGCGCGGTCGTCGGTATCCGCGCAGACAACCAGCACCCGCGGGGCCCCGCTCATTGGCGCGGGCACTCGAGATGGTCCGAAGCTTGCCTCATCCCCTGCCCGTCAGAGTGTGTTCCGTCCAATGACACGACAGCACACATCGCCTCGGTGGCGATGCCCATGGGAGCAGAGGATCGACGACGACCCACTGCCCGCGGCAGCAAACGGAATTCGCACGGCTTGACGGCACCCGCCGTCCGGCCCCGTCTTCCGCGGCTGGCCAGATGTTCTTCCCGCGCCTCACGGCACCGGTCGACCATCGAGCCTCCCATGCGTCGCGGGGCTCTTGATGTCATTATTGGGTGTGGAAGTGTACTGGTTTGCACCGCCCCCGAACAGCCCGGGAGGTCACGCGAGGAAGATTCTTTCGAACGATGCACTCGTGCGCCGTGCCAACACGCCGGTGTGAAGCGGGTCGTGGGGCTACCCTCAAGTGAGAAACACCAGCACATAGACGACGGCAAGGCCTATATGCATGGCCGCGTAGGGCAGCGCCAGCACCACGAAGCGCGCGAACGGGACCTCGAGCGCATGCTTGTGCATGATGGTGACCGCGACCAGCGTCGAGGCCGAGCCGATAGGCGTCAGGTTGCCCCCCAGGTTGGCGCCGAAAATGACCGACCACCACAGCGGCGAGTCGGGCGGCGTCGCGAAAGCCGGTGAAGAGAGGATCTTGGCGAGCATCGCGGCGAGCGGAATATTGTCCGTGACGCTGCTCGCGAGCGCCGAGACGACCAGCAGCACCCCGCCGCCCAGCGTCTCGCCGAGCGCGATGATGGGCGCGAACCCCCGGCCGATGAGGTCCAGCACCATGGCCTGCTCCATCACATAGATGGTGACGAACAGGAACGCGAAGAACAGGATCAAATCCCAGTCCACTGCGCTGTAGAAGGTGTCCGCCTCGGCCTTGTATCGGATCAGCATGATCATGGCGAAGGTCATGGCGACGAACCCCATGCCGAGCTTGCCCAGTGCCCACCCTTCGAAGGAGGCGCTGGCGATGAAGCAGATGAACAGCACCAGCATGGCCGCGCCGAACCAGAAAAAACCCATACTCTCGATGCCGTCGCCCTCGTCGAACTGGCCAACCAGCACCGCGGCCTGCGCCTGGTGCTCCGGGGCGATGCGATGAATGCCGAACAGCCACGCACCGAGCCACAGCGTGGCCGCGGTCGTCACGACCACGTACGGTGTGGCTTTCAACACGAAGGTGATGAACCCGATACCGGCGGTCGTGCCAACGATGATGTTGGGCACCGAGGAGATCAGGGTCAGCAAGCCGCCGACGTTGGTGAGCAGACCCTCGATGAGCAGAAACCCGAGCAGCTTGTCCGCGCGCCCGAGCTTTGCGAGCGAAACGGCACTCAGCGAGCCAATGATGATCATGGCCGTCACGTTGTTCAGCACCGCGGAGAACACCACCGTCATGACGCCGTAGAAGATGAGCAGGCGCAGCGGATCACCGCGCGAGACCTTGGTCAAGCGGATCGCGATCCAGGTGAACAGCCCGGATCGACTCGTCACGTCCACGAATATGCTGGAACCCAGGATGATGGTGATGACTCCCCAGTCTATGGAAGGAATGAAGACCGGCATGCTCACGTGATGTCCGTTGGGCAGCGTCACCTCACCGAACGGCAGCAGGCCCAGAAACGCCGCCAGCAGCAGACTCGAGAGCGCGAACACGCTGACGATGACCGACTTCTTGGCGTGGATCTTCTCCTCGAGCGCGAGGCACACGATGAGCGCGGCCAGCATGGCCGCGAACAAGAGCGTGACGCCCAGCGAAACGGCATCGCCGGCATGCGCCGCGGAGGCCCCATTCGCCGCGGCCTGTGTCGCCGCCAGCGCAGGATTAACGGCCATGATTCAACCCGGTTCAATCACAGCATCAGCAACGGAATATCGCGCAACTCCACGGCCAGCGCATAGGCCATTCCATGCATGGCAAGCTGCGTCTGATCCTTGGTGTTCACGACCAGAAGCGCTGCCTCATGCTCGGCGAGCAAGCGCTTGTACTCGCTCAGGCAGTGGCCGTATCCAACCACCGCTTCGACCGTGACAGGGACGTTGTTGGCCAGCATCACTTCCCTGCAGCGGCGGATGTAATCGCTCGGCTCCTTGAGCAACTGCCCGAGGATCTTCTCGCGGGCGCTATCCGTGTCGATGGACGGGATCTTGGAGATGACGTCCATATAGCGTTCAAAGGCCGCCCGCTCCTCTATGTGCGTGAGGATCAGCGTGCCGCCGGGCTCGGTGAGCGCAGCGGCATAGTTCACCAGGCGGCTGTCGCCCGCCAGGTGATCGGTCACGGCCATGACAACCCCGGGACTGTGCGCGCTCGCGTAGAACTGCTCGCGCCCGCGCGGGTGGGGGATGACCAGCACGGGACAATCGGTAGCCTGCGTGAGGACGTCCAGGTGCTTGCCCAGGCTGTAAGGCCACTGCCACGCGCTGCTGTGCAGGTTGCGATAGGTCACCAGCAGGTTGGGACGGCTCGCATCGACCAGGCCCAGCAGTTGCTCCACCGTCTCGCACTGCGAGCCCTCGGCGATATGCCACACGGCGCCGTCGTCCACGCGGTGCAGGAATTCACGCACATGGCGTGCCAGGCGCTCGGCACCGGCGCTATCGTGGTCGGTGACGACCACGATGCTGGCGAAGGACGGCTGCTCGTGCACATAGACCACCTTGGCCGCCGATTTGAACACGCTTTCGAACTGATCGACCTTTGACATGGCGAGGCGAATCAGGCGCAAGCGTTCCAGCATCTGATTCGCGGTGACATCGGGTGTCAGCGAACCGGTGCCGCGCGCAGGCGGCGAAAGTACTCGATGGTGAGCCCCAGGCCCTCCTCGAGCGTCACGGCCGGGTCCCAGTTGAGCAACGCCTTCGCCCTGCCGATGTCCGGGCAACGTTGCACGGGATCGTCCTGCAATGGTGGCAGATGCTCGACGCGTGAGCGCGAACCGGTCATGCGCACTATCATCTGCGCAAGCTCCGCTATGCATATCTCCGTGGGATTTCCCAGGTTGACGGGCCCGGTCGCCTCGTCGCCGGCATCCATCATCGCCAGCATCGCGTCGATCATGTCACTCACGTAACAGAACGAACGCGTCTGCGTGCCGTCGCCGTGGATGGTCAGGGGCACCCCATCGAGCCCCTGCAAGACGAAATTCGACACCACGCGCCCGTCGTGGGGATGCATGCGCGGACCGAAGGTATTGAAGATGCGCGCCACGCGGATGGGGAAGCCGTGCTTGCGGCGATAATCGAAGAACAGCGTCTCCGCACAGCGCTTGCCCTCATCGTAGCAGGCCCGCGGTCCGATGGGGTTGACCGTGCCGACGTAGTCCTCGGTCTGCGGGTGGACGCTCGGATTGCCGTAGACCTCGCTGCTCGACGCCTGAAATATCTTCGCGCCGAGGCGCCTCGCGAGCCCCAGCATGTTGATGGCCCCGTGCACGCTGGTCTTGGTTGTCTGCACGGGGTCGTGCTGGTAGTGCAGCGGAGACGCGGGACAGGCCAGGTTGTAGATCTCGTCGACCTCGACGTAGAGCGGAAAGGTCACGTCGTGGCGCAGCACTTCGAGCATTGGATTGTCGGCCATGTGGGCAATGTTGGCACGCCGGCCGGTGAAATAATTATCCGCGCACAGCACCTCGTCGCCACGCGCCAACAGGCGCTCGCAAAGGTGCGAGCCCAGGAATCCCGCCCCGCCCGTCACCAACACGCGTTTGCTCGTCAAGGATGTGCTCATTCCCGCTGCCGGATGCATTCGAACGCGCTAACTTACCTAAGGAGCGGCGGATTTAGAAGCGCTGCGGGACTATCAGGCACGGCAAGGTGAAACGCACGGCGTGCCCGACTGATGTGATGGGGCAAACCAGCGACGGGGAAACCGGCAGTCATGCAGCGCAAAGAATTCACCGCGGGACCTGCGAATCGAGCAACAGCGGAGCGCGGCCCGACTCGCGTATGATCGGCATACCCGGAGCACTGCCCCGCGGCGGCGCGTGCTCAGTTCATCGCAGCATAACCCCCGATCCGTCCGTCCGCCTGCAGCATCCCGTCGACCGCCATCGCGAGATCCATGGGTTGGCCGT
>CAZSDY010000011.1:0-28263 GCA_964605765.1 uncultured Ectothiorhodospiraceae bacterium | reverse complement strand
CGGAACGGGCGGTGGAGGAGCTTCACGCGATGGCTGCGGATTGCCCGGAGCTCGGCTCTCTGGCGCGCTTTGTGGCACGTTCGAGCAGGGGGATCGTACGCTGAGCGCTCGGAACCACCGCGCTCCGGTGCTATCGACCACGTCGGGGCGATAGCGTGCGCATTGCGATCATTGCGGGGGAAAGTTCCGGGGACCTGCTGGGTGCCGGCCTGCTGCGTGCCTTGCGCGGGCGCGGTTCGGACCTGCAGATCGAAGGCATCGGCGGGCCGCATATGCGCGATGCCGGATGTGTGTCACTGTATCCCATGGACCGCTTGTCGGTGATTGGTTTATTCGAGTCCTTCGGACGCTATCCGGAGCTGTTGCCGGTGCGTTCCAGGCTGATAAAGCGGTTTCTGGCGAGTCGTCCGGATGTCTTTATCGGCGTGGACGCACCGGATTTCAACCTTGGGGTGGCGAGCAAGTTGCGCCGGGCTGGTATCAGGACCGCGCATTTTGTGAGTCCCTCGGTGTGGGCCTGGCGGCGCTACAGGTTACGGAAAATTGCCCGTTCGATTGATCGCATGCTCGTGCTGTTTCCCTTCGAGGCGAAGTTCTACCGCGAGCACAACATTGGCGTGGAGTTCGTTGGTCACCCGCTCGCCGATGCAATTTCCGGTGATGCCGGCACGGCGGTGGCGAGGCGTGCGCTGGGGCTCGATGCCGATGCAGAGATCGTTGCGCTGCTGCCGGGCAGCCGCATGAGTGAGGTCGCGCAACTCGCCCGCCCCATGGTGCGCACTGCCGTGTGGCTCGCGCGCCAGCGTCCCGGCGTGCGTTTCGCGGCGCCGATCGCCGATCCGGGATTGCGGCGGCGTTTCGCGGCCGAGCTCGTCGGCGAGGCTGCTCGGATCGACCTCGAGATTTTCGAGGGGCGCTCACGCGAGGTGATGTCGGCATCGGATGTCGTGCTGCTCGCATCGGGTACCGCATCGCTGGAGGCCATGCTGCTCAAGCGCCCCATGGTGATAACCTACCGAACGACGGTGTTGAGCTACTTGATTCTCAGGAGCTGGGTGGGTGCCAATATTTCGCATGTGGGCTTGCCCAATCTTCTGGCCGGGCGACCGCTGGTGCCGGAGCTGCTGCAGGGTGATGCCGTACCGGAGAAGCTCGGCGCTGCGGTGTTGCAATTCTTGCAGCGCCCCGAAGCGGTAGCGATGATGTGCGCGGAGTTCGATCGGATAGGTCAAACGCTGCGCTGCGACGCTGCCGAACGCGCCGCGGATGCGGTGCTCGACCTGTGCCACTGACCACCCGGCGTATGGCGACGTGAAGGCGAACAAGAGCAAACCCGCGGCCCGGCACGGAGACCCCGAGCTGCGCACGACACGTCGTGCGCGTGGGCCCACGGCCCGGTGGTCCACACAGCCCGCGCGTGGCGAGGCGGCTGCGCTGGTGACTGCCGGTGTGGATGAAGCGGGTCGCGGCCCCCTGGCGGGGCCTGTGGTGGCAGCAGCGGTGATCCTGGACCCGGCAAGGCCGATCGCGGATCTGCGTGACTCCAAGCAGATGACCGCGCGCGCACGCACGGCGTTGTCGCGCTCGATTCGCGCGCGCGCGTTGGCCTGGTCGCTGGGCCGTGCGGATGTCACGGAGATCGACGCGCTCAACGTGCTTCAGGCGACCATGCTGGCTATGCGCAGAGCGGTGTTGGCCCTCGACGTGGCGCCGGTACGGGTACTGGTCGACGGAAATCGATGCCCCGTGCTGCCTTTCGCAACGCAGTCCGTAGTTGGCGGTGACAAAGCGATCCGCGCCATCAGCGCAGCCTCCATACTGGCAAAAACGGCCAGGGATGCGGAGATGAGGGAGATTGACCGCCGTTATCCTCAGTACGGGTTCGCAAGGCACATGGGCTATCCCACCGCAGAGCACGTCCGACGGCTGCGCCGGTTCGGGGTATCCCCCGTGCACCGACGCTCGTTCGGGCCGGTCAAGGCAATGTTGGCCGCAACGCCCGCCCAGCGCCCCGTCCAGCTGGCGTTCCCAGGCTGATCTCCGGGGCAGGCATGATGACCGCGACCTTCGTTCACCTGCATGTGCACACGGCGTATTCGCTGGTCGACGGGCTGATACGCGTCGCCCCGCTGGTGGAGGCGACAGGCGCGGGTGGCATGCCCGCGGTCGCGGTGACCGAGCAATCCAATCTGTTCTCTTTCGTCAAATTCTATCGTGCTGCCCTCGGCGCAGGCATCAAGCCTATCGTGGGTGCGGACGTGCTGGTGCACAACGACGATGATGCCAACCGCCCCCATCGGCTGCTGTTACTGTGCCGCGACCTCGAAGGGTATCGCCAGCTCGCCCGGCTCGTGTCGCGCTCCTACACTGACGCAGAGGTACGCGGCAGCGCCGTCGTTCACCCCGACTGGCTCGACGCCGGTGCGACGAGCGCACTGATTGCCCTGTGTGGCCCGTACGCGGATATCGGGCAGGCGCTTCTCGCCGGGCAGACCGACGAGGCGCGGCACACGCTGGAGCGCTGGCGCAAGCTCTTCGATGACCGCATCTATCTGGAGCTGCACCGCACGGGGCGCGAGCTCGAGGAACGCTATATCGACGAGGCCATGGCACTCGCTAGCGCTCAGGATGCCCCCGTGGTTGCCACCAATGATGTGCGTTTCCTGAGACGCGAGGATTTCGAGGCCCATGAGGCCCGGGTGTGCGTTCACGACGGGCGCGTGCTCGATGACCCGCGCCGCCCTCGCTTGTACTCCGACCAGCAGTATCTTCGCGACGCACGGGAAATGTCGGCGCTGTTCGCCGATATACCCGAGGCGCTCGAGAACAGCGTGGAAATTGCGCGGCGGTGCAATCTCGAGATCGCATTCGGCCGCCCCGTCCTGCCCGAGTTTCCGGCTCCCGGAGGGCGCGATGTATCGGCATGGTTCGAGGAGCAGTCGGTCGCCGGCCTGGAACAACGTCTTCGCCGCCTGTTCGACCCCGCCGATGAGAGCTTTGCCGAGCGCCGTCAGTGCTACACGGAGCGCTTGCAGTCCGAGCTCGACGTGATCGTGAACATGGGCTTCGCTGGATACTTTCTCATTGTCGCGGATTTCATCAACTGGGCGAAGGCAAACGGTGTGCCGGTCGGTCCCGGTCGCGGCTCGGGTGCCGGATCGCTGGTCGCCTACGCGCTTGGCATCACGGAGCTGGACCCAATCGCCTACGATCTGCTGTTCGAGCGGTTTCTCAATCCCGAGCGCGTGTCCTTGCCCGATTTCGACGTGGATTTCTGCATGGAAGGACGCGACCGCGTTATCGACTACGTGACCTCGCGCTACGGAGGGAATCAGTACGTCTCGCAGATCATTACTTTTGGCACCATGGCGGCCAAGGCGGTGGTGCGCGACGTCGGGCGCGTGCTTGGCCATGCGTACGGATTCGTCGACCAGATCGCGAGGCTGGTGCCTTTCGATCTCGGCATGACGCTGGACAAGGCTCTCGAGCAGGAGGAGCTGCTGCGTCGCCGCTACGAGTCCGAGGACGAGGTCCGCACGCTCATAGACCTCGCGCGCAAGCTCGAGGGAATCCCGCGCAACGCCGGTCGTCATGCGGGCGGGGTGGTTATCGCGCCGGCACCGCTCACGGATTTCACGGCCCTGTACTGCGAGCAGGGGGCGGGCAGTGTCGTCACCCAACTGGACAAGGACGACGTGGAATCCGTGGGGCTCGTCAAGTTCGACTTCCTGGGCCTGCGCACGCTGACCATCATCGACCATGCGGTGGCGGCCATCAACCAGGATCCGGTGCGCCACGGGGAGACGGGCCTTGACATCAACGCAATCGCTCTCGACGACCCACGGACCTATGCGCTGATCCAGGCCTGTGCGACGACCGCGGTCTTTCAGCTCGAGTCACGGGTGATGAAGGACCTCATCCGGCGCCTGCAGCCGGCGAGCTTTGACGATGTGATCGCCTTGAACGCCCTCATTCGACCCGGCCCGTCACAACTCGCCGACGACTTCATAGATCGCAAGCACGGGCGCGCCCCGGTAGTCTATCTGCATCCCCGGCTCGAGCCCATACTGAAGGCGACCTACGGGGTCATCCTGTACCAGGAGCAGGTCATGCAGATCGCGCAGGTGCTTGCCGGGTACACGCTCGGCAGCGCCGACCTGCTGCGCCGTGCCATGGGCAAGAAGAAGCCGAAGGAGATGGCCAAGCAGCGTGTGGTGTTCGAGCGCGGCGCGCTCGAGCGCGGCGTCTCGGGCGATGCGGCAAGCCGCATCTTCGACCTGATGGAGAAGTTTGCCGGATACGGATTCAATAAATCCCACTCAGCCGCCTATGCGCTGGTCGCCTATCAGACCGCGTGGTTGAAGACGCACTATCGCGCCGCGTTCATGGCCGCTGTCCTGTCCGCCGATATGGACAACACCGACAAGGTCGTGACGCTGATTGACGAGTGCCGTGACATGGACCTCGCGGTACTGCCGCCCGATGTCAACGAGTGTGCTTACGCGTTCAACGCGGAGTCGGTTGCTGCCATCCGTTATGGGCTTGGCGCTATAAAAGGCGTGGGCCAGTCGGCCATTGAAGGCATCATCGCGGAGCGGGACGACGGCGGTGTGTTTGTCGATCTGTTCGACTTCTGCCGGCGGGTGCAGGGGCGTCGTGTCAATCGTCGCGTGGTCGAGGCCCTGATCCGTTCGGGGGCGCTCGACGCGCTGGGGCCCACGCGGGCGGCAATGATGTCGTCACTCACGCGCGCGCTGCAGGCAGCCGAGCAGTATGTCAGGGACCGTTCGTCCGGGCAGGACGATCTGTTCGGTGGCGCATCGAGCGACACGGCGCACGGACACGCCTTCGACGACGTGCCCGAGTGGCGCGACGAGGACAGGCTGGCAGGAGAGAAAGAGACCCTGGGCCTATACCTGACAGGGCACCCCATCGCCCAGTTCGAGGCGGAGCTGGGCCGATTCATCGCGGCCCGTCTCGTCGAGCTCAGGTCCGGCGCGGGGCAGGAGGTGCGCGTCGCTGGTCTGGTGGTGAGCATCCGATCCATGATGACGCGCAAGGGACGCATGGCCGTCATTACGCTCGATGACCGCAGCGCGCGCATGGAGGCGGTCCTGTATTCGGAAGTGTATCAGCGCTGCCGGGAAATGCTGGCGAAGGACCGCTTGATGATCGTCGAGGGGGAACTGGGCACGGACGACCTGACAGGGGGATGTACCCTCATCGTCTCGCAGATGTACGATCTGGAACGCGCGCGAGAGATGCACGCGAAGCTGTTGCTGATTCGTGTCGACGCCAGCCGCATAGGCAACGGATTTGTCCAGGAGCTCAGCTCGGTGTTGCAGGCTTTTCGCGAAGGATCGACGCCGGTGTGCATCGAGTATCGCCGCGCGGAGGCCATCGGCCGGCTGCGCATGGGCGAGACATGGCGCGTGCGCCCGGCGCAGGAGCTGCTGAGCCGATTACGCGCATTCGGCGATGCGGCCCGCGTCGAATTGAGATACTCATGAAGCGCGACTTCCTTGACGTCGAGCAGCCGATCTCCGAGCTGGAGGCGAAGATCGAGGAGCTGCGCTACGTGGGCAGCGATACCGACATCAACATCAGTGAGGAGATCGCGCGCCTGGAAGCGAAATCCCGCGAGCTCACGCGCTCCATATTTTCCGGTCTGAGCGCATGGCAGATCGCACAGCTTGCGCGCCATCCAGCGCGTCCGTACACGCTCGATTACATCCATCGTATGCTGACGGAGTTCCAGGAGCTGCACGGCGACAAGCTGTACGCTGACGACCCGGCAATCGTCGGCGGGCTTGCGCGTCTCGACGGCGAGCCGGTGATGGTTATCGGACACCAGAAGGGGCGTGACACCCGGGAGCGTCAATTCAGGAATTTCGGCATGCCGCGCCCGGAGGGCTATCGCAAGGCACTGCGCCTGATGCAGCTCGCCGAGCGTTTCGGGCTGCCCGTGATCACGCTGATCGACACGCCCGGGGCGTACCCCGGTGTCGGCGCCGAGGAGCGGGGACAGAGCGAGGCGATTGCCAGGAACCTGTTCGAGATGGCGAAGCTGCGCACGCCCCTGCTGTGCGTGGTCATCGGCGAGGGTGGGTCGGGCGGTGCGCTTGCCATCGGTGTCGGCGATCGCGTGTTGATGCTGCAGTACAGCACCTACTCCGTCATCTCGCCGGAGGGCTGTGCCTCGATTCTGTGGAAGAGTGCGGAGAAGGCGCCCGATGCGGCGCAGGCGATGGGGATCACATCTGGGCGGCTCGCAGCCCTCGGTCTGATCGACCGCGTGATTGAGGAGCCGCTCGGTGGGGCGCACCGTGCGCCGCAGGAAATGGCTGATGCCTTGAAGCGTGCCGTGGTGGAAGAGCTCGAGAAGCTCGGGGCGATCGAGCCCGCGGTGCTGGCCGAGCAACGCTATGCCCGGCTCATGGCCTGCGGGCATTACCGCGCGGAACCCTGATTCGACCCGCACTGCGTTTCCGTTACCCATTGGCGCTCGGAAAGTATGGATAGCGCTCACAAACGATTGGTGTGGGGCAGTGTGGCCGCCTTGTTTTCATCGATTTCCTTCTCGATGAACGTGACGCTGGCCGGCCTCGCCTATGAGCACGGCGCAAACATCCACGCACTGAACCTCACTCGATCCATCGCCTTCTGGCTTTGTCTCCTGATCGTCGTGAATATCAGGGAACTGTCGCTGGATATCCCACGCAAAGCCCGTGTGGCTGCGCTGTTACTGGGTGGGCTGCTCGGCGCCGAGATGTATGTTCTCCTCGGTGCAATTCTGTTCATTCCGGTCGCCCTTGCCATCGTGATCATGTACACCTACCCGCTGATGATCGCAGTGTATGACTGGACCTCGGGACGAAGCCGGTTCTCGATTCTCCAATTGGTCATCATGATCGTGGTGTTTATCGGATTGTCGCTGGCGCTGGCGCTGCCGGCAGGAATGATAGATATCAACGGGGTAGTTCTGGCGCTTGCGTCCGCACTTGTCCTGGCCACACTACTCATTCTGAGCGAACGCGCGCTGGAGCAGCACGACAACAACGTGATCATGTTCTATATGCTGACCAGCACCTGCCTGGGCATCGTCTTAATGACGCTGACATTCGTGGATCTCGAGTGGCCGACCACCTCGATTGGCTGGCTCGCGTTCTCGGCCAGCAGCGCGTGCTATGTGTTCGCGACTTTCCTGTTGTTTACGGCGGTCGACATGGTGGGTCCGCTGCGCACCGCAATCATCGATAATACCGCCCCCGTGTGGGCCGTGTTGTTCGGGTTTGTGCTGCTCGGTCAGATATTGTCTCTGCAACAGACTGCCGGCGTAGTCATCGTGGTGGCCGGTGTGCTGCTGATACAATGGATGAGTCGGCCCAAAGCTGTTGAGGGTCAGAGCCTGGTTGCTTCCAGGATGGGCGAAAATCCGTAGGCGGGATCCCACAACTCGTTGATCCTGCCCCCCCTTCTGTCTATCTACACTCCGTTGCGCAGTAATGTAGTACGTCCTACAATAAGCAGATGGATCTTATCTGGGAGACTCGGATGCAGCGGCAAGTCCCGATCCGTGAAGTGAATCAACACCTTTCTCGTTATATCGAGATTGCAGAACGCGGCGAAGAAGTCATCATTACGAGACGTGGGCAGCCTGTCGCACGCCTGTTAGCCGTTACAACCGGCCGCGAGTTGAACGCCAAGCAGAAAAAAGCGCTTGCGCGCAGCCGTGCCAGGATGAGGAAGGGTTACGATCTGGGAGGACAAGCCTTCAACCGGGACGAACTTCATGAGCGGTGAGAAGTTCACCCTCGATACCAATATTCTCGTCTACAGCATCGACCGACAGTCTGGAGATCGGCACGCTCACGCCATGGACCTTGTCGAACGGATGTCACGGTGCGATTGCATCCTGACACTTCAGGCCCTTGCCGAGTTCTACAACGCGGCCACCCGCAAGGGCAAGATGCCCCGAGAGGACGCGCAGGCCCAGGTGCATGACTGGATGATCCTGTTTCCGGTAGTGAATGCGGAGCCCAGCACCCTGCAGCGCGCCATGAGAGCCACGGGCGAGCACGGGCTTTCATTCTGGGATGCCATGCTTCTCGAAACAGCCGCTCAGGCAGGGGTCACTCGATTCCTTTCGGAGGATCTGCAACATGGGCGACTCTGGAAAGGAATGAGCATCCGGAACCCGTTTGAGCCTGAGTAACAGGCCGCCGCCTGGGAGCGTGGCCTACTTGCCCATAAGGCTGCGCAGATGATCGCAAAGACGCTGGCCGGGACCGGTAGGCGGGCCGACGGACTGGGCGTTGACCGCATCCTTCTGGGTCACGTGGTCGCGAACCACCGTCTTGCCCTTCACCTTCACGCCGTTCACCCGCTCAAATTCCGAAATCAAGTCCAATAGCCTTCGATCGATGCGGACATGGGCGGCGTCTGCCACGAAGGCTGAGGAACTACCGGACTTGGGGCAGCCAATGTTCATGCGTTTGACTTTAAAGTTTTCCACCGTGGTGGAGATCATCACATTTCCGCCCGCCACGGCTTCCTGCCACATGAACCCACCCATGGCGGCGACCATTGCGAAAGTTATTATTATGGGATTCATCTTCATGGCAGCGTTCTCCTGATAATGAAAGAGCGATAGCTAACTGCGGGATCAGACCAAACAGAAGAATGGAGTCAGAGTCAGTCTTCCCAGCATATATGGACGCTCCAGCCGAGGCGAGAGAAAACCGACTTCGGCCCCATTATTCACCCCGTGCCCGGCAGCGATTCGTTGTTGTTGCTGATCATGTTGTAGAGCAGCTCGCCCACGAATCGGCACAGCAGGCTCAGCAGGGTCTGGTCGCCCATGCTGAACAGCTTGTCGTCGTGCTTGTTCAACAACTCGATCACGCCCAGCACGCGGCCACCCCCGATGAGCGGTGCGGCCAGCACCGAGTTCGTGTTGAACTGCAGTTCATCGTCGATATTGCCGTAGAATCGCTCGTCGCCGTGTGTCGCATTGACGATGGTCGCGCAACGATGTTTGACCACCCACGCGGCGATGCCCTGGCCCGCCGGCAGCCTGCGCCAATGCAGGTGCTCCTGCGGGACATCGCCCTGGCTGATCACGAATACGAGCTCGTTGGTATCCTCGTCCAAGACCAGAAGCGACCCGTCATTCGCATTGATGGTGGCGCGCGCATTGGCCAGGATCTGCTCCAGCAGTTCCATGATCTGACCTTCGGAAGGCACTGTTTCTACTGCCTCGACGAGGTTCTGCATCGAGTCGATGAACTGGCGCAGGTTCAGGACCTCCTGGCGCAGACTGCTGTTCTCCTCCTCGAGTGCAGCGTGCTTGTCTTCGGTCATGGAGCCAAGTTCGCTCATTTTCGGTGTCCTGGTGAGAAATGCCGGCTCGCGGCGCCGGCAGGCGGGATGGTCCTACCTCAATCTTAGTCCGAAATGGCAATCGTGCCGCGTCGGCCTCAAGGGTCCTCCCCGGCAAGGCGCAGCCAGGTTTCGACCACCGAATCAGGATTCAGCGAAATGCTTTCTATGCCCTCGTCGCACAGCCATTGGGCGAAATCGGGGTGATCGGAGGGGCCCTGCCCGCATATTCCCACGTATTTCCCCGCATCCCGGCATGCCCCGATGGCCATGTGCAGCAGGCTCTTCACCGCCGCATCGCGTTCGTCGAAGCCCTCCGCGACGAGGCTGGAATCCCGATCGAGACCCAGGGTGAGCTGTGTCAGGTCATTCGACCCTATCGAGAAGCCGTCGAAGTGCTCCAGAAACTCAGCGGCCAGCACGGCGTTGGACGGCAGCTCGCACATCATGATGACGCGCAAGCCGTTGCTGCCGCGGGCGAGCCCGTAGTCCCCGAGCAACGAGAGCACGGAGCGCGCTTCCGACACGGTGCGCACGAACGGCACCATGATCTCGAGATTCGTGAGCCCCATATCATTGCGCACATGGCGAATGGCGCGGCACTCGAGCTCGAAGCAATCCCGGAACCGCTCCGCGACGTAGCGCGATGCGCCACGAAACCCGATCATCGGGTTCTCCTCATCCGGCTCGAAGTGCTCGCCGCCGATGAGATTCTTGTATTCATTGGACTTGAAATCAGACAGGCGCGCGATGACCGGCTTCGGATGGAACGCGGCGGTGATGGTGGAGATACCTTCCACGAGCTTGCTGACGTAGAAGGACACGGGGTCGGCGTAGCCCGCCGAGCGCTCGCGAATGGCGCTCTGCACGTCGCCCGGCATGTCGTCGAAGCCGAGCAGTGCCTTGGGGTGTATGCCCGCCATGCGGTTGATGATGAACTCCAGGCGCGCGAGCCCGATGCCCTGGTTGGGAATGGCGGAGAAATCGAAGGCGCGGTCTGGATTGGCGACGTTCATGGTGATCTTGAGCGGGATGTCGGGCATGGTGGCCATGCTGATGGCATCGAGTTTCCAGTCGAGCAGGCCGCGGTACACGAATCCGGTGTCGCCTTCGGCGCAGGAAACGGTCACCTCCCAGCCGTGTTCCACCACAGTGGTCGCATTGCCCGTGCCAACGACAGCGGGAATGCCGAGCTCGCGCGCGATGATCGCCGCATGGCAGGTGCGCCCGCCGCGATTGGTGACGATGGCCGAGGCGCGTGTCATCACGGGTTCCCAGTCAGGATCGGTCATGTCCGCCACCAGCACGTCGCCTTCTCCCACACGGGACATCTCGCCGACGTCGCGCACCACGCAAGCCTTGCCGCTGCCGATCCGCGACCCGATGCTGCGGCCCTCGATGATCACCGGGCCGCGCTGCGGGAGCGTGTAGCGCTCGATGGAACCGCCCTGATCCCGGCTCTTCACGGTTTCCGGGCGCGCCTGGAGAATGTAGATCTCGCCGTCGAGCCCGTCCTTGGCCCATTCGATGTCCATGGGACGGGCGTAGTGTTTCTCGATGGCGATCGCATGTGTTGCCAGGCGCTGCACCTCCTCGTCGGTCAAGGAAAAGGTCTGTCTTTGCGCCTCGGGGACGTCCATGGTGCGAGTGTATGCACCGGGCACGCCTGACTCATCGTACACGAGCTTGACCGCCTTGCTGCCCAGCGTGCGGCGGAGTATCGCTGGCCGCCCAGCCTGGATATTGGGCTTGAACACGTAGAACTCGTCCGGGTTTACCGCTCCCTGCACCACGGTTTCGCCGAGCCCCCAGGCAGACGTGATGAACACCACGTCGGGAAATCCGGACTCGGTATCCAATGTGAACATCACGCCGCTAGATCCTATGTCGCTGCGTACCATGCGCTGGATGCCGGCCGACAGGGCGATCTGATCATGAGCGAATCCCTGGTGCACGCGGTAGGCAATGGCGCGGTCGTTGAACAACGAGGCGAACACCTGCTTCACGGCGCCCAGCACCTGTTCCACCCCGCGCACGTTGAGGTAAGACTCCTGCTGTCCGGCAAACGAGGCTTCCGGGAGGTCCTCCGCCGTCGCGGAGGAACGCACGGCGACCGCGCATTCGACACCGGCGCCGGCGGTGAGCCCCGCATGGGCCGTTCGAATGGCCTCTTCGAGGCGCGGCGACAGGGCAGCGTCCGCGATCCACGCGCGAATATGACCCCCGGTACGGGCCAGTGCGGCCAGGTCGTCCACATCCAGGCCATCGAGCGCTTCGCTGATGCGCTGCGTGAGTCCGCCGTCGGCGAGAAACTCCCGGTAGGCCTCGGCCGTCGTGGCGAACCCGGGCGGTACGTGTACACCCGATTTGCCAAGCCGGCGGATCATCTCGCCCAGTGATGCGTTCTTGCCGCCCACACGGTCGATGTCCGCCATGCCCAGTGAGTCGAACGAAACGATGTAGTGTTCCACGTGAGTCTCCCGTATCGTGATAGTATGCGCGCTGCCCACGGGCAGTTTGTCCGATCGACGATGAAAAGACGACCGCTTGTCTCGAGTTACCATTCGGCGGGCTCGCCGCGCGTGCGCGCCGTGTCGGGGTGCTTCCCAGCGGCGCTCGATTGAGATGCGCACGCTGTTCTTTGTCTCCGACGGTACCGGGATAACGGCGGAGACACTGGGGCACACACTGCTCACGCAGTTCGAGTCCGTCGATTACCGGCAACGCACTCTGCCTTTCGTCGACACGCTCGAGAAGGCCCGGCACACCGTGAGTTTCATCAATGCAACCGCCGCCGATGACGGCTGCAGGCCGGTCGTCTTTTCAACGCTGGTGCATCCGACGCATCAGGACCTCATCGCGACCAGCAATGCGCTGGTCCTGGATTTCTTCGGGCCGTTCATCAAGCCTCTGGAGCGCGAGTTTCACACCTATACGGCGCGTACCACGGGGCGCTCGCACGGCCTCGTGAACAGGGCCAATTATTATTTTCGCATAGATGCCGTGAACTTTGCGCTGCACCACGACGACGGCGCGAGGGTGACGCATTACGACGAGGCGGATGTCATACTCGTTGGCGTATCGCGCGCCGGGAAAACGCCCACCTGCTTGTATCTGGCCATGCAGTTCGGCGTCCGCGCCGCGAATTATCCGCTCACGCCGGAAGACTACGCGTTGACCGAGTTGCCCAAGGTGCTGCGCCAGCACAAGAAGAGCTTGTACGGCCTCACCATCGACCCGGACCGCCTGCATCACATCCGCAGCGAACGGCGTCCCCACACCAGTTATGCCTCGATGGCGCAGTGTCGCAGGGAAGTGGGTGACGCTGAGGCTCTGTTCCGGCACGAGGGTGTGCTGCACCTTAACACGGCGCTGATGTCGGTGGAGGAGATTGCCACGAAGATCCTCCAGGACCGCGGCATGGAGCGACGCTTGTACTGAGTGGGATGATGATTTCAGAGCCCGATTGATCCCTCCGGAGGACCCCCGGTGGACCCGGATTTCAGCCCCCAGGATCTGCTCGACGCGATTTCCGCCGTGCCGCCGGCGCGTCGTTATCTGGTCGCGCTCAGCGGTGGACCGGATTCCAAAGCGTTACTGTTCGCGGCGAGCACGCTCCGTGATCGCCTGGCGCCCGCTGCCCTGCATGCGGTCCATGTCAATCATGGTCTCGCGCCGCAGTGTGGTGCCTGGCAGGCGCACTGCGCGGCGCTGTGCGACTCGCTGGCGGTGCCCTTGGAGTGTGTGTCCGTGCACGTGTCGGTCGGCGAAGCGGGTGGTCTGGAGGCGGCCGCAAGGCGCGCGCGATACCGGGCACTGGCCGGCATCATGGTGCCGGGCGACATGGTGCTTTGCGCACACACGCGCGACGACCAGGCGGAGACCGTCGTGCTGCAGATGCTTCGCGGTGCCGGGGTCCACGGGCTCGCCGCCATGCCGGGATGCACGCGGCTCGGACCGGGCCTGCTCGTGCGGCCGCTGCTGCACGTATCGCGCACAGCCCTGCGGGCTTACGGTGACACGTTGCGATGGCCCCCCATCGATGATCCCGCTAATCTTGATCAGCGCTTCGAGCGCGGATTCATACGCGCTGAGATCATGCAGCGCCTGCTGTCGCGCTGGCCGGCGGTCTGCGTCACACTGTCACGTGTCGCTGCCAACCAGTCAGATGCGTTGCGCCTGCTCGACGAGCTCGCCGCCGAGGACGTGGCCGCGGCGCATGGGGCGTGCCGCGGTACGCTGTCGTGCGCCGCACTGGGTGCGATGCACCCGGCACGGCGCCGCAATACGCTGCGTGGCTGGATTCGGGGCCACGGCCTGCGCGTGCCGAGCGCGGCCCAGCTCGAGCAGGCCGAGCGCACGCTGCTGGGCTGCCGGCCGGATCGCAGTCCCGTCATGCACTGGGCCGAAGGTGAGATCCGGCGTTACCGAGACGATTTGTTTGCGATGCAGCCGCTACCTGCGCGAAGTGCGGCGCAGGTGCTGAACTGGACCGCACCGCAGCCGCTGCGCCTCGCGCACGGGACACTCAGCGCGAGCCTGACGGCCGGTGCCGGCATGGCCGCGCGGTACCTGGAGCAGCCGCTCGAATGTCGGTTCAGGAGCGGGGGCGAACGATGCCGGCCGGCTGGTCGCGACCACAGCCAGACGCTCAAGAAGCTCTTTCAGGCGTACGGCGTGGCGCCCTGGTTGCGCAATCGCGTGCCGCTGCTATACGTGGACGGAAGGCTCGCGGCCGTGCCCGGATTGTGGGTGTGCGCGGCGTTTGAGGCTAAAGCCGGTGAGGCGGGCTGGTCCTTGTGCTGGCGCGACGATCTTCTTGGCGCCCTCGAGCCTTTGCGAGAGGAAGTCTGACGTTTGCGGGCCGGCACTGGCTACCGGTGGCGGCACGACATGGGTGGCCGTGCGGGCGTCAGGAGGCGAGCTTCTTCCCCGATGTGATATCCGCCGGCGGCACGACTGTCTTCAGCATGACCGTCTCCTCGCCTGACAGCTCCCCGCCTTCCTGAATGGTGAAGCGAAACGGCACGTCTCCCAGATCGACCGTGTCGCCCTCTGCAAGCGTCGCGTTTTTCAGCTGCTGGTTATTGACGAAGATCCCGTTCATGGAGTCCAGATCGGTGATGGTGAAGGTCCCATCCCGCCCGCGATGAATCTCCGCATGTTGTCTGGAGACCGATGGATCGGGTATGTGCAGGTCATTGCTGGAATGGCGCCCGATACGATACACGGACGAGGTGATGGGGTGGCGTACGTCGCTGTCGTCGGCGCGTTCCAGGAACGCGAATGTCACCTTGGGTGGCCGGTCGGCGTCCTCGGCCATCTGCTTCTGCTTCCTGCTCGAGCGCAGCAGCACGAGCATCAGCACCAGCAGGATGAGCAGGACAACGCCGATTCCCGCAGCGACGTACCATAGCGTCGGATCGGGCGCGGGTGGTGGTGCGGGTCTCACTACCACCCGCGGTGCGATCGCCGGGGCGGGCTTCGCTTCCCGTATCACCTCGACGGTTTTCTCGACGATGACCGGCTTCTCGATGATGATGGGCTCCGGCTTGGGTAACGGCAGCATGACCGGGATGGATGCCGCTGCGTGACCCGACTCGAGGCTGAACTCGACCCGCACCTGCTGCTTGCCCTGCAAGCCCTCATCCACCGCCGGCGCGAGGTCGACGGTGAAGCCGCCGCCGTTGTCGATCACGGCATACGGATCGTCGATGAAACTCGCGGGGAACTCCAGGTTGTCGCTTGCCGTGATGTAGTAGCCCCCGGTCTCTTCAGCGAGCCGGCGAAGTGTCTGCAAGGCGACTGAGCGCGATACGGAGCGCGCGTAGCCGAGCCCGTAGATCACGACCCCGGCCGCGTTGGCTGCCTGGATGACGTCCTGGTGGAAGTAGGCCTGGTCTTCGAACAAGCCATCGGAGAACAGAAACAGCGCGCGTCTTTGCGCAGGATACTCCGCGAGCATCTGCACCGCCCGCAGGGTGTTGCGGTACAGCTCGGTTGTACGCCCCACCGCCTTGAGTCCGCGAGCCGCGGCGGCGATGTCTTCCACCGCGCTGCCGATGGGCGCGCGCAGAGTCAGATCGCTGTCAAAGGTGGCCAGACCAAATGCATGATGGACGTCGCCGGCCGACAACAATGCCTGGATGTGGCGCGTGACCAGGGCCATGGTCGCCTGTCTGGCGGGATCACTGGTATCGACCAGAAACAGGATCGCGCTTTCGCCGCTATAGTCGCTGCTCAGAGTCGTATCCGGCGTCGCGAGCGCAATGTCCCCGGCGCGCGTATTGATCTCCAGCACCTCGGCGGGGTGCGTGAGCCGGTATTCGCACGCCAGCGTTTCGGGAACGGTCTGCGTGCAGGCGAGCTGTACGTTTTCTCCCAGTACGAAGTATCTGGGGGCGGCCGTAACGGAACCGACAAACGTCAGGCCGGCGATTGCCAGCCAAGCGCTACTCCATCTGCTCATGATCCGGTCTCTCCACGTTTCGCACGCGCTCGCCAGGGCTAAGCGACGCACACAACTCTAATTCTAGCCCGGTTTCACGACGCCGGAATGAGAACGGGAGCACAAAAGCTCACGAGACGTGCAGCTGGGAAAGGGCCGAGGTGGTGTCCGACAGGCGCTCTATGAGGGTGCGCACGAAAACCTTGAGGAATCGCACCTGCGTTTCCGTGGCCGCACGGTCGATGGTCGATGCGTTGACCTTCATCAGCGTGACATCGGTCTTCGCGATGACGGTAGCGGTGCGCTTGGCGCGCGCCAGGTAGCCCATTTCACCGAAGCAGTCACCTTCCTGCAGGTTGTCCAGATGATGCCCGCTTTTTTCGATGCCCACCACGCCCGAAAGCAGGATGTAGCAGGCTTGATCCGACTCACCCTCCGTGATGATCGCCGTGCCGGCCGGATAATTCTGCCACGCGCAGGCTCGGGTCAGCTCCCAGATGTCCGCATCGGTGAATCCGCGGAAGAATCCCAGACTCTTGAGACGGCCGAAGTTCTCGCGCAACTTGTCCTCGGTGTCCACATTGTCCAGATCCTCGAAGATGACGGCCAGGTCCGCCGCAAGGTCGAGCGCCATGGCGTAGCGTCTGCGAGGATCCTTTTTCAGCATTCTCTTGACCGCGTAGGTCATCCCCTCGGGTAGATCCTTGCGGTACTCGGTGATGGGCACCGGATCCCCGTGGGTGACCTTCTGTTGGATGGCGCCGAGATTGTCGCCCAGAAACGGATGGTGCCCCGTCAGTAGCTTGTATGCCACGCCGCCCAGGGAGAAGATGTCGGAGGTACCGCTGAGCGGCTGCTCGTTGATCTGTTCCGGCGACATGTACAGGGGCGAGCCGAGGAAGCCGGTGAACTGTGTCGCCGTGTTGTCGGCGCGAATGATCATGGCGATGCTGAAGTCCGCGATCTTGACGTCCTTGTCCTCTGTGAGCAGGAGATTGCTGGGCTTGATGTCGCGGTGAATGACACCCTGGCGGTGCGCGTAGTCCAATGCCTTGGCGATTTTGTAGATGATCCCGACAGCCTCGCGCAGCGGCAACAGTGTCTCCGGTGTGCTGAAGGCGTCCAGTGTCTGCGCACCCGGCACCAGCTCCATCACCAGGTAGCACAGATCGCCGTCCGCGTCCGCATCGAAGATCTTCAGAATGTTGGGATGGTCGAGGTTGCCTGCGGCGGCCGCTTCATTGAAGAACAGCTTACGGAATCTCTTCCCGGATGCGGAGCTGATGAACTGCTTGTTGGCGACCTTGATGGCCACCATGCGGTGAGAGAACGGGTCGTTGGCCGAATAGACCGTGCCCATGCTGCCGCGCCCCATCTCCTCGACGATCTCGTATTTGCCGATTTTTGCGGGGACTTCGCTCATCGTTTGTGAGTCAACTCACTCGAGCACTGCCGGGATCGTCAAGAAACCGCACGCTAACCGGAGCATCATATAGCAAAGCCCTTCCACACGAAACGCCGGCCCGGCGGGGCATCCTGAGCACCTGCGGCGCCCCCATCGTATGGTCTAACGCGCCACGGCTCATTAGAATGCACGCTCCTTGGTTGACGAGGGATAGAGGGCCGGTGAAACGCGTCGCGTTCTGCACTTTTGGCTGCAGGCTGAACTACTACGACACCGAAACCGTGCGCACGCTGCTCGAAGAACAGGGTGGATGGCGCACGGTACGGATGCGCGAAGGCGCCGACATCTATGTGGTGAACACATGCAGCGTCACCGCGCAGGCTGATGCACGCGCACGCAAAGCGATTCGCCGTCTGCACGGCGAGCGACCCGATGCGAAGATCGTGGTGACCGGCTGCTATGCACAGCGCGCCCCCCAGGACATCGCCCGGCTGCCGGGTGTATCGCTCATTCTGGGCGCGGCCGACCGTGCCAACGTGGTGCGCGAAGTGGAAAATCTGGGTTCGGGGGCGGCGCGCGTCGCGGTGTCGCCCATCAGCGAGGCCAAGACCTTTATCGATGTGCCGATCACCGAGATGATGGAGCGCAGCCGCGCGCTGGTGAAAGTGCAGGAGGGCTGCAACGAGTCGTGCACGTTCTGCATCGTGCCGCAGACCCGTGGGGCCTCGCGCAGCCGCCGCCCGGAGCGCGTGCTGTCCCAGGTGCGCAAGCTCGTCATGGGCGGATACACCGAGATCGTGCTGACCGGTGTGCACGTGGGGTCATACGGGCTTGATCTGGCCAACGAGCACACTCGCCTGCCCGCGCTGATACGCGAGATCCTTGCCATCCCCGCGCTGAACCGTCTGCGTTTGAGTTCCATAGAGCCGTCCACGGTGACCAACGAGCTCATCGAGCTGGCGGCAACCGAGCAGAAATTCGCGCGCCATTTTCACATACCCCTGCAAAGCGGCAGCGACGAGATCCTGGCGCGCATGAAGCGCCGCTACACGGTAGAGGACTTCCAGTCGGCGATCGACAGAATATCGGCTGCCATACCGGACTGCGGGATAGGCACGGACGTGATCGCGGGGTTTCCGGGCGAGAGCGAGGAGCACTTCGAGCAGACCTTCCAGTGTCTCGCCGGACTGCCGATTACCTACCTGCATCCGTTCACGTACTCGGTACGCCCGGGGTCGCAGGCCGAGGCCTACGGCGACCAGGTACCGGGAGATACCAAGAAGCGGCGCACGCGCGCGCTAAAACGCCTCTCGAGGGACAAGAACGGGGCCTTCAGGCGCCACCATGTAGGCCGGGAGATGCTGGTGTTGCTCGAGCGCGACGAGAGGACGGGCAGCTCGCCGGCAGGCTGGACGGACAATTACCTGCGCGTCGATCAACTGGATGGCGCGCCGCGCGCCGGACTGACGCGGGTTCGCATCACCGGTCTCACCGATACGGGCCTTCGGGCAAGCGCGCTCGGCGATTCCTGTTAGGCGCTTATTCGTGAGCTTGTGCAAAACCACCAAGGCCAGGCTCTTTGGCAAACGGCGGGTATCGCACCATGATGATGAGTCTCGCCAGGCCGCCAAGCACGCCAAGCAGAGCGATCTGCCTCCATTTGGCGCTTGACGCTACCGGTAGAGCCTGCGTCATCAGGGTTTCCCGCGCCATCTTTGCGTGCTTTGCGTCTCGGCGAGAGAATTGTTCGGCGTGTGATCCCAACACGGAAAAGCCGCAACGCCTCGAGCACTCGATGCCCTGTTTGGTTCCGGCTCGGCCGAATTACCGGAATTACCGCCTGCGCGATGTTCACTCCGGGGCAGGCGCTCCGGGCTCGTTCGAGTCTTCGGCGCCGGGATTCGCCGCCTGCTCTTGCTTCGCTTGCGCAGCCACCTGGCGCGCACACCGCAGTGTCTTGTTCTCGTGCCAACGGTAGCGCTCCAGGCGTACGCTAATCTGGTACTGCCACAGTTCCCTGCCGCTGATGGCGAACACGACGCCATTGGCACGGTTGTATGCAAGGGTGATGAAATTCACCTTGTCCTTGTCGATGGTGACGTCGCCCGTCACGCTGCGCATCGAGGCGGAGTCGGGTTGGCCGTAGCTCTGCATGACCAGATCCGCAACGGCGAGCAGGTCGCTGTCCGGCTTTATCGGCGTCGTGTAGCTGATGTCGGTGACCACGAAATCGTTGACCGTGAGCAACAACTCGCCATTATCGGTGTCGAGCAGCACCGAGCGATATCCGCATTGCGCCACATGCTCGTCCCACGGCGTCGTTGGTGGCGCCAGGTCCTGGAAATCAAACTGGCTCTCGATGTCGGCCCACTGTGCGCCCACCGCAATACCTGCGAAGCCGCGCGGCAGATCGGTCAGCGCTCGAGCCGGCAGGCACGCCAGGCTGGAGGCAAGCAGCAGGATGAAAGTTCTTAGCGTGCCGTTCTTCATGTCCTGATTTCCCCTTCAATGCAGCATGGCAAGAAGCTCTGCACCGATGACGTTTTGCCGCCAGCCGCTGAAATAGGGCGGCAGGCCCTTGCGATGCTCGATCAGCGCATGGCGTACGAGCGCTTCCAGTGCACGGCCCCGAGCCAGCAACTCCGGCGCGATACCGAGCGCGTCTGCCTTGTGCTTGACAGCGCATTTCAACGCTCTGAGACGCTCCCGGTAGCGGTCCAGATCAGAAGGCCTCGGCAGCGCTTCGGGCAGATGCTCGTCGCCGAGTGACATTACCCGATTCACAATCCGCACAATCGTTGCCGCGCTGCGCTGGTGCTCGCGGTTCTTCAGCGCCTCCAGCGCGCGCAGGGCATCGACGTCGCACGGTGCGTGCCTGCTGATACTAAACAACGCCTCATTCGTGACCACGCGCGAACGCGGCACGTCCCGGGTGCGCGCCTCGTGCTCACGCCATGCACACACCGCTCTCAATACAGCCAGGTTTCTCCGCTCCAGTTGCCACGCCTGGCCCAGTCGCTTGTAGGCGTTGCCTGGGTCGGCATTATACTTGCCTTGCTCGATCAGCCGGGCACATTCCTCCTCTACCCAGGTGCCGCGGTCGCGGGCGGCCAGCGCGCGCACCTGCATGGCATGGATCGGCAGTAGATGCGCCACATCCAGCATCGCGTATTCGCTCTGCGCCGGCGATAGGGGACGGCGCAGCCAATCAGAGCGTGTCTCCTGCTTGGGAATGCCCACGCCCATGACTTCCATTACCAGGCTGCGATATGCGGTGGCGTATCCATGACCGAGGAAGGCGGCCGCAACCTGGGTATCGAATATGCCTGCGGGCACGACAGTTCCGAGGCGTTCAAATACCTGCAAGTCCTCACTGCAAGCGTGTATGACCTTGGTGGGCCTGATACTGCCCAACAACGCGAGAAAAGGCCCGAAGTCGGTGATCTCGAGCGGGTCGATCAGATAGTGGTCCGCGCCGTCCGCCACCTGCAGCAGGGCGGGACGTGTGAAGAACGTGGTCGAACGCTCGAACTCGGTGTCCACGGCAATGTGGGTTAGCCCCGACCAACGCGTGCACAATCGGGCCAGCAGGCTATCGGAGGTGACGAAGGTAGCGGGTCTCAAAAAAGACCCCTCCCGTTGCGGGAGGGGCAATCGGAGGAGTGCCCCACACACACATCCTCTAGTATCTTGTGACGGCGTGCTGGCGAGTGGACGATAATTCTGCTATGAACTCTGGAAGACCCAAAAAACACCCATCACATGGCGGCGGAACCGTCATGTGATGGGCGAGTGCCGACTTCCCTTTCGGCGCCGTCACGAGCTCCGCGTGAAACCTGTCGCTGGCGCTGCGCGCCAGCGTGACGGGTGTGCAAACGCCTTCGATAGTTCCGGGTGTCACCCGCATTTGGATTCCCCACAGCTGAGGCAGGTCATGCAACCGTCCATCTGCACGACCGCCTTGGTGTGGCACTTTGCGCAAAGCAGCGCGTTGTCGGGGAAGCTGCGCGATTCCCCGCCCGCCGTCGCGTCATCGTACAATCCGGCCAGCTCGGCGCGCTTTTCCTCGATGAATCGACGCTGGCGCTCATCCAGGTCATCGTCCTCGAGCAGTCCGATCATGCGCAAATGTGCCCCAATGGCGTCACCGATCTCGGCTACCAGCGACGGCATGTATTTGCCGCCTTTCTTGAAATATCCGCCACGTGGATCGAAGACGGAGTGCAACTCCTCGACCAGAAATGTCACGTCGCCGCCCTTGCGAAAGACCGCGGAAATGATCCGGGTGAGCGCCACGATCCACTGGAAGTTGTCCATGTTCTTCGAGTTGATGAAGACCTCGAAGGGACGCCGCTGCTCCTGCGCGGTGCCGGAATTGAACACCACGTCGTTGATGGTCACGTAGATGGCATGCTCCGACAAGGGGGTCTTCACCTTGTAGGTGGAACCGAGGAGCACGTCTGGACGCTCGATCTTCTCATGCATCTGGATGACATCGGCGACGGCACGCGACCCGGCGGCGTCCCTCGAGTCGTCCCGTATGACGCGGTAGTCGACGATCTTCTTGTCAATCTTCGTAGCCATATCAACCCCTTTACGACTCTTACTCCGACTGCCCGGCGGTGCGGCCGTCAGAACTTTCCGTAGTACCCCTCCTTGATGGCGTCATACAGGTTGGCGGCGGTATGCGATTCGCCATCGTATTCGATCTGTTCATCCCCTCTGGCGCTGATTTCCGTGCCGTCCTCGAGCACGAAACAATACGTGGTCTGCTCGAGATCCTTGTCCTTGACCAGCACGCCTTGGAACGCTTCGGGATTGAACCGGAACGTGGTGCACCCCTTGAGGCGGTTCTCGCACGCATAATGGTAGATATCCTTGAAATCGTCATACGAATACGCGGTCGGGACGTTTGCGGTCTTCGAGATGGAGGAATCCACCCAGCGTTGCGCGGCCGCCTGAATGTCCACGTGTTGCCTGGGCGTGATATCGTCGGCCGTGACGAAGTAATCCGGCAGCGCGCTTTCTCCGCCGGCGCCGGCGGCCGTGGCGGAGGGCTCGATCAGCTCCCGGTAGGCCAGAAGCTCGAACGAGTACACTTCGATCTTCTCCTTCGACTTCTTGCCCTCGCGAATCACGTTGCGCGAGTACTGGTGGGCGAAGCTAGGCTCGATCCCGTTGCTTGCGTTGTTGGCCAGTGACAGGGCGATGGTTCCGGTGGGCGCAATGGAGGAGTGGTGCGTAAAGCGTGCACCGGTCTCGGACAGTTCATCGACCAGCGCCGGCTCGATCTCCGCGATGCGCTGCATGTAGCGGCTGTAGCGTGCGTGCAACACTCTGCCCGGGATGCTGTCTCCGACCTTGTACCCGTCATCCATCATTTCCGGGCGGCGGTGCAGCATCTCCGCGCTCACCGTGAACTCGCGCTCGAGTATGGGGGCCGCGCCTTTCTCCCTCGCCAGTTCGACGGCGGTCTTCCAGCCGACCACGGCAAGCTCCCGCGCGACGCGTTCCGTGAACTCGATCGAAGCCTCGTCACCATACTTCATGCGCAACATCGTCAGCGTGGAGCCGAGCCCCAGAAATCCCATGCCGTGGCGGCGCTTGTCCCGGATTTCCTGGCGCTGTCGCTCCAGCGGCAGCCCGTTGATCTCCACGACGTTGTCCAGCATGCGCGTGAAGATGGCAACTGTTTCCCGGAAAGTTTCCCAGTCGAAGCACGCCGCACCGGTGAACGGGTCGAGCACGAACTTGGTCAGATCCACCGAGCCGAGCAGGCAGGATCCGTAGGGCGGCAGTGGCTGCTCGCCGCACGGATTGGTCGCGCGGATGTTCTCGCAGAACCAATTGTTGTTCATCTCGTTGACTTCGTCGATGAGAATGAAGCCCGGTTCCGCGAAATCGTAGGTCGACGACATGATCATGTCCCACAAGCGTCGTGCCCGCAACGATCTGTAGATCTTGCAGGCGACCTTTCCCTCCTCGTTGACAACGTAGTTCTCGTGGCTCGGCCAGTTGCGCCACACGATCTGCTCCGGCTCATCGAGCGACAGCTCGCTCGACTCCAGTTCCCGTGCCGTAATGGGAAAGGCAAGTGGCCACGGGGCATCGGCCTTCACCGCCGCGACGAACTCCCGGGTAATCAGCAGCGACAGGTTGAACTGGCGCAGGCGGCCGTCTTCGCGTTTGGCGCGAATGAAATCCAGAACGTCCGGATGCCCGACATCGAAGGTTGCCATCTGCGCCCCGCGCCGCCCACCGGCCGAGGAGACCGTGAAGCACATCTTGTCGTAGATGTCCATGAAGGACAGCGGCCCGGAGGTGTACGCGCCGGCACCGGATACATAAGCACCCTTGGGGCGCAGGGTCGAGAACTCATAGCCGATGCCGCAACCCGCCTTCAGGGTGAGCCCGGCTTCGTGCACTTTCTCGAGGATATCCGCCATCGAGTCATTCACCACGCCCGACACGGTGCAATTGATCGTGGATGTTGCGGGCTTGTGTGACTGTGCGCCCGCGTTCGATACGATGCGTCCCGCGGGTATGGCGCCGTGGTAGAGCGCCCACAGAAACTTGTGGCACCACGCCTTGCGCTGTTCCGGCGTGTCCTCCACGTCCGCCAGGGCGTGCGCGATACGTGCATAGGTATCACCAATACTCCGGTCCACGTCTGTACCGTGCTTTGTCTTGAGCCGGTACTTCTTATCCCAGATATCGTATGAGGCGCTCTGAAGTGGGATGGCTCCTGAATCGGCCACATCGAAGCTGTGTGCCTTGCGACGGGCTAGCTCCATTTTGTTGTTACCCCTGGTGTTTCTCGGTCGCTGTTCACCCCGACAGCGGCCCCCTGAAGAAACCGATAATCGCGCAACATCTGGTTGGCGACGTCGGTGCCCTTCACCCTGAACCGTCGTGTTGTCGAATTGTTCGCCGCGGAATACCGCAGATGCCGCTTTCATCTGCCAGGCCCTCCGATCCGCGTTGCTCCCCTCTAGCGCCGCACACGCTGCTTCTCACCTGCGCCTGCGGCACCTGAAAGCACAATATACAGTATGTAGGTTGCCTGTCAAGCGCAATATGTTGTGGATTGCATGTGTGAAATCAGGTGACAAGCTGTGGATAACTTTTTCCGATTCTGCATCGGGGATACCTCTTGTGACCGGCACCCGGTGCGGCACCGATGTGTTGTGCTGCGTGGAGCAAGGGTGCGAAACGGCACTCGCCTGCCGTCGTGTGCCTGGGGCGACAAAAACGCAGGGGCCTCATGATAAAATGGCCCGTGTCGCAGCATCGATTTCCGCCGCAAGCGGTCGCGTTTAGCGCGTTTACTGACAGGAGCCCCGAAGTGAGCATCGAATCCGACAAGATGGCAGCCGAACTGGAGATGGACGGGTCGAACCTCTATCGCGAAGAGACTTTCACCGATTTAAAGGTCGGATCAATGCGAAGGCTCACGCCGGTCCGCACCGACGGTGCGCCTGACGAGACGAGACAGGTCCTTTTCGTGGCGCAAACGCAGCTACTTTCTCAGATGGGCCCGCTGCCCGTGAGTTGTGAGATCCCGGCCGAGACCCTGGAGGAGGCCCTCGCCAGGTACCCGGCGGCGGTCAAGCAGGCGGTAGAGCGGATGATCGACGAGGTGAAGCAGATGCAGCGCGAGCAGGCGTCGCAGATCGTCGTTCCCGGTGTCAATCCCGATGGCAGGATCCAGCTCAAGTAGGCGGCGACCCGTTCAGCGCGCGCGCCACGCATCGCGAAGTCAGCCTCGATGACGGGGAGCTGGCCGAGGCGCGTCGGTTTTCGCCCGAGGCGCTCGTGGAATCCGTGCGCTGCGGCGATCTCGACCTCCCGACGCCCGTTTCCATCTCTTTCCGGCTTATAGAAGAGTGGTTCGACGCGTCCGGCAAGGGCCGCCTCGGTGAGCTGGCAGCCATGGCGACCGGTGACGCGGGCAAGCGCCGAGCCGATTGACGCCCTGCCGGGCCCTGCTACGGGCTCGAGCAGTGACGCGGCCTTTGATGCCCCTGTAGGAGCGGACTTCATTCCGCGAACGACAATGGCACGGCATGTGGTGCTCTGGAAGGTTCGCGGGATGAATCCCGCTCCTACGGAGGGTCTCCAAGCCATCGCGGCTTGTCATGGGTTCGTACGAATGGCGCTTGAATCCTCGCCGTGGTGGGCGATCGGGCCCGGGCTACGGCACCTGCTCGTCGATGGTCAGCGCGACGAGCCCGTCGTTGCCTACGGTTACCGGTGACACGCTGCCCCGCAGGTCTCCGCTGCGCGCCTCGGCATCACCCGAACGCGACACGCGCGCACCGACGAGGACCTGGGGAAAATTCGACAGCTTCATCGCGGGCAGCATGCCCATACTGTCGTCCAGTGAGACCGTGAGCGGTATCTCGGCCGCCGTCAATCTCTGTATGGCGAGCGGCATCGGCGGCCCGTCGAGCGCGCGCGCGAAGACGAACAGCGTTTCTTCCCCGCTCACGCGATCGGCCAGCGCGGCGGAGATGCTCACGCGGACACGCAAGGCGCTGCGCGCTGCGGGTTCCGGCATCGCGTCGGCGCCCTGCACCTCGCCGCCTGCCTGGGTGATCATCGCTCGCACCTGGTCCGCCTGCTCGGAGCCCTCCGGCATCTGCTGGAGCAGCCGGGTCCAGTAATCGATGGCCGCGGGCGCATCGCCGTCTTGCAGCGAAGCGAAGCCCGCGAGCCACAATCCCTTCTGGTTCTCCGGGTCGAGCGCGAGTACCGTTTCGATCAGGCTCGCGGGTAGCCCCGCGAGCTGATTGGCGTTGGCGAGTGCCGCGACCTCTGCGTAGTCGGCCAGCAGTTTCGGGTCGTCGCCGAGCAGTTCGTGCGCGCGCCCAAAGGCATCCGCGCTCAGCGCGTAGCGCTCGAGCACCTGATAAGACCGCGCCAGCATCAGCCACCCTTGTGCATCGTCGGGATTGGCCTGCAGCTTCTGTGCCAGGTTCTCCACCATGCGCTCGATGGACGCAGCCGCCTGCTCGGCGCCAGGCGGCGCAGTGGTGGCATTCGGGACCAGGGATTGTGTAGATCCGAGCCACAAGTAGAGCGCGACACTGATGGCGGGCAGCGCGAGCGCGATGCTGCCGGCGATCCATGCCGGTGTGCGTGTGCCTCTGGATCCCGCCGGCGCCGCGGTACTCTCCAGATTCTCGACGAGCGCTCGCGCAACCGCGTCTCTGGCGCTCGCGTACTGCTCGGCGCTCAGCTCACCGCGTTCATGCCGGGCGCTCAGCGAGGCGAGGCGCTCGCGTTGGGTGGCGAGGCCGGTCTCGGCGTTGTGGCGTGGGCTTGCGCCGCGACCGAGCAGCGGCGGCAGGATGAAGTACAGCGCCAGCGCCAGCATGAGCGCCGCGAAGATCCAGAATAACACCATGATCCGGGTGAGCCTGCGTCAAACGTGTAAACACGGGAAGCAGCATTCTACGGTATTGTCGTCCGAGAGTTCATGACCTTGGTCGCCGCGTATCGCGCGCCGCGCTCGTCCACCCTGGGCACGGCACGCCAGAATGAGGTATCGTCCGATCGCCGGACGGCGAGGTGATGCCGGCGCAGTGGTCACGCCATGCGATATCCATGCGGAACGTGAGAGGAAGACATGCCGTTGAATTCAATCGGCGCGTCCGCGCGGACCACGACTGACCGCGTCGGATTTCTGCAGGCTACCGATCTTTTTGCCGGCGTTTCACGCGAATCACTCGCGCATCTTCTGGCCGGCATGCGCGAGCAGGTTGTCGGTGCCGGGGCGACCGTTTTCCGCAAGGGAGACGCGGGTGACGCCCTGTACATCGTGATCGACGGCAAGCTGAGACTGGAATCGGACGGCGTGCACCTGGTGACGCGTTGTGCGGGCGAGTGTGTGGGCGAGTTTGCCCTCGTCGACGAGGGCCCGCGCAGCGCCTCGGCGATGGCTGAAACGACCGCCTGCCTGCTCAGGTGGGATCGCGAGCAGTTTCAGAGGACCTTGCTGGAAACACCCGAGGTGGCGCGTGGCATCTTCAGGATCCTGACTGCCAAGCTGCGCCAGGACGTCACGGTGCATGTGGATTTCGCGCTCGAGAAGGAGCGCTGGCACCAGGACCTGCAGCGTGCCAGGGAAATCCAGATGGGCATGCTCCCCGGCGGCGATCTTAGCGCGGATCACTACGCCGTCTCGGGCCACTGCCAGCCCGCCGTCGAGGTCGGCGGAGACTACTATGACTTCATCGCGCTCGATGGCGGCAAGCTGGGACTCATCATCGGAGATGTCACGGGCCACGGCTTCTACTCGGGGCTGTTCGTCGCGATGGCCAAGAGCTGCCTGCACACCCTCACCGGCATGGACCAGGCGCCGCATCGGGTCATGCACGCGATGCGCCGGACGCTGTCCCTGTCCATTCAGCGCCGCTTGCTGATGAGTTGCTGCTACGTGCGGCTCGACCCCGCGTGTGGCCGGCTTTGCTACGCTAACGCGGGACACCCGTTTCCGTATCGTTACTGCGCGCGCGACGCGCGTCTGGAGCGCCTGACTCCACTCGACCCGATACTCGGCGTGCTGGACATGGCCGGCGTGGCGTTTCGGCAGCGCGACATGGACTGGGAGCCGGGTGATGTGCTCGTCATGTATACCGACGGTGTCACGGAGCAGCGCGACCGGGCAGGAAGGATGTTCGACAACGAGCGCCTGGAAGCGCTCATTACGCTCCACGCGCACGAAAACGCCGCTGCCATCAAGCACGCGATTCTCGATGCGGTGTCGGGGCACGGTGCCGGCGCGACCCAGAACGACGACCTCACGCTGGTGGTCGCGAGGGCTCTTTAGCAGGATGGTTGGAGCGGAGAGCGGCATGATCTACGAGCTGGCGGATCGAAAGCTCGACACCCGCGGGGCTTTTTTCATCGCGCCCGGCGCCGCCGTCATCGGCTCGGGGGTGCTGGGGGACGATGCCCGCATCTGGGTCTATGTCGTTCTCCGCGGGGGCGAACACCCCACCCACGTCGGGGGGGGGGAGCGCAC
>CAZSDY010000010.1:0-29381 GCA_964605765.1 uncultured Ectothiorhodospiraceae bacterium | reverse complement strand
GCCAGCGGCTCGATAAATGTAGGACAATTGCGTCAGTGTGGATGTCCTGACTTCGCTGACTCGTGACTTCGCGTGTTACTCTGTGTGGATGTCCTGACTTCGCGCTGACTTCTGTGTGGATGTCCTGACTTCGCGGCATCGCGTGACTTCGCGCCGTCCTGACTTCGCGGCACCCGCCACACTGACTTCGCGGCACCACGCCACATGTTGTGAATCGTTGATCTCGCCGAGGTAGAGCACCTGGCGTTGCACAACACGCCCACCGTGCGTGCGCCGATTCTCCACGATGCTCCAGTAGCGGTGCTCTTTGCCGTCTTTGCGGCGGGTCTTTGCGCGCAAGAACATGCGCCCAGTGTGGCGAAAAACCGTGTCTCGTCAACGACCAAGGTCGGCACTACAGCGCGATCTGCACACATTGCGCAGACCGGGCGCAAACGGATCAGCGACTTACGCTCGCAGACAGGGCAAAATCAGCGAATTCGAGGAATGAGTTGACGAAGTCGGGCTAATTCTTAACCGGTAAACCAAATGCAAATCAAACTCGACGAACTGCCCACGCCGCAGGTGTATTTCACCATGACGCAAACCGTGCTACCGCGCCCGATCGCCTGGCTGCTGAGCGAGAACGATGATAATGGCTACAATCTTGCGCCGTTTTCCTACTTCAATGCGGTGTGCAGTGACCCGCCCCTGGTGATCGTATCGATTGGCAAGCAGGACGACGGCAGCGACAAGGATTCGCTGCGGAATATTCGTGAGCGTCCCGAGTTCGTGATTCACATCGCGAGTTGCGATCAATTGCCGGCGTTAAACCAGTCTTCGGCAACGCTGCCGCCGGGGGAGTCCGAAGTCGAAGCGAACAATCTTGAACTGACCCGGGTAGCAGGTTTTCATATGCCGCGGCTCAGCGAATGCAAGATTGCCTATTTTTGTGAATGTCACGATATACAGATGATTGGCAACAACAAGCAGCAGTCTTTGCTGTTTGCCGAGGTCAGGGAGATTTACGTCGATGACGAGTGCGTGGAAATCAACGACAGGGGCCGCCTCAAAATCCACGCCCACAAAGTGCAGCCGCTGTCGCGTCTCGGCGCCAGCGAATATGCAAGCTTCGGCGAAATTCTGTCGGCACGGCGCCCCGCTTAGTGGCATCCCGATAGCCCGTAATTCCGGCACAAGGCTGTCACCCATGCCCTACGGACGCTTAGCGCCCGTACAGGTGGATGAGATCGGTGAGGCGATTGCCCAGATCGGATGGTACCTGGGACCATGCAAAGCGCCAGCGCCAGTTACCCTGCGCAACACCGGGCGTGTTCATGCGATGTCCGGCGCCTAGACCCAGCAGATCCTGCATCGTGATCACGCAGAGCTTTGCCACCGAGGCGAGGGCGGCGCGTACCAGAGCCGGCGGCACCGCGGCGTCCGCGGCGCCCAGGTAGGCGCGTACGCGCTCGCGTGTAGCGCCCGGCAGACCGGCGTACCAGCCCGCGGTGGTGTCGTTGTCGTGCGTGGCGGGATATACCACGCAGTCGCTGCAGTGGTTGTGGGGCAGGTAGGGGTTTTCCGGCCCACCTTCGAAGGCGAACTGCAGGACCTTCATGCCGGGAATGCAGAAGCGCCGGCGAAGCGCATGCACGTCCTCGGTGATCATGCCCAGATCCTCGGCGACCAGTGGCAAGCTGCCGAACGCATCCAGCAGGGCGTCGAACAGCACCGCGCCGGGACCGGCGGCCCAGCGCCCCTCGACCGCCGTGTCGCAGGAGGCGGGGATCTCCCAGGCAGAGACGAAGCCGCGGAAGTGATCGATGCGCACGAGATGGCACCGGTCGAGCTCGGCGCGCAGCCGCTCGCGCCACCACGCGTAACTGTTCGCGTGCATCGCCTGCCAGTCGTAATGGGGGCTGCCCCAACGCTGCCCGGTGTCGGAAAACGCGTCGGGCGGCACACCCGTGACGACCTCGGGCGCGCCCGCGCTGTCGAGCCTGAACTGATCTCTGTGCACCCACACGTCCGCGCTGTCCGCGGCCACGAATATGGGCATATCGCCGAACAGCAGGATGTCGCGGCGTTCCGCATCGGCCTTCAAAGCCCGCCATTGCTGCGCGAAGGCAAACTGCTCGACGTGGCAACGCCGGATCTCGCCGGCGTGCTCGCGTGCTGCCGCCTCCATTGACCTTGTTTCCCGGTCGCGCAACTCCGTCGGCCAGCGCCACCAGGGCAGCCCTTCATGCGCTGCCTTGAGTGCGCTGTAGAGAGCGAAGTCGTCAAGCCAGAACGCGTTTTGCTCGCGGAACTCACCGAAACGCCGCTCGATCTTGCTGTCCATGCGCGCCACGAAGCGTGCCGCTGCCGCCGTGTCCAGGATTCGATATGCCGGCGCCGCGCTCAGCTCACCGGGTTCGAACCAGCCCCATTCGACGAGCGTGTCGGTATCGATGAGCCGCGCGCTGCCGGCATGGATGGATTGGGTCTGGTACGGCGACAGGTCGCCGTGCGTCGGTCCGAGCGGCAGCACCTGCCACACGCTGATCCCGCAGTCGTCCATGAAATCCAGGAAACGCCGCGCGTGGGCACCCAGCGTCCCGTTGGTGCCGGGCCCGGGAAGCGAGGTCGGGTGCGCCAGCACACCCGCACGGCGCCGGTCCAGCCACTCGCGGGCCCGTGGCGCGGCCCGGGGACGCGGGCTCAAGCGCCCGGCTCCGCGCCCGCTGTTGCGCGGCGCATGACACCCCCAGTCTCCACCTCGGCGCCGCTCGCTGTCGATATGGGTTGCGCGAGCGATACGGGCACGGTTTCACCCAGCAGCTCATACAGGGCGCGAAGCTGCTCGCGGAACAGCGCATCGAACGCGGCGATCGACTCGCCGGGATTGGCGTCGCCCAGCCACCAAAACCAGTCCGACCCCTCGCAAACCGCGAGCTGGCGCGAGGCGAGTGCGAGCCGCTCGCCCGCGAGAGCACCGCCGCGCTCGGCGCTCATGAATGCGCGCTTGGCATCGGCCAGCATCTCCCATGCCCGGTTCTTGTCCGCATGGCCGGCCCAGGTCGACAGCGTGCCGTACACCCAGCTCCCCGCGACCAGGCGCCCGAGCGTGCGCGCGGGGAGATTGCGAGCCACGCACTCGGCGAAGGTCGTGAGCTCGAGTCGGGGATGGGCACCGAGGCGCTCGTAGAGGGCGGACAGGAAATGGTAGGCGTTCTCCGGGTAGTGCTCCCAGGCGTTCTCGCCGTCCATGATGATCGCGACGACCCGTTCGCCCGGCGCCTCGCACGCCGCGGCGATGTCCTCCAGCTTCGCGACCAGGTGTCCCACCGCATCGTCGGCGTGCCAGCCGGCGAAGTTGAAACCGATGTCGTCGGACAGCGCGTCGGCACGGAAAAAAACGCGAATGCCGCCCTCGCGCAGGCGAAATGGTGCGTGCTTGTCGCGTGCCGTGGAGGCTTCTCCCAGGCTGTGGCGCAGCACGCCCTCACCGCTTGCGGTCCAGGCGAAACCGGCACCCTCGAGCAGTTCCAGCGTGGCCTCGCTGAGCGCGCCTTCGGAGGGCCAGCAGCCGCACGGCCTGAAGCCGAAGTGGCGCTCGAAAACGGCGAGACCGTGGTCGATCTGCCAGCGTGCGCTGTCGGCCCCGCCGGGATAGCCGTGCGGCAGATCCGGCAGGGCTGATCCCGGCAACGCCTCCCTGGCCGAGGCGATGTCCAGCATCAGGGGCAAGATGGGGTGGGCGTAGGGAGACATTGCCAGCTCGATGCACCCGCTCGCGCCGAGCGCCCGGTAGCGCGGCACGATGCCCGCGATCAAGTCTCCGACGATTCCGAGCAGCTCGCGCCTGTCCTCGAGGGAGAACCCCCGCGCTGTTTGCAGCAAGCGCTCGACCGCGGCATCACTGCTGCGCACCGTCTCGCCGAGCCAGGCCAAGTGATACCACACGACGAGGTCGGCAAGAAACTGATCGCTCAAATAGGCCTCTTCCGAGCGCGCCATCGCGTCGAACGCGATCTCGCAAAGGCGCTTGTAGGGCGGGAAGCGGTCGATGAGGCGTGCCTCGTTCGATCGCAGTGCGGCGCGTATCAGCGCCGCGCGCACGGCCGGCGACTCCGGCGCTCGCGCCTCTCCCAGCGCGGCGAGCACGGGATCGCTGATAGATCCCTCGCCGCGCAGAAAGCCCTCGATCTGGGCCGCATAATCGGTGAGTTGGTCGAGCAGCACGGGCGTGAAGTTGACCACCGCCCGTGCGCCCGGCACCGCCTCCAGGTGCGCCGCCATGTCGACGTAGTCCTTGATGGCGTGTAGGTAGGTCCACGGCATACGGTAGGACCCACCGAGCGCCGTCCTGTAGGCCGGCTGATGCATGTGCCAGCACAGGACCACGCCGAGCCGCTCAGCCATTGTCATGTGTCGCCCTGGGCTACCTGGTGGCTGTCCAGAAACGCGGACCCTTCTCTCGCAAGAGCGCAAAGACGCCAAGAAAACATCTTGGTGTGGGTCTGGGAACAATCACTGATGGATTTGCGATCTTTGCGTCTTGGCGAGAGCCATTCTTTCTGGATAGGCACTACCTGACATGGTGGATGTGCTGTCCCAGCATTTCGGCGGTGACGAGCACAACGCCCGCATCGGTGCGGTGGAAGCGCTCGGCGTCGGCGCCCTTGTCTTCGCCGATGACCGTGTGCGGCGGGATCACGCAACCCTTGTCTATGATGGCCTTGTTGATCCGGCAAGAACGGTTGATCACGACCTCGGGCAGCACCACGGAATCCTCTATGTGCGAGTAGGAGTGGACCTGCACATCGGAGAACAGCAGCGAACGGCGCAGCAACGATCCGGAGATGATGCAGCCGCCCGAGACCATGGAATCGACTGCCATGCCGCGTCGATCGTCGTCGTCGAAGATGAACTTCGCCGGCGGTAGCTGCTCCTGGTAGGTCCAGATCGGCCACTCTTGATCGTAGAGATTGAGGTCCGGCGTGATGCTGACGAGTTCCATGTTCGCCGCCCAGAACGCGTCCACCGTGCCGACATCGCGCCAGTACGCATCCGTACCCTCGCGCACGCCGCGAAAAGGATAGGCAATGATGCGGTAATCGTCGATGAGCGAGGGAATGATGTCCTTGCCGAAATCGTGGCTGGACGCGGGCGTGTCCGCGTCCTTGATGAGTTGCTCGTAGAGGAAGTTGATGTTGAAGATGTAGATGCCCATCGAGGCCAGCGCACGGGCGGGATCGTGCGGCGTGGGCCGGGGGCGCGACGGCTTCTCGTCGAAACGCACGATCTGTTGCCTGGCGTCAACGGTCATCACGCCGAATGCGCTCGCCTCGGCCAGGGGCACCTCGATGCAACCGACGGTCATGTCCGCGCGGCGCCGGGCGTGCGCGGCAAGCATCGGACCGTAATCCATCTTGTAGATGTGATCGCCCGCCAGGATGAGCACATAGCGCGGGTTGTGGCTGCGGATGATGTCCAGATTCTGGTACACCGCATCCGCGGTGCCCGCATACCAGTTCGGTTCTATGCGCTGCGATGCGGGGAACAGCTCGACGAACTCGCGGAACTCGCCCCTCAAGAAGCTCCAACCCTTCTGGATATGGCGAATCAGGGAGTGCGACTTGTACTGCGTCAGAACACCGATGCGGCGCACGCCGGAATTAAGGCAGTTCGAGAGTGGAAAATCGATGATCCGGAACTTGCCGCCGAACGGTACCGCCGGCTTGGCGCGCCACGCGGTGAGCTCCGCGAGGCGGGTGCCCTGGCCGCCGGCGAGTATCAGGGCCAGCGTATCGCGGGTCAGCCGACTGACGAATCTGGGCTTGACGTCTTCGGTCATGGTCATCAGGCGGGCGGGACGGCCTCGGGGCGATGACCGCTATGTTACCATCCGTGCCTCGATCCCGGCCACGGCGACAGCGTGCGCCTGGCCCCGGCGTGCGGCATGGGCGGCCCGGAAAATTCAATGCCTCGCCGAGCGGCGGCACGCAAACGGCAGACCGCGCAAGCGGCAGATATTTCGGATTGCTTTTCTTGGCGTCTTCGCGAAATCAATCACCCGATAGCGAAGAACGCGCCACGCCGCGGAGCACGCAAAGGGAAAGACGGGTCAATCATGGCACACGAGCTCGGACACCGGTCAAGAGCCCACGCCTGAATGTCAAGGTGATTCTATGGGGTCTGACCCCTTTTTCAGGCAGGCGGCGCCCGACGACCAGGCTTTGCAGCGCCTTGTCGAGGCCCGCCATCACGATCCCTTCGAGGTGCTCGGCAGGCACCGTGCGGGCTCGCACGAGGTCATCAGAGCGTTTTTTCCCGGTGCCGAGCGCGTCATCGTCGAGCAAGCCCACACCATGCGCCCGCTCGGCGCAACCGGCGTTTTCCAGTGGTGCGGTGAGCCGGGCGCGGTGCCCGAGCGCTACAAGCTGAGCTGGACAGACGGCGAGGGGCACGAGCAGTCGGGCTACGATCCTTATGCCTTCGCGCCGCAGGTGGGGGATCTCGACCTGCACCTGTTCGCCGAAGGCAGGCACCTGCATGCCTACCGGTTTCTGGGCGCGCACCCGCATGTCGCCGACGGCATCGACGGCGTGCTTTTTGCGACCTGGGCACCGAACGCGGAGCGCGTCAGCGTGGTCGGCGATTTCAACGCCTGGGACGGCCGGCGCTCGGCCATGCGCGTGCGCGGTGCGAGCGGGGTGTGGGAGTTGTTCCTGCCAGGGCTCGATGCCGGAACGCGCTACAAGTTCGAGATCCGCCATCGCGCGACGCACGCGGTAGCGCTCAAGAGCGACCCTTATGCGCAGCGCTGCGAGCTGCGCCCCGCAACGGCTTCCGTGGTGCGCGACGGCGGCGTGCGGGCATGGCGCGATGGCGTCTGGATGCAAGAGCGCGAGCGCTGGGACTGGCTGCACGAGCCGCTCAGCATCTACGAGGTGCACGCGGGCTCCTGGCAGCGCGACGCCGGCGGTGGTTTTCTCGACTACGCGTCTTTCGCCGAGCGACTGGCCGATCATGCACTGACACTCGGGTTCACGCATATCGAGCTGCTGCCCATGACGGAACACCCGCTGGACGAGTCCTGGGGCTACCAGACCACGGGCTATTACGCACCGACCGCCCGCTTTGGCGCGCCGGACGACTTCCGCCGCTTCGTCGAGCACTGTCACCTGCGTGGCCTGGGCGTGCTGATGGACTGGGCGCCGGCGCACTTTCCGCGCGACGCTCACGCGCTGGCGCGCTACGACGGTGGACCGCTCTACGAGCATGCCGATCCGCGGCGTGGCGAGCATCGCGACTGGGGCACGCTCATCTTCGATTACGGACGCAACGAGGTGCGCAACTTCCTGCTCTCGAGCGCTGTCTACTGGCTCGAGGAGTTTCACATCGACGGGCTGCGCGTGGATGCGGTCGCCTCCATGCTGTATCTGGATTACTCACGTGATCCTGGTGACTGGACGCCGAACGAGCACGGCGGCAACGAGAACCTGGAAGCCGTCGCCTTCCTGCGCGAGCTCAACACCGCGGTGCACCGCGAATTTCCCGGCGCGCTGGTCATTGCCGAGGAGTCGACCGCATGGCCGCAGGTCACGCGCCCGGTGTGGCTGGGTGGGCTCGGTTTCAGCATGAAGTGGAACATGGGCTGGATGAACGACACGCTCGGTTACTTCCGCGACGATCCGGTCCATCGGAGCTTCCATCACGACCAGCTCACCTTTGGCATCATGTATGGCTTCAGCGAGAACTTCCTGCTGCCGCTCTCGCACGACGAGGTGGTGCATTGCAAGGGATCGCTGCTCGGCAAGATGCCGGGCGATGCATGGCAGCAGCTCGCGAACCTGCGCCTGCTCTATCTCTACATGTGGACCTACCCCGGCAAGAAGCTGCTGTTCATGGGCGGCGAGATCGGCCAGGTGGACGAGTGGGACCACGCCCGTGCTCTCGCCTGGGCGGATGCGGAGCGGCCCGGACACGAGGGGTTGTACCGCCTGTTGGTCGATCTGAACGGCCTGTACGCGCGCCTTCCCGCCTTGCACCGGGACGATTTCGAGGCCAGCGGTTTCGAGTGGATCGACTGCCACGACGCTCTGCAGTCCGTCATCAGCTATGTGCGCCGGGCGGGCGACGAGCGCGTCGTGGTCGTGCTCAATTTCACGCCCGTGCCGCGGTTCGGTTACCGCATCGGCGTGCCGGGGCCCGGCCGTTACGTGGAACTGCTCAACTCGGACGCCTGGATCTACGACGGCAGCAACGTGGGCAACCAGGGCGGTGTCGATGCCGATCGCACCCCTTACATGGGACGCGAGTGCTCCCTGAGCATCACCCTCCCGCCGCTCGGTGGCGTCGTGTTCGCGCTCGATGGCGCGGCGTGTTGATGCCCCGCGGGCACACGGGGCTCGACAAGCCGTGGCGGGCGCGACAGGCCGGGGTGGCTTGGGCGGCGCCCTGTAGGAGCGGGATTCATCCCGCGAAGCTTGCGTGGCACCAGGCGCCGTGCCCTCACGGGTGGCCGGCAGGCTGCTGACCCATGGGAAGAGCCCTCAAGGTGCTGTACGTCACGCCGGAGGTCCAGCCGCTGGTCAAGACCGGCGGGCTTGCCGATGTGAGCGCTGCGCTGCCCGCGGCGCTCGTCGGCCTGGGTCTGGACGTGCGTTTGCTGATCCCCGGCTATCCGGCGGTGCTCGATCGCCTGGCGCTTCGCTGCGTGCGCCGTAGCGTCCCTCTGTTGCCGGATCTCGGGCCGGGACGGCTGCTCAGCGCTCGCATGCCCGATACCGGTGTGGTGGTCTATGTGCTCGAGAGCGCGACGCTCTATGCGCGCGACGGTGGGCCCTACCTCGATGCTGCCGGGCGGGACTGGCCGGACAATCATCTTCGTTTTGGTGCGCTTTGCCGGCTCGCCGCGCGGTTCGGCGGAGACGGCGTGGCTGGCTTGTGGCGGCCCGACATCGTGCACTGCAATGACTGGCAGGGCGGGCTCGCGGCGGCCTATCTGGCGCATGCTGCGCGAGCGCGCGCACCGGCCGTGATGAGTGTGCACAACATGGCTTTCCCCGGACGCTTCCCGCCCGTGACACTGGAGAGTCTCAATTTGCCCGGGGCCAGCTTTTCCATGCACGGGATCGAGTTCCACGGCGCGGTGTCGTTTCTGAAGGCGGGGCTGTATTACGCCGATCACATTACGACCGTGAGCGAAACCTACGCCCGCGAGATACAGACCGCGGATTACGGATGCGGCTTCGAGGGGCTGCTCGCCGCGCGTGCGCCGCATCTGAGCGGCATCATGAACGGCATCGACACGCGTGTGTGGAACCCCGCCAGCGACCCGCACATCGCGGCTCCCTATCACGCAGGCGACCTGGGGGGCAAGGCGCGCAACAAGCGCGCACTGCAACGCCGCCTGGGGCTTGCCCCCGATGCGTCAGTGCCCCTCCTCGGCATGGTGAGCCGCCTCACAGCGCAAAAAGGCGTGGACCTGCTGCTCGACGCGCTGCCCGAGTTCGCCGGCGAATCTCTGCAATGCGCGATTCTCGGCAGTGGCGAGGCAGCGCTGGAGCGCCGTCTCGGCGCGCAGGCCCGGGCCTCGCCCGGCCGCATGAGCGTCACGCTCGGCTACGACGAGGCACTCGCCCACCAGATTGAGGCGGGCGCGGATCTCTTCTTGATGCCTTCGCGCTTCGAGCCCTGCGGGCTCAACCAGTTGTACAGCATGCGCTATGGCACGCCCCCCCTGGTGCGCCGCACGGGCGGACTCGCCGATTCGGTGGTCGATGCGACGCCCGGGAACCGCGCCGCCGGCACCGCCACGGGTTTCGTGTTCGAGGCGCCTGCGCCGCTCGCGCTCGGCGCCTGCCTGCGCCGCGCGCTGGCGCTCTATCGCGACACCGGCGCATGGCGGGCGCTGCAGGAAAACGGCATGCGCAAGGACTTCGGCTGGCAGGCGAGCGCGGCGCGTTACGCGAGCGTATACGCGCGGCTCACCGCCTGATGTCCGGACTCGGCAGTCGGACGGGGCGCAGGGTGCGCGGTGATGGATGCGCAGGCCAGGGCGCGACGACGGACGAAAGTGTTACTCAAAACTCCCAGAGGAATAGGACGTTGTAAGAATTCGCGTTGAAGTCCTCTCGGCCCAGGATGGTCTCGTAACGGAAGCTCGCGGTGGCGCCGCCATTCGAATACCAATTGACACCGAGACCGAACACCGCGTCGTCCGCATCATTTGCCGGCTGCACGCCGGTGGTGACGATGTCCTCACGGGTGAAGTCGTTCTCGTAGGCGATGCTCAGAAACGGCTCGAACGCGCCCCAGCTATAGGACGCGTCGCCGCCCACCGTAAATCGACCGAGGTCGGTGCTACGCTCGCCGATGACGGTCGCGTCGCTCTCGGTGAAACCATCGACGTCGGTGGTGGCAAAAAGTAGTCCGGCGTGGCCGGTGAGGTTCCAATTGCCGTAACTCTGACCGGCGTTCACGTTACCGCTGATGAAGAGACGCTCCGCATCGGTGGAACTGGTAACCCGGGCCCCTGCACCCATCACGGCAACGCATGGACCCGCCGTACAGGTGCGGAACTGGTCGATGTCGACGCTGGAGTATCCGCCGGCAACGTCGACGCTCAGGTCGTAGCTGAGGCCGAGCTTCTCGCTGAGGAGGGCGCCGAAGTAGGGTGAAATCGTGAACCCCTCGATCTCCTGCTCGCCCCGGTTGAACGTCGTATCCAAGTCGCTGCTCTCGTAGCCGAAGGCGACGCCGACGACGATGTCCTCCGAGGGGCTGATGTCCATCCCGAGGAATGCCATGTCGGTGTCACCGTCAAAGGCGGTGCCCCTGAAGTCGTCCTCGAGATCCGATCTCTGATAGCTGGCCCATACGCCCAGCGGAAATGCGAGCCCCTCGCCGGCCGACAGGCCCCGAACCAAGGCGCCGCCGCGGATGCGGCGCGCGGCGATGCCTGTACTACCGGATTCTCCCGCGTCCACAAACGGGTTCTGAATGAGTACGTTCCCAATCATGGAACCGACGGGGAAGAAGGTGAAGAAATTGTCGTTTATTGCGCGAAGTCCACCACCTTCCGTGCCGGGATCATTTTCGTCCAGCTTGCCCGACACTGACCCGGACCCGACCTGAGCTTCGGCCAGTTGCGTGGAAACGTTGACTAAGCTGCTTGCGACCAGGAACCCGACGCTGACGAACAGCACCAGGATCGGGTTCAGCAAGACCCTCTCGAGCTTTATCATACCCCCCCCCATGGGGCGTGAGCAGGAACTCACGTGCGGCGAGAATGAGGTTGCTTTATTGTATTACGAATCTAGCTTGATTGGCACACGAGATCAATAATTTGGCACCAGTCGCCTCAAATCCCGGCAAGCCCTTGTGTGTGGACCTCGACGGTACGCTCCTGCGCACCGACCTGCTGCTCGAGCCGTTCTTTGCGCTGCTCAAGCAAAATGCCCTGTATGCCTTCGTCCTGCCCGTGTGGCTGCTCGAGGGCAAGGCAAACCTCAAGCACCGGATCGCCGAGCACGTCGAGCTCGATGCAAGCCGGCTCCCCTATAACGAATCGTTCCTGGATTACCTGAGAGCGGAAAAAGAACGGGGGCGCGAGTTGGTTCTCGCGACCGCTTCCAACGTCAAGTATGCGAACCAAATCGCCCGGCACCTGGGCTTGTTCGATGCAGTGCTCGCAAGCGACGCGACTGCGAACTTATCCGGGCCACACAAGAAACAGCGCCTGCTCGATTCCTATGGTGAGAGGGGCTTCGACTACGCCGGCAATTCGAAAGCAGACCTCGAAGTCTGGTCCCACGCCGCCGGGGGCGTGCTGGTAAACCCGGAGCCTGGCGTTCAGCATGCGGCGGAAAATCTCATAGAAATTCACAGGATCTTCGACGACCGCAATCGGGGTGCCCGGGAGCTCGTCACGGCCATGCGTCCGCATCAGTGGCTGAAGAACCTGCTCGTATTCGTTCCGCTGGTCATGGCCCATCGCTTTCACGAGCCACAGCTGATGCTACAGGCGCTGCTGGCATTCGTGGCCTTCAGCCTGTGCGCGTCCAGCGCCTATCTTCTGAACGATCTGCTGGATCTCCCGGACGACCGGCAACACCCGAGCAAGCGAAACAGGCCCATCGCGGCGGGCAAACTACCCATCGTGCACGTGACCGTTCTGATACCCGTCCTGCTCCTCGGCGCGTTTGCAACCGCGCTGCCCTTGGCTCTGGAGTTCCTCGGGGTGCTGGCCCTCTACTACGCGGTGACCCTCGCCTACTCCCTCGTCTTCAGACGCGTGGTCCTGGTCGACGTGGTGGTGCTCGCCGGACTCTACACCGCGCGCATCATCGCCGGCGCTACCGCGACCACGGTTTCCGCATCGTTCTGGCTGCTGGCTTTCTCCATGTTCTTTTTCTTCAGCCTCGCTCTGGTGAAGCGCTACTCGGAGCTGCTGATGCTGGAGCAAGAGAACCGGACGGGGGCAACGGGCAGAAGCTATCTGGCAAGGGACCTGGAAGGACTTGCGCAGTCGGGCATTGCCAGCGGCTACCTGGCCGTCGTCGTGCTCGCTTTGTACATCAATAGCGCGAAGGTAACGGTTCTCTATGGCTTTCCCGCAGCGATCTGGATGCTGTGCCCCCTTCTTCTTTACTGGGTCAGCCGCATCTGGCTTCTGGCTCGGCGGGGCAAGATGCGCACCGATCCGGTGCTTTTCGCCATCGAGGATGCCCAGAGCCGATGGCTGGGCGTCATTGGACTCTTCATTCTGTGGGTGGCCATCTAGTGCGCTACGAGTCCTGGGGACGGCATCCCAAGGCCCGGACCCGCGTCACAAGGATGGTCTGGCGGCATGAATCGCTGCCCCTGGACGGTTTCGAGGACGCGACATTCCTGCCTTTCGGCAACGGACGCAGCTATGGCGACAGTTGTCTGAACGACGGCGGGGTGCTCATCGATGCGCGGCCCCTCGACCGCTTCATCCTGTTCGATCCAGAACATGGCGTATTACGCTGCGAGGCAGGCGTGTTGCTGTCGGAGATCCTCGATCTCATCGTGCCGAACGGCTGGCTCCTGCGGGTATTGCCCGGCACCCGGCACGTGACCGTGGGCGGGGCGATTGCGAACGATGTGCACGGCAAGAACCACCACCGCGTCGGTACCTTCGGTCGCCATGTGCGCCGCTTCGAGCTGCTGCGCTCGGATAGCACGCGCTTGCTCTGCTCGCCGCGAGAGAACGCCGATTGGTACCGGGCCACGATCGGTGGTCTGGGACTCACCGGCCTGATCACCTGGGCCGAAATCGAGCTCGAGCAGACTCCCGGCCCCCACCTGAGAAGGGAGGTGATTCGATATGCGAATCTGGACGAGTTCTTCTCGCTCGCGGCCGAATCGGATCAGCGCTTCGAGTACACGGCGGCGTGGGTGGACTGCCTCGCCGGGGGCTCACGGATCGGCCGCGGGCTGTTCACGCGCGCGAACCATTGCGACGAGCCGCTGCCAAGATCGCGCGCAAGGTTGCAAAGGGCACGGCGGCTCGTTCCGAGCATTGTCTTCGAGCCGCCTGTTTCGCTGCTCAATCGCTGGAGCCTGAAAGCCTTCAATGCAGTCTACTACCGCAAGCACGCCACCCGGCGTGAGGCAACCGTGCATTACGAGCGCTTTTTCTTCCCTCTGGATTCGATTCGACACTGGAATCGGCTCTACGGCCCACGAGGATTCGTTCAGTATCAATGCGTCATCGGCGGTGGACAGGCCAGGGATGCGGTCCGGGAGATCCTCGATCGCATCGCCCGGGCAGGGATGGGCTCGTTCCTCGCGGTCTTGAAAGTGTTCGGCGAGCAGACGCCCTCTGGACTACTGTCATTTCCGCGGCCGGGGGTCACGCTGGCCCTGGATTTCACGAACCGGGGCGCGAAGACGTTCGAGCTTCTGGATAGCCTGGATCAGGTAACGCGGTCTTGCGGCGGCGCGGTTTATCCGGCCAAGGACGCGCGCATGAGCGCGGAGAGCTTCAGAAGCTATTTTCCCCGGTGGGCAGAGCTCGTGCCCTATGTCGACCCCAGGTTCTCGTCGAGCTTCTGGCGCCGCGTGCATGGGGACCGCGCGGATGGGGAACGGGGATGAGGCGGGTCCTCGTCGTCGCGTGCACATCGGCGCTCGCTCACGCCACCGCAAGACGATTCGCGGCCGATAAGGATCGGCTGTTTCTGGTTGCCCGGGATGCGGAAAAGCTCGCGGCGGTGGCTGAAGACCTCGAGGCCAGGGGCGCGGGCCAGGTAGAGACCTGCGTGATGGACGTGCTCGAGCTCAATCGTCATCGTGCCGTCATCGAAGAAGCCGCCGCCAGGCTCGACGGATTGGACACGGTTCTCGTGGCCCATGGGTCACTACCGGATCAACGAGCCTGTGAAGCGTCGGCCGAGCTGACGAGACAGGCGTTCGAAGTCAATTCACTGAGCACGATATCGTTGCTTACCCACCTGGCAAATTACTTCGAGCAGCACAGAGCGGGAACCATCGCCGTCATATCATCCGTCGCCGGGGACCGGGGACGACAGAGCAATTACGTCTATGGGGCAGCGAAGGGTGCCGTGACGATATTCCTGCAAGGGTTACGCAACCGGCTGCACAGGTCCGGGGTCCGCGTCATCACGCTCAAGCCGGGATTCGTGGACACACCGATGACAGCGGAGTTTGCAAAAGGCATGTTGTGGATAAGCCGCGAGAGAGCCGCCCGGGACATCTACCGCGCCATCGAAACAGGCGAGGAGGTTGCGTACGTGCCGTGGTTCTGGCGCTGGATCATGGTCGTTATCAGGTTTATCCCCGAGCAACTATTCAAGCGAATGAGCCTGTGACCCGGGGGCGCCGGAGGACACGCCGATGTTAGCGCCCGCCGCGGCCAGCCTGGCGGCGACGTCTTTTCGCACGAAGAAGTTTCTGTAGTCGCCGCAAACCTGGACACTGGCGGGCAAGTAGGCGGCGTGGATTCCGCGGCCCGCCGCCGTGCCGGCCATGGCGGGCTCGTCCCTCCAGGCCGTGAAGTAGGTCATCAGTTGCGCATCGGCGAGCAAGCGCTCCATCGAGTAGTCGGAAATCGGCTCCGGCGTCTTCAGCTTCCGCCCCCAGATCCAGATCGGCGCGTTCACCGACACCCCGAGGTCGTGATCGTACTTGCCCCAGCGGTTGCGTTTCGGCCACGGGAGATGGGCGATCTGCTCATCGTTCAGTCCCCGCAGGTCGACGACGTGCAACTCGTCTGCCAGCAGCTTGACTTGCTGAAAGTCGGTCTGCGCGATGGGGAGGTCCCGCGCGGCGCGCGAGAGCCAGCCGGCGAACGAGCGGTCGCAGGCGTAATCACTCATCGAGAGGGGCCAACGGCCCAGCCGCCGTAGCTTATCCGCACTACCGCCGGCAGTCTGCGCGACTTGCACCAATACGAGCGCCGCGAGCGCATTTATCGCCACCGCCCTTGGAACGCCCTTCATCCCGACGGTCGCGACAACGAGCATCACGGTCGCAAGAACAAACGGGAGCGCGAGGAACCGCGATCCGTCATAGGAATCACCTCCGCTGAAAATCACCATCAGCACGGACGTGACCGCGAGGACCGCCGTCAAGCGAAATACGCGCTTGGCCCGTTCGTCCTTCCACGACGATCCGAGCAGCATCGACCAGCCGAGTGCCGCGATCACGATGAGCACCACGCCGACCAGGGAGTCCGAGCCCGCGACCACGTACGAGACGCCGTCCTGCACCTCTGTCCAACGTGAGTCCGAAGACTTGGCGTAGTAGGTATTGGGCGCCCAATGACCAAAATACCAGAGCCGCGATAGGAATAACCCCGCGGTGGCAATGGCGAAGATGACCATCGGAATGGCGGCCCGTGTCCGGGAAACCGCACGCCGGTGCTCGTATGCGAAGATCGCGAGCGCGGCCGCCGCGAGCACTACGCCCTCCGGCCGTGCCCACGCCAGCAGTGATGTGGAGATTCCGAAACCCCAGACGGTGGATAGCGACGGCGTCGGCCGCAGCATCAATGCTGACAGCGTCAGGGCGACAAATATGAACAGGGGGGTTTCCACCAGGAACGAAGAGCCGTAGGCGAGCGCCTGGCTCGTGGCCACCGCGAGACCGGCGCATGCCGACCAGCAGATCGCTCTCACAACCCCGATCGGCAGCCGGCGATAGAGCTGGTATCCGAGCAACATGACGACGAGCGCACAGCCCGCGTGGAACATCAGCGTCAGGGAAAAAGCCATCTTGATCGGATCGGTTGTTACGGCGGTGCCGGCCGTTTTGAGTAGCAGGTCGAGAGGGCTGGTGAATCCTTCGACGGGGTCTGCGTTCCACACCAGACCCGCACCGGCCAGCAGGTGGCGCGCGTAGACGAGGACGATAAAGGCGTCGTCGGTGTTGGCAAGGGGCTCGCCCGCGAAGGCGAACAGCGAGGTCGCGACGACGACCAGAGCGAGCACGGCGAAGAGAACGAATCGGCCTGGTTTCGAGTCAGTCAATGAGGCCATCCGCGGCGTATCCGGGGCGCACCGATTCCCGTCCACGCCTTCACCCGCGATCTTTCCCCGACATGCTTTACTCCGTGCCCCGAAGCGGGTAGCCGAACCGACGCGCCGTCTCGGCAGTCTCCTCCTCAATGACGGTGCGCGCTTCGTCGGAGTACCGAGGGTCGTAATAATCGGGAAGACTGACGCGCGCGCAAAACGCCTCGACCACCTCCTTGTCTTCGTGCAGGCGACAATGAGCGAGAATCGACCGGGCCGTCTCCAGGGCCGAATGGCAAAGGTCCTCATAGCGTACGATCAGGGTCGCCTCGCGCAGCGTCTCGTGCGCCGCAAGGCGTCCCGCGACGTAGCCATAGACATGGGCCCAGTACCGCGCCCAGCCTCGAACTTCCTCTCCCGATTGCCAAAGCGCTGACACTTCTTCTACCCGTCTGGTATCTCCGGTGTTGATCGGCCGCCTATCGGGTCCGAATTCGAAATGACCCGCCTGGCGCAGGTGGTTCAGGGCGCGGGGATTGTCCCACAACGCGTCCTGGAACAGGGCATGTTGCTTCATCAACGACGCGACGTGCGCCGCGGGCTCGCGGATCGGAATCACGAAACGGGCGTCTGGAAACAGGCGCAAGAGATATTCCAGGCGGGTGATGTTGTAATTCCCCTTGGACACATACCGCGACCCCTTCCTCAGCCGCAGCAGCTTGCGGATATGGTCACGGTAGAATCGCTCGAACGGCACCCGGCTCAGGCTGCCGTCGAGCACGTCGCTGCCCGACGGGTCGCGGGCCTCTGGGAAGAACGCCATCCACAACGGCTCTTCCATCGCCTCGGGACTCTCCGGCGTCACCACGATTCGGTCTCTGTGGGCGCGTTCCTCAGGATGGGATGCTGTTTTCCCTGCGCGGTCCACAAACCAGTTCCACCAGCAGGGTGTGAACAAGGGTGGAAAATCCCGATACCGGTGGGTGGCTACCGTCGGCATCGATGCCAGAAGCTCGAGCAGGATGGTCGTACCGGAACGTGCGAGCCCCGCAATGAATACCGGCTGGGTGATGGCTACGCTTTCGACATCGGGGATCAGAAGTGACGTTTCGAGGTTCCCGGCCTTGATCCAAAAGCCGGGAAACTCGTGGATCAGCGTGCCGAACGCCGCGCGAATCGCGGAAACTCGGAGCACCTTTGCGTGATTCTGGGAACGACGGCCCATGGCCACCAACGTCAACGAATTCTGAACAAGATCTTAATTGCAACAGAGAATACAACGAGCAGGGCAAAGAACGGCGTCTCCCACGATCGGAGCCATGCGGGACCAAACCCGAGAACTTCTTGCTCCGGAAGCGCCAGCGACACACTGTCTATTTCGGCATCGGCGGGCAGATATCCGACCGGATTGCCCGTCAAGGTATTCCACCAGCGTCTCTTCTCGATTACGGCTACCGGAAATTCGAGCGGCAGCGACAGTAGGGACCGTCCCGCCTCGTCCCGAAGGTCGACGATCTTTCCGGCCGCGGGCCATGCAAGACGCCAGACGCCGACATCTGCGCCGGCCCGGGTTCCCGCCGTCCAACTCACATTGCGGGTCGGTGGCGACAATCGAACTTCAATCTCTTGGGCAGCCTGCGGAAAGTCGTGTCCATAGACCGTGCTGATCCACAGAATCAGGCACACCGCGGGCAGGGATCCCAGGAGCGCGGGTCCCAGCACCAGCCCGACCTGCTGGAGAGGAAGTACCAGGCAGGAGCGAATCAACACCAAAAGCCCGGCGAATTCTCCTTCGTAACGTACCAGCGCCTGCTGGGCACCGTTCACTTTGTCCTGAACGGCTTTTATCTTCTCCTGCGACGAGGAAAGACGATAAATCCCCATGGATGCGGCCGCCGCCGCCAGCGCCCAAACGGACAGGCGTGCGATGGGCGACAGTCCGGGGCGCAAAAGCGTATCGACCCATTCAAACAGTGGCCCGGGGAAATCGAGGATACCCATGCAGACCGGGGTGATGGCGCGTGGCGCCCACCTACTCCGGGTGCGGCGGCGTGTCGGCCGCCTGTAACCTCAGATCGGCACCGGCGGAACTGCCCTCGGCTTCCGGAATCGATTCCGATCCGTGCGCTGGCGTTGTCCTTTTTTTTCGGTGGCGAATGTAGGTTCGCACGGGCCAAGCGAGTAGGCCGCCAAGCGCTAGCAGTATGCCCAAGACGACCGCCGCCAAAGCCGCGAGCACGGAGATCCCGGGGCCAGGGCCCACATACGCCGCGCAAGGCTCGCTCGCGACCAGCGTGCCAAGCAGCAGCGCCGCGCCAACTCCCATCGGACCCTTCACGCTGCTTTCCCGTGCTCGCGGATCGAGCAGGTGGTCTCGGAGAGTACCGGCCACCCGGCGCGCACCTGCCTGCGCCCGGCCGCTTGCAGCATCAGGTGCACGGTTCACCTACGAAAGGGGCGTCGCCGCGAGGAATACGGTCGGCCTGGGTGAGCCTGCCGACGGTGCCCGTGGCTGAATCCAGCAAGTTGATGAATTCCCACACCACCGATTTCGTCTCTGTTTCGATCTCGAACGCCCGGCCCGCTTCCGGCTCGACGACGAGGATATTTCCATTGGGCAGCGACTGCACCTTCCCTTGAATCGAGGAGTAGAAGGGACGCGCAGTCGAACCCTCGTAAACCCATAGGGTCCGCATCGTGGCCGGGTCCATGTGAACAATCCGCGAGTACCCGAATACTTGTGGCTCGGTTATGCGCCTTCCATGGAAAACGGAACCAGCGTCCATTCTGTTGTCGAACACCATGAGCGTGCCGTCAGGCAGAATATCAGGATCGTGCTGGCGAAGGAACGGCCCCCGAATTACCCACTTCAAGGCACCGGTCCGAGGGTCGACGAACACCAGTGCGTTGGGATTGCGTAGTGACAGCATGAGGTCGCCGCGCGCCAGGGCGGGGTGCTTGCGGGCAAGGGCCGCGTTGACGATCTCCACGTCATTGAGGTGAAGAGGATCTTTGAAAAGGGATGCGGGCCAATCCGGTCTCCCACCGAAGAACAGTCCTTCGTACTTGGCATCGAACAGGACGTCCATTACCGAGATGCGCGAGAGGATCTCACCGCCGGGTGACAACTTCAGGATCTGCTCGTCATGATAGGGCACGCGCATGCGCGGATAGGCATCAGCCGCGTGGGTGACGAGTCGGCGGCTCGGCACCCAGATGGTTCCGTCATCTTCTACCGCCAAGGCGTGATTGGTCGGCTCGTCGAGCGTCCAGATGACGTTCGAGCATCTATCGAGCTTGACCAGGCCTTTGTATTCAAAATTGAATAGCACATCACCGTTTCGGTAGAGGACAGCGCCGTGAATGGTGTGCTTGTAAGCCGCACGCATCCGACGGATGTTTTTATTCTTTTGCTTCAGCGTATCGTTGGGGCTCACCCGCCAACGGTGTAGCATCTCTCCGTTCATATCGAAGAGCGCCAGCTCGAATTGCCCGTCCCGATACAGGCTGATAAAGGTCAGGCCGTCGTAGGCAAGTTCGGGGTCGTGGATAACCACGCCGCCGGCGCGATAATTGGTGAGGATCTCGTGGGGCCGTCTTCGGGCCGGCTCCATGGACGATTTCAACTCGATCCACGCCGCGCCCGCCGAGCCAAGCACGGCGTACGGGAAGATCTTGAAGCTTCCCACCACGACGCCGTACGCGAAGATGGCGACCCCCAGTCCCGCCGCGAAATAAATCTCCACCCAGTAACGGCGCACGGCGGCCAAGACGAAAGAGAGGGTGTCTCCCCATCGCTTGCGCAGCCCTGGCGAGAGGTTTCCAATGATGGAAAGCGTCACCAGCGCGGGCACCAGGAACCACCAGCCGACTATCGACATGACATAGTTGAATCTGGCGGAGTACTCTGCCATGGAGTGCTCGGCGCGACCGGAAACCAGTTGGGTTACCGGTTCCAAAGAATCGCCTTCGTAGGCGGAATTAACGAGAAACGCTCCCGCGGCCCAGACGAGGCCGAAGATCAGCGCCAGCCCAATCGCGATGCGAAAGCACCGGCGACGAATGTTTGCTGTTCGGGTCAAGGACCAGATCGGCCGGCCAGTTGCGGGTAGGCTGACGTCACCGCGCAGCCTACGAACCCGAATCGGCCACAGGTTTCCGAGAGAACACGTAATTCGGCCTGGTCCAAGAGCCCGTTACCGGATAGTACGAGTCGTCATTGAAAATCTCCCCCAGATAATCATACGTCATGGATAAGGCGGGCTGGAGGTGAGGCTCATCCCTGTGGTTCAGAATGACCGCGTGGAAGCGCCTGCTGCGAATGGACCTTTGAAGCTCTTCGTAAAACGCGTCCCGAACTTCCCCTCGACTCCTGAGAACGTCTCGCCCCGCCCCCCCCAAGCCATAGGATCGCTTGCCCGCCCGGGTCTGTATGAACCGGTGGTCAAACAGCAGCACGTCCCCTTCGATTTCCGCGACGAATTCCAAGAAGCGCTTGCCCGCCTGGTAGTCCCGCTGTTCAGGAATAGAATAACGCGGATCGACGAATATCATCACCAGCTGGCAGCTCACCGCCAGCATGAAACCGACTTGGACCAAGCTTTCTCTCTCACGGCTGAATCCCCAGCTTGCACATTTCTCTCTCGCAAGAGATATCCCCAGGGGCATCAAAATGCTCAACATCGCATACGCGGGCATGACGACGTTCAGGTAGCCTCCCGAATGCAGGCGAGAGGCATAGCTACTCCCGATCATGCCCACTGCCAGCGCAACATAGAACAACCCCACTCGCCGGTCCTTGCGCACCAACAAGACCAGACCGAGCAGTGAGACGAACAGGGCTATCCAAGCTGCGCCGAGAAGATCCAGCGTCCAGAATTCGACTGCTTGGCTGTACACAACGCGGTGGGTTCCGGGTAGCTCGAAGACGAAGTAGGAGAACCAGCCGTCGCTGGCGGCATGCAGCCACAAGCTCGAACCGCCGGCGACCGCTGCGAGCAGCGTAGCAAAAATCAACGCCCGCTTGCGATCGATGAAGAACATGACGGCGACAACCGGTGCCGCCACCATGAGCGCGGACTGCTTGGTCAAGAAGGCCATGCCCCAGACGATGCCGGCTCCCGCCGCGGATAGGCCGCGGCTGCTGCGCAAAGTGAATGCTCCGAGCAACACGAAGAAAAGATAAAGACTGTCGACTCTGGCAATGTGATACCAACGCCCCGACAACGCGAAGCAGCCGGCAAAAAAACCGATGGCGACCACACTCAGCACCCGCGAACCGCCCTCCCGGCGCACCAGCCCGTAAATCAGGCCGGCATTGCCCACGGTGGCCGCGAGCGAGACCACCCGCGGCGCGGTCAGCCCTTCGCCGAGCAACGAGGTCACCAGGCTCGAGACGAAATAATAGAGCGGTGTATAGATGTACGGGACGTACTCCAGGGAAGGCTCGGTGTAGAGGTCTTTGCCGGAGAGGATACGGTGTATGACATCCACCGTCCCGCCCTCCATCCACTCCAGCTGGTACGGGTAGGCGACCGTCTCCAACGCCACGTAAACGTACAGGCCCACGTGCGCACAGCTCAGAACCATTGCCAGTAGAGCCAGGCTGTTCGCGACGTTCCTGTGGGAAAGATCGGGCATTCAACTGTTCCGCGCCAGGATATGGTTCCCCGGTCGTCATGATTCCCTCCCACCGCTTCGAGCTCGCGGGGAGACTGTTTCGTATTTTCGCCTCGATCACTCTTTCTTGGGGACGAAAACGTAGTCCGGACGACGTCGAACACCGGTGACGGGATAGTACGATGAATCGTCGACAAATATCCGCGTGCGGAGCTCGTATGCTTCGGAAAGCGCGGGCTGCAACTGACGCGCATTCTCGCGATTCAAGATAATCGCGTCGAATCTCTCTCGGCGGATAGCCGCCTGGATCTCCTCGTACAGCGCATCTCGCACGTTCCCGTGGCTTCTCAGCACGTCGCCTGCCGCAGCCCCCAAGCCGTAAGATTTCTTTCCCGCGCGCGTCTGGATAAATCGATGGCGGAAAATCAGTACATCGCCGGGGATCTGTTCGAGGTATTCGAGGAAGCGCTCTCCGGCTTGATAGTCTCTTGCGGTCGGAATCGAGAGCCTCGGGTCGACCACGAGCAGGAGAAATTGGCAGCTGACCGCCAACATTAGCCCCGCATGGATTAATTCCTTCCGGTCGCGGGTGATGTTCCAGCCGGCTGCCCGTCTGCCGACAAGAGATATCCCGACGGGCATCAAAATGCTCAAGATTGCATAGGTGGGCATTAGGTCGTTTACGTATCCCCCAGAATGCAAGCGAGAGACAAAACTGCTGCCGATCATGCCGGCTGCAAGCCCGAGATAGAAAAATCGTGAGGGTTGTCTGCTTCTCGCCAAAAGTAACAGGCATAGTGCGGAAAGCGACGTCGCAATCCAGGTGTCACCCAGAAGGTCGCTTATCCAAAAGCCCGTCGCGCGACTCTTGACGAGAGCGTGGGTGCTTGGCAGCTCGAATGTGTAATAGAAGAACCACCCGTTACTCGTCGTGTTGAGCCATAGTGACGAACCCGCAGCTACCGCGATGAATGTCAGCGCGAGAGTTGCCATTCTCTTAGGATCGGCAACGGACATTACGGCGACAGCCAAAACCACGACCAGTAACGCAGGCTGCTTTGTCAGGAATGCCAGCCCCCAGATTACACCTGCCGAAATTGCACCTGATGCGGTGTTGGTGACGCGCAACACGAGCGCACCCGCCAGTAAAAAGAAGAGGTATAGGCTGTCGACTCTCGCGATGTGATACCACCTCCCGGACAAGACGAAACAACTCGCAAAGAACCCGATCGCGAGCAACCCCAGCAGTCGTGAGCAACCTTCGTTGCGCACCAGAGAGTAGATGAGCAACGCGTTGCCGAAGGTTGCGGCTAACGAGACGAGGCGGGGCGCGGTGAGCCCCTCGCCGAGCATCGCGCTTACGAAACTCGAGACGTAGTAGTACAGGGGAGCGTAGATGTAGGCGACATAGTCCAGTGAGGGTTTGGCATAGATATCCTTACCGGAGAGAATTCTACGTATGACGTCGGCGGTCCCGCCTTCCATGAACTGCAGTTGGAACGGGTAAGCAACCGTGCTGAAAGCAATGAACAAGAATACCCCGATATGCACGCAGCCAAGACATGTTGCGAGGAAGGTCAAGCTGTTAGCTATGTTCTTGTGTGAAAGCCTGGCCATTCGGATTTGCTCGGCAGAATTGGCCGGCGATTTTCCTGCCGGGTTTGTTCGACCGGTGATAATCTGACAAACCTTCGAACACCGGGCTGACATTCCAGCGAGAGCCCGGGTTTCAAACCGGAAGCCCATGGCGCCGCGCCTCGATGCGCTGTTGCGCTCGCGGGTGGTGACGCCCGACATGCATCGCGTGCCCCGTTCCGTCGCCGACGACGAAGCGAACAGCAACTTCGCATTCACCCTGCCGGGGTGGGACCGGCTGCTCGGCACCTACAGGGACCAGCCGCGCGAGGGCCACGGGCGGATGCTCATCGGTATCAGCACGTTCCGTGAGGCGAGACAGTGCAATGACCTGTGGCGCATGCTGGGCTTGCCGTTTGTCGGCAGGATAACCGACTACGCCATCAACCGGCGAGACCGGGCTGAATCCGACTAGCCTGCGTGCTTCAACCGATGACCGGAAAAACGGACAGATTCAATTTCAGGCTGAAAGAGTTAGTTTGTCCCCAGTCATGCACGAAGCGCAGCCACGATATCGGTCTGCCCGAAATCGTCACCCTTGTACAGTAATGGCAGATCAAGACTGGCGGCGAGCGCGTAGGCACAACAGTCTCCCAGATTGAGCTGTGCCGGATGGCCGGTGCCCTTGCCGTAGCGTTGGTAAGCGGCGAAGGCCAGAATCGCCTGTTCGCCATCAAAGGGAACGATCTCCACGGGGAGCTTGACCAGGAGCAACTCGAGCTCTCGCAGCATTTCCTCTCCGTAACGCCGGCCCAGGACCACGCGACATTCGAAGATGTTGAAGGCCGACATGGAAAGTTGCGTCGCGGTATTGAGAGTTGCCCGATAGCGATCAGCATCCGGCTCGTTGGCCAGGCTCGCGACGATGGCAGAGGTATCCACGACCATCAGCCGAAAGACCCGTCGTCATCGTATCCCAACAATTCATCGTCCGGCGCCTGCGAGCGCGGTCGCAACCGGGAGGCGCGATGCCAGATGGCGTCCAACTCATACGCCTTGCCTGCCTTCGGACGGCTACGGATCCGCGCCAAGCGTTCTCGCAGGGCCGTCGACACGGCCGTTGTGATGCTCTCTCCGGTAGCCGACGCCAGCTCCCGAGCGAGGCGGTCAGTTTCGGGAGATTTGATGTTGAGTGCCATGGTGGTCTTCCTTCTGCCTCAATCAGGATGATTCTAGTACAACAAACACCCGCTCGGCATGGCATCCGGGGGGTGTTGTGTCGAATCGCCTCCGTGCCAAGCTTCGGTTGGGGTCGCGAAGAGCCGGGTTGACCGGGCAACTCGTGGCTCGTGCGCTTGGTCACAACCATTGCATCAATCCCATCTCGAAAGGGTGCGCGAGCAGGCGGTGGTATGCGTACATGCGGATGCGGTAACTGAGCCGGCCACAGGTGCGGGGTACGAGCTCGAGCACGAAGTCGTGCTCCAGCGTGTCGTCACGTTGACGGGCGTGGTGCAGCGCGAGGCGCGTGAACGAGGGCTCTTCGGCGCGCCGCGTGACACTGCTGCGCATGTCCTCGGGGGCGTTGCCGCGCGCCACCGGCTCATCGGGGTCGCTCTGGTAGGAGACCAGCGCCTCGATGACGACGTCCTCGGGCTGCAACCCGTTGAGCTCGGCGGCCACGGTAAGCGACACGCTCTCGCCGAACCTGACTCGGCTGCGGGGTGCGTGCGTGAGTCGCAGCCCGAGCGCGGGCCACGCGCCGCGCACCCTTGCCTTCCATTGCGCGAGCGTGCGAGCCCCCGCGAACTCGCCGTCGGCCAGCGCCTTCCCCGTGCGCGCGGCGGGCTCGTAGAGCCGGGTCGTGTACTCGTTGACCACGCGTGACATGTTGAACCGCGGCAACACGCTTGCCATGGAGCGCTTGGCCATGTGCACCCAGCCCTCGGAGTAGCCGTACTTGCCGCGATCACAATACAGCGGAATCACGTCGTCCTGGAGGATCTCGTAGAGGGTACGCGCATCCTCGGCGTCTCTTCTCGCGTCGTCGTCGCGGTGCGGCGACGGTCGGATGGCCCAGCCGTTGTCGCTCTCGAAGCCCTCCGCCCACCAGCCGTCGGTGACGCTCAGGTTGATGGTGCCGTTCACCGCCGCTTTCATGCCGGAGGTGCCGCTCGCCTCCATGGCGTAGACCGGGTTGTTGAGCCACACGTCCACGCCTGCCACGAAGCGCCGCGCGATGCCCAGATCGTAGCCTTCCACGAGCAGGACCTTGCCGACGAAGCCGGGTGTGTTGGACACCTCGTGGATGGTGCGGATGAGCTGCTGGCCCGGGTTGTCGGCGGGGTGCGCCTTGCCGGAGAAGATGAACACGACGGGGCGCTCCTCGTGCGACACGAGATCGCGCAGCCAGGCGAGATCATTGAACAGCAGGGCGGCGCGCTTATAGGTGGCGAAGCGCCGCGCGAAGCCGATGGTCAGCACGTTGGGGTCGCCGGGGTCGATGAATTCGAGCATGCGCTCCAGATGCGGCTCGCTCACCTGATTGCGCGAGTGCTGGCGGATCAGCATCTCGCGCACCGAGCGCAGCATCCTCGACTTGATGGACTGGCTCACGCTCCAGAACAGATGATCGGGGATCTCGTGGATGCCCTGCCAGTATTCGCGGTTGGACAGATGATTGCGCCAGTCGACGCCGAGGTAGCGATCGAACAGATCGCACCACTCCTGGGACAGCACGGTGGGTACGTGGACCCCGTTCGTGATGTAGCCGATGGGGTTTTCCTCGGGCGGCACATGCGGCCAGCTACCCGCGGCAAGCGCCGCCGAGACCATGCCGTGGATGCGGCTCACGCCGTTATAGTAGCGCGAGCCCGTGATGGCGAGCGTGGTCATGTTGAAGTCGCGGTCGCGCTGGCCGGCGCCGCCGAGGCCGAGCAGGTCCTCGGCGCTGATCGCGAGCAGCTCGCGAAGCGGCGCCAGGTACGCCTCGACCATGCCCACCGGAAAATAATCGTGCCCGGCGGGGACCGGGGTGTGTGTCGTGAAAACGCAGCTTGCCGCTACATATTCGAGCGCGCTGGCGAAGTCCTCGCCCGTGGCAACGAGCTCGCGAACCCGCTCGAGGATCAGAAATGCCGCGTGTCCCTCGTTCAGGTGCCACACCGTGGGCGCGAGGCCGAGTGTGCGCAGCGCCTTCACCCCGCCGATACCGAGCACGAGCTCCTGCGCAATTCGCGTCTCCTTGTCGCCGCCATAGAGCTGCCAGGTGATGAGCCGGTCGGCGTCGTTATTTGCGGGCACGTTCGTGTCAAGCAGGTAGATATCGACGTGACCGGCGCGCACCCGCCAGACCCTGGCCACCACGTCGCGGCCGGGGAACGGGATGCCGACCGTCAGCGGCGCTCCGTCCTCGCCGCGTACCTCGGTCACGGGCAGGTTGTCGAAGCTCGACTCGACATAATCGGCAATCTGGTTGCCCTCGTCGTCGATCTGCTGGGCGAAGTAGCCGGCCTGGTATAGCAGTCCCACCGCGACGAACGGCAGGCGCAGATCGCTGGCGCTCTTGCAGTGATGGCCGGCGAGTATGCCGAGACCGCCGGAGTAGATCGGCAGGCTCTCATGCAGCCCGTACTCGGCACAGAAGTACGCGATCAAATCGGTATCGTCGAGCGCGCCGCCATCGCGCTTGATATCCCGCCGCGCGCGATACGTGTCGTAGGCGGCGAGCACCTGATGATAATTGGACAGGAACACTTCATCGTTTGCCGCGTGCGCGAGCAGGCGTTCATCCACGCGCGACAAGAACAGCTTGGGGCTGTGTCCCACCCGCCCCCACAGCTCGGCGTCCAGCGATCCGAACAGGGCACGTGCCGGGCGGTGCCAGCTATACCACAGATCGTTGGCGAGCTCGCTGAGCCGCGCGATCTCGTCCGGGACCGCGGGAACCACGTCGAGGTTGAATTCGTGCCCGTTCATCAATGCGCGTGCTCACAGGGGGAAAGCCGGGCACCGCGGCCCGAATCGTCCGCTAGGGTAATCGCTTGACCGGGGAAAATGAATACGGAGGACCTCGATAACTCCGAATGGACTGGATGGCCCGCCGGTAGGAGCGGGATTCATCCCGCGAACCTCCCAGAGCTTCAAGTGACCTGCCATCGACGTTCGCGAGCTGACGCTCGTGCCTACAGGCGTCGTCGATATGCCGGTGGAGCGGGCGGGGTCTCAGGGCTCGGTCGAGGGCAGGGCTTGCGTCGTGCGTGACGCGGCGCGGTTGAGCGCGATGGCCATTCGTCTGACGCTGGCGCCTCGCTCGTACCAGGCCTTGCTGGCGTTGACGAGCCTGACGACGGACAGCATGACGGGCACCTCGACGAGCACGCCGACGACGGTGGCGAGCGCCGCACCCGATTCGAAACCGAACAGCGCGATGGCCGTCGCCACGGCGAGCTCGAAGAAGTTGCTCGCGCCGATGAGGGCCGAAGGCGCGGCAACACAGTGTGCCTCGCCGCTCGCGCGATTGAGCAGATAAGCAAGCCCGGCATTGAAGTAGACCTGGATGAGGATAGGTACGGCGAGCAGCGCAATGACGATGGGCTGCGCAATGATCTGCTCGCCCTGAAAGCCGAACAGCAGCACCAGGGTCGCGAGCAGTGCCACCAGCGAGAGCGGTTGCAGCTTGCCGAGCAGGCGCTGCAGCGCGCGCTCGCCGCCGCGCTCGAGCACGCCCCTGCGAATCGCTTGTGCGACGATGACCGGGACCACGATGTACAAGCACACCGACAGCAACAGCGTCTCCCACGGCACCGTGATGGCCGTCAGGCCGAGCAGAACCCCGACGATCGGGGCAAAGGCGACGATCATGATGAGGTCGTTAAGCGCCACCTGGCTCAGGGTGAAGTGCGGCTCGCCGTCCGAGAGATTGCTCCACACGAACACCATCGCCGTGCACGGCGCCGCGGCCAGGATGATGAGCCCGGCGATATAGCTCTCGATCTGCGCCGCGGGAAGATAAGGTGCGAACAGGTGGCCGATGAAGAGCCAGCCGAGCGCCGCCATCGAGAACGGTTTCACCGCCCAGTTGATGAACAGAGTGACTCCGATGCCGCGCCAGTGCTCCCTGACCCGCTGGAGCGCCGAGAAATCGATCCTGACCAGCATGGGGATGATCATCAGCCAGATGAGCACTGCCACGGGCAGGTTGACCCGGGCGAGCTCTAGCGAGCCTATGGTGTGGAAGAGCGCCGGAAAGGCGTGGCCCAGCGCAACTCCGGCAACGATGCAGGCCGCGACCCAGACGGAGAGATAACGTTCGAAAGTGGACATGGGGATGGACTCGTGGTCAAGCGTTGGCGGTTTCTTCGGCGAGTGCCGCCAGGAAGGTTTGCAGGGGGGCGAGCGCCTTGCGGTTCAGCGAATAGCACACGCGCGGGCGCTCGATCTCGCCCGTGATGATGCCGGCATCCTTGAGGATGCGCAGGTGCTGGCTGGTGGTCGACTGGGCGAGCCCGATCTCTCCCACGATGTCGCACCCGATGCAGGTCCGGCGCCGATCGAGGATGCGGATGATGTCGATGCGCGCCGGGTGGCCCAGCGCCTTGGCGAGCGCCGCCAGCGGCTCGTTGTCGCTCGCCGCCGGGGCGTCGGGTCCCGCGGTGGTTCTTGTGGCGGATTGGTGCATCGGGAGTCATCTCTAACGAGATTGCCGCA
>CAZSDY010000009.1:0-30714 GCA_964605765.1 uncultured Ectothiorhodospiraceae bacterium | reverse complement strand
GAGCATGACGCCGGCGGCCGGCCGCTCGATCGCATGATCGACTGGGCAGGCGTCCCACGCACCAACATCCGCACCCAGAAGGCGCAGGCGATACTGATAAACATAGCGGCGAATTCCATCCTTGGCGGCAAGCACACGCCCGATTACTGGAGCATCGAGCGCAGATGGATAGCAGGGCAGTTCTACCAGATTGCCGCGCAGCGGGACAAGGAGCTGCGCGAGCGCATGGGCATCGCCGTGTCGCCCTTCTACAGCCCCAGCCTTGCGGCCGGCTGACGCTCGGATGGTGCGCTCGCCCGGGCAGGAGCGCCGGCACCGCGGCAGGCATGTCAAGCAGTTTGCCGTATACTGATACGTATATGTTATACATATATCCTCAGCCGGCATTGAGCGGAACGTGAACCTCCTTTTCATGGCGCTCTGGGGTGCTTTCCTCATCCTTGTCGTTGTCTTCGGTGGAGCGCTGGCCGCGGGGCTGATCGCAGGGCACATGGGTGAGGAGTACGCCGTGTGGGGTGGCGCCGTCCCGGTGATCGCCGCGGCGCTGTGGCTCGCCACGCGGTTTCGTCCATGAGCGGATCGCGCTCTACGCGATGACCCCATTCCCACGCTCACGCGCGCGACGCAGCGTGACGTCGGCCCGCTTGCACGCCGAGGAGCTACGCTACAGCCCCGATCACCGCTGGCTCGCGGACAACCCCGGGGTGGTGGCGCGGTGAGCAGAGCCGCGTTGCGGCCATCGAGCACGGTGCGGGCGGGACACGGAATTGATACGCCCGCTCGCCATGCTCGCGGCGCTCGACGCTACCGGTGATACCCCCGTCATCAGAGTTTTCCGCGTCCCCTTTGCGTGCTTGGCGTCTTGGGCGTGCATTATCGGGCGTGTGATTCGGCGCAACGCCTCACGCTCGATGCCCTGTTTGGTTCCGGCTCGGCCGGGTTAGGAAATAGACCTGGCGCCTTGATTCGGGGATCGATACGAGTATTGTTATACGAGTATCTTGTCGATAGGAATGTGCCATGAAGTCCGTCACCGTGTCCCCGAAGTTCCAGGTTGTCATCCCCAAGGAAGTGCGCGAGTCAATGGGGATCTATGTGGGCCAGAAAGTTCGTGTCCTGACCTTTCAGAACCGAATCGAGCTCATACCGATCAAGCCCATGAAGCACATGAGGGGAATCCTTAAGGGTCTCGACACGAGCGTAAAACGAGACAAGGACAGGACATGAACGTCGTGGATTCATCGGCCTGGCTTTCCTATTTCGCCGGGGACCGCAATGCCGGCGCGTTTTCCAGGCCGATCGAGGCAGTCGACAAGCTCGTCGTCCCGAGCATTACCCTCACGGAAGTGTTCAAATGCATCATGCGCCAGCGCACCGAAGCAGAGGCGCTCGAGGCAATCGCCCACATGGAGTTGGGTGCGGTCGCCCCACTCGACAGCAGCCTGGCGATCGATGCCGCCTGGTACGGGGTTTCCCACAAGCTGCCGCTGGCCGACAGCATCGTTTACGCGACCGCGCGTCAGTGCGGTGCGCTGGTGTGGACGCAGGATGTGGATTTCAAGGGACTCAGCGGCGTCAGGTATTTCCCGGCGGGCCACGGCGCTTGAGCGCAAGACTCCCCGGGTGACGCACGCGCATGCAGCGGGATGAGAATGTGCAGCACGATCTTGGATCTCCATCTTTCCCGGGTTGCCCGAGTGACGGACCTCCCATTGTCGCGCCGTGACGAATTAACCTGACCCACTACGGAAAAGACCATGCTCTACGATGACCTTCCACGGATGAGACTCGCCCACCTGCCCACGCCCATCGAGGAGCTGGCGCGGCTTACGGACTTTCTTGGCGGGCCGCGCCTCTTCATCAAGCGCGACGACTGCACCGGGCTCGCGAGCGGCGGCAACAAGACACGCAAGCTCGAGTTCCTGGTCGCCGATGCCGCTGCCCGCGGTGCCGACGCGCTGATCACCGAGGGCGGCGTGCAATCGAACCATTGCCGCCAGACCGCCGCCGCCGCGCTCAAGGCGGGGATGACGTGCATGCTGGTGCTGAGTCCCGGCTATGCCGACGAGGACACCGGCAACCTGCTGCTCGACCGGTTGCTCGGCGCGAGAATCATGCGGGTCGAGAGCACCGGTGCGCGCGCGGGGGCGATGCGCGATGCGGCCGACTCGCTGGCGCGCGCCGGCAGGCACCCTTACATCATCCCGACCGGCGGGTCGAACGGCCTCGGTGCCATCGGTTACGCGAGCTGCATGCGCGAGATCAAGGATCAGTCGGAGGCGCTCGGATTCGAATTTGACGCCATCGTCTCCGCCTCGGGCAGCGGCGGTACCCAGGGCGGCCTGGTCCTCGGCGCGAAGCTTCTGGATAGCATGACGCGCATCATCGGCATCAGCGACGGCGAGCCACGCGAGGCGCTCGCCGAGCGGGTGCGTGAGGTGGCCCTCGAAGGCGCGCAGGTGCTTGGCTCGGAGCTGGCCCTGGCCGATGACGACATCATCGTCTACGACGAGTACTACGGCGAGGGCTACGGCGTGCCGAGCCCGCAGATGGTCGAGGCCGTGCGTCTGCTGGCGAGGAAGGAGGCCATACTCCTGGATCCGGTCTACACCGGCAAGGCCATGGCGGGCCTCATCGATCTGGTGAGAAAAGAGGTTTTCGAGGCGAACCAGAACGTGCTTTTCATCCACACCGGCGGCACGCCGGCGCTGTTCGCCTACCGCGAGAGCTTCGCCGAGCGCTGGCGTTGAGCGCTCGGAGAGCGTGGCAGGAAGCGCGCCGGCGCTGCGCATGAACACACGACGCGCGGAGCCCCCCGGAGCGCCGCCGGTCGCGACCTCCTGCTCCCGGGGAAAGTGCGGATAAACAATGCATCTGCGCCCGATCGAGCGGCGGATTGTCCATCAGATGGAACCACTCCCGGCAGGCCTGGACCACCGCCAGCACGACAGCGAGGCTCAGGGTCTTGCCGTACACGTACTCCCCTTCGGTGAGCGAGCCGAACTTGGCTCCATACGACAGCCCGGGATTGCCCGTACCGGGGTCGATGGCCGTGTCGGCCTCGTCGGATGTCATCGTTTTACGCGGCAGCTCGTGTTCAATGCAGTCGTTCTCGTGCAGAATTGACCGGCCCCGGGGTATTGCGGGAAAACGAGGAGCGATCTTCAAACGCTGGTCGGAGGCCACTCGTTGTGTATGACTTGCTGCTCAAAGGCGGTCGCCTGCTGGACCCGGCGAACGGCCTCGACGAAACCGGCGACATCGCGTTCGCCGGTGGTGACATCGCCGCGCTCGGCGGTGAGGTGGATCCGGGCACCGCGCGGGTCGTCGATGATGCCGCCGGCCTGATCGTCTCTGCAGGGCTCATCGACCTGCATACCCATGTTTATTGGGGCGGGACGTCGCTCGGCGTCGACCCGGTGCAGTATGCGGCACACACGGGCGCTACCACGCTGGTCGACGCAGGTAGTGCCGGTGCCGGAAACTTCCACGGCTTCCGTGCCCATATCATCGAAGCGTCCGCGCCGCGCATTGTTGCCTTTTTGAACATTTCGTTTGCGGGAATTTACGGCTTCAGCGCAGAGGTCATGATCGGCGAATGTGGGGATCTGCGCCTGCTCAATCCCTATGCTTGCCTGCGCGTGGCCAGCGAGCATCCTGACTTGATAGTCGGCATCAAGGTCCGGGTCGGTTCTTCGGCAAGCGAGGCGAGTGGTGTCGCACCGTTGGATCTTGCACTCGAGGTGGCTGACGAGCTCGGGCTGCCCGTGATGTGCCATCTCGACGACCCACCACCGAGCCGCCTCGAGGTCGTCAGCCGGCTCCGCCCCGGCGACATTATGACGCATTGCTTCCGGCCGTTTCCCGGTGCGCCCGCGCGCACCCGCGACGGTCGCGTACGCGACGAAATCATCTCGGCCCGGGAACGGGGCGTACTCTTCGACATCGGGCACGGGGCCGGTTCATTCGGATTCTTGACCGCCGAGGCGATGCTCGCCGCGGGCTTCAAGCCCGATTGCATTTCCAGTGACGTGCATACCCTGAGCATCGGTGGTCCCGCCTACAACCAGCTCGTCACCATGTCAAAGTTTCTGGCCCTGGGGATGCCGCTCGCGGATGTGGTGAGCGCCGCAACCACGGGCCCGGCGACCGCCATTGGCAAACCGAAACTCGGCACCCTGCAGGTTGGCACACCGGGCGACGTCACGCTCACGCGACTCGAGGTAGGCGAATTCCAGTTCGCCGACGTCAATGGTCTCACCCGCGTCGGTACGCACCAGCTCACGCTGGCCGGGATGATTCTGGGTGGACAACGCTGGACAAGTGCCAGTGCCGATTGATCGCGCGGGCCGAAGACGGCGATGGCGGCAGTCAGCACACGATGCGGTGCGGTCTTGCCGGTGGCTTGCACACAACGGATCGAGCCCTTGGCTGAGGACAAGTCGTTTTCGCACAAGATGCGGAGGAAGTTCATCGAGGCTTTGGAGCGGGCGTGGGCATCACGCGGGTGGATGCCGAGTGGCGTCGCAACGTCGGTGCGGACCAGCGCCTGATACCGAGTAACGAGGGACACAGCGTGGCCAGATGGATGAGAGTGGAGCACGAGGGAGCGGTCCGTTTCGGTACCGTGTGCAAGGACCGGATCGCGGTGCACACCGGTGACATGTTCGCCGATCCGCGGCTGAGCGGGCAGACCATTGCTCTTGGCGATGCGCGGGTGCTGACCCCGGTAGTGCCGTCGAAGATGATCGCGCTGGCGAACAACTCGCGGCCCGCGCTCGCCAAGAGCGGTGCACCGGTCCCGGAAGAACCCCTGTATCTGCTCAAGGCCAACAGCTCGTTTCAGGCGCACGCGCAGGGCATCCGCCGCCCCGCTGCCTATGATGGCAAGGTCATATTCGAAGGCGAGCTGGGGCTCGTGATAGGCAAGGTGTGCCGCGAGGTCTCCGAAGCGCAAGCCTACGACTATCTGTTCGGCTGCACCTGCATCAACGACGTGACCGCGATCGGTATCCTCAACAAGGACCCGTCGTTCGCACAATGGACACGGTGCAAGGCGCCCGACACCTTCGGTGTGTTCGGGCCCGTGGTGGCCTCGGGCGTCGATCCGGACTCGCTGCGCGTGACGGCGACGCTGGACGGTGTGGAACGCCAGAACTACCCGGTCAGCGATCTCGTGTTCTCGCCCGCGCAGCTGATCAGCCGCCTGTCGCACGACATGAGCTTGCTGCCGGGAGACATCATCGCCTGCGGTACCTCCGTGGGTGTGGGCTCGATGAAGCCGGGCAGCCATATCGAGATCCATATCGACGGCATCGGCCGTCTGCAGAACGTGTTTGAATAGCTTCACGGGCACGCGCCGGGGGCGCGGCGACAGGGCAAACCGGGAGGTGCGAAGATAATGAAGGTATGTGTGGTGGGAGCCGGCGCCATCGGCGGCTTGCTCGGGGTCAAGCTTGCAACCACGGAAGAAGACGTGACCCTGATAGCACGCGGCGCGCATCTGGCTGCGATCAAGAAGCACGGGCTGAAGCTGATCATGGCGGACGGCACGGAACACGTCGCCGGAGACGTGCATGCCACCAGCAACATGCGCGAGTGCGGGCAGCAGGATCTGGTCATCCTGGGACTCAAGGCCCACCAGCTACCGCCCGCCGTCGATGATATTACTGCGCTGATCGGGGAAGATACCGTGGTGCTGACCACGCAGAACGGTTTGCCCTGGTGGTACTTCCAGCGCCATGGCGGCCCGCACGACGGGCATATCATCAAGGCGCTGGACCCGCACGGCTACCTTTCGGCGAAGATCGACCCGCGGCACATAATCGGCTGCATCGCCTACCCGGCCGCCGAGCTTGTTGCGCCCGGCGTGGTGCATCACGTGGAGGGATACCGCTTTCCCATCGGCGAGCTCAACGGTCGCGAGACGTTCCGCGTGAAAGCGATCTCCGAGATGCTCATCAACGCCGGCTTCAAGAGCCCCATCCTGCCCGACATCCGATCCGAGATCTGGCTGAAGGCCTGGGGTAACCTGACGTTCAATCCGATCAGCGCACTCACGCATGCGACGCTGGTCGATATCTGCCAGTTCTCTCTGTCGAGGCGGCTCGCCGAGCAGATGATGCTGGAAGCGCAGCATATCGCCGGCAAGCTGGGCATCACGTTTCGCGTGCCGCTCGAGAAGCGTATCAAGGGTGCTGAGCGCGTCGGCAAGCACAAGACCTCCATGCTGCAGGACGTGGAAGCCGGCAAGGCGATCGAGATCGACGCCCTGGTAGGTGCCGTGGTGGAGCTCGGCGAGCTCACGGAAACGCCGACACCGTCAATCTCCGCGGTCTACGCAGCATGCAAGCTGCTCACGCGTATCATCGAGCAGGAGCAGGTCTGCATCAAGACCGAGCCGCTGACGCCGCCCGTGAGCGCGCCGGCTGTCGCGGCGGGTTGATGTCTGGTCGAGGAACTTCAGCGGAGAGCACTACACGATGAGAGATTTGCACTTCCCCGGTCGCTCCGTGGTGATGTCGACACGCGCCATGGCCGCCACCAGTCAGCCGATGGCAACGGCGGCAGCGCTCGATGTGCTCCAGCGCGGCGGTAACGCCATGGATGCCGCCGTTGCGGCGAGCGCCACGCTGGCCGTGACGGAGCCGCAATCGACGGGCATCGGGGGCGACTGCTTCCTGCTCTACTACGAGGCGAAGAGCGGGGAACTCTACGGTCTCAACGGCAGCGGCCGCGCGCCGGCGAGGGCCACTGTGGACGCGTACCGGCGGCGCGGCTACACCGAGGTCCCGGAGAGCGGTATCCACGCAGCAACCGTGCCGGGCGCGGTGCATGCCTGGGAGACGGCGCTGGCGCGCTTCGGCAGCCGGGGCCTGGACGAGATGCTGGCGCCGGCGATTCGTTACGCCGAGCAAGGTTACGCGGTGACACCGGTGGTCGCGTCCGCGTGGCAACGCAATCGCGACCACCTTGCGCGTTTTCCCGACTCGCGGCGCACCCTGCTCATCGACGGCGAAGCACCGGCCGCGGGGGCCATCCACCGTCAGCCGGACCTCGCGCGCACCTTGCGCAGCATAGCCAGAGACGGTGCCGAGACTTTCTACAGGGGCGCCATCGCCGAAGCCCTGGTGCGCTTCAGCGACGCTAACGACGGCCTGTTCGGGACCGACGACTTTGCCGCGCACGAATCGACCTGGGTCTCGCCCATCGGCACGGACTATGCGGGTCACCGTCTCTACGAGCTGCCACCGAACGGGCAGGGCATTACGGCGCTGCTGATGCTCAACGTGCTGAAACGCGCCCGGCTGGCGGAGCTCGAGCATCTGGGATGCGACCACGTGCACCTGTTCGCGGAGGCCTACAAGCTTGCCGTCGCCGAGCGCGATCGTTTCGTGAGCGATCCCGAGGCGAGCGAGCTGCCCGTCGCGGATCTGCTATCGGAGTCCTTCGCCGAACGCCAGCATTCGCGCATCGACATGCAAAAGGCGCTCGGCATACCGGTTCGCTCCGGGATGCCCGAGCACAAGGACACGGTCTACCTCAGCGTGGTCGACGAAAATCGCAACATGGTGTCTTTCATCAACAGCACCTGCTACAGCTTCGGTTGTGGCATGGTGGCGGGCGACACCGGCATCGTGCTGCAGAACCGCGCCGTCGGCTTCAACCTGGAGGAAGGCAGTCTGCGCTGTATCGCACCGGGCCGGCGTCCCATGCACACGATCATCCCAGCCATGGTCTACCGCGACACGCGCCCTGTGCTCGCCTACGGCGTGATGGGCGGGCACTATCAGCCGATGGGGCACAGCTACGTGCTCAGCAACTGGCTCGATTTCGGCATGGACCTGCAGGAGGCCATCGACGCGCCGCGATTCCTGCCCGAAGACGGTGCGCTCGGCGTGGAGCGCGGCGTATCGCACGCCGTTCGCGACGCGCTGTCAAGGCGCGGGCACCGGGTCGTCGAGGCGGAAAACTCCTTTGGCGGTGCGCAGATGATCCAGGTCGATTGGGACACGGGCCTCCTGCAGGGCGCCTCCGAGCCGCGCAAGGACGGTTGCGCACTCGGCTTTTGACCTGCGCGTCGCCCGCGGCAAGGCTACAGCAGCGAGCGGGACCCCATCGCCGTCTGTAGCACCCGGTCAAGCGTCAGGAGGGGAAGTCTGCGACGCCGGGCAAGGTAGAGATAGGTTGCATCGTAGAGGGTGAGGTTCTGCTCGCGTACCAGAGGCCACGCCTGTGCCCACCCCACGGTCACGGTGTCCATGGGCCAGGCAAGAAGCTCCGCGAGGCATTCTCGTGCACTTTCCCATCCGAGTTCCTGTCGCAGGACCTTCGTGCGGCCGACATTGGCCACCTCGAGCTCGAAGAGCTGCGGGACCACCAAACCCTTCATGTGGAAGAGGTGACGGCCCACGACCTCCCCATCGGGCTCGCGAAACAGGACGGCCGCCGCCGCCGAGGCATCGAGCACGCAGCGGTTCACCGGCCATCCCGGTCGGCTCGAACGATTTCCCGGGCCGTGCCCGGAGTGCGCACTCCTCGTGCCCTGGCCTTGCGATAACTGGCAGCGAAGGTGTTGTCCTCGGCCGACTCGGCCAGCTCGTCGGCTCTGGCTACCCGCAGGAGGTCGAGGATCTCGGCATTGACACTCCGGGCGTGGGCCGCTGCCCGCGATCGGAGCCAGCGCATGGTGTCCTCATCCAGACGACGAAGGGTCAAATTCGGCATGCTCATGCTCCCCTTGATCAGCACCAGTTGGATGATACCAGTGATGGCGTTACACTGACATCACTCGGATTCCTGGCAGCCGCAGTCGGCTGAGCGTACGAGAGGGAGACGAACAGGGCATGGCGCCCGCGTGGATGCGCGCTTTACTTGTTACCATCAACACGGCGCCCGAGGCGGGCTCGGGCAACCACCTAACCCGGCCGATCCGGACCCAAGTAGGGCATCAAGTGTTCGATGCGTCGCGGCTTCACCGTGTTGGGATCACACGCCTCTCGCCAAGACGCAAAGCACGCAACGGCAGAGGCGGTTCCGGGACGCCCTGATCACCGAGGGATTACCGGTAGTGTCGAGCGCCGTATCGCGGCAGATCCCTCTTCTTGGCGTGCTTGGCGGCTTTGCGAGCGTCCTCATCATTTCGCGAGCCCTAAGCGTCCTCAGAACAACCCCTCGACCTCCCCCGCATCGTTGACGTGGATATGGTTCGCCGCCGGCACGCGCGGCAGACCGGGCATGGTCATGATCTCGCCGCAGACCACCACCACGAACTCGGCGCCCGCGGACAGGCGAACTTCGCGGATCGGCACCGTATGGCCGACCGGGGCACCCTTCACGTTGGGATCGGTGGTGAAGCTGTATTGCGTCTTCGCGATGCAGATCGGGAACTCGCCATAGCCGCCTTCCTGCAGCTGCTTGATCTGGTTGCGTACCTTCTGGTCCGCGATGACGTCGTCCGCCTCGTAGATGTGCGTGGCAATGGCCTTGATCTTGTCCCACAGCGGCAGCGCGTCGTCGTAGAGCGGCGCGAACTGGCCCTTGCCGTTTTCTACGAGCCGCAGCACTTCGCGCGCGAGTTTCTCGGCGCCGGCGCCGCCATCGGCCCAGTGCGTGCAGAGGATGGCCGCGGTGCCGTACTCGCCGGCGGTCTGGCGTACAGCTTCGACCTCGGCGTCCGTGTCCTGCGTGAATCGATTGATGGCGACCACTGCCGGCACACCGAAGGTCTTCACGTTGCGCAGGTGCCGCGCGAGGTTCGCACAGCCCTTGCGCACCGCGTCCACGTTCTCCTCGCCGAGCTGGTTCATCGCCACACCGCCGTGCATTTTCAGGGCCCGGATGGTAGCGACAATCACGGCCGCACGCGGCGACAATCCGGCCTTTCTGCACTTGATGTCAAAGAATTTCTCGGCGCCCAGATCGGCGCCGAACCCGGCCTCCGTGATGACGTAGTCGGCGAGCTTCAACGACGCCTTGGTGGCGACCACCGAGTTGCAGCCATGTGCGATGTTGGCGAACGGTCCCCCGTGAACGATGGCAGGATTGTTCTCCAGCGTCTGCACGAGGTTTGGCTGCAGCGCGTCCTTGAGCAGCACGGTCATGGCCCCGTCGGCGTTGATCTCCCTGGCGGTGACCGGCGTGCGCTCCCGGCTCTGGGCGACCACGATGTTCCCGAGGCGCCGCTCCAGATCCTTGAGATCGCTCGCCAGGCAGAAGATGGCCATCACCTCGGAAGCAACTGTGATGTCGTAGCCGTCCTCGCGCGGGTAGCCGTTGCCAAGCCCGCCGAGCGAGACGACGACCCGGCGCAGCGCACGGTCATTCATGTCGACCACGCGCCGCCATGTGACGCGCCTGGCGTCGATGTTGAGCCGGTTGCCCCAGTTGATGTGGTTGTCGAGCAGCGCGGCGAGCAAGTTGTTGGCCGCACCGATCGCGTGGAAGTCGCCCGTGAAGTGGAGGTTGATGTCCTCCATCGGCACGACCTGCGCGTAGCCGCCGCCGGCGGCGCCCCCTTTCATGCCGAAGCACGGGCCCAGGCTCGGCTCGCGAAGGCACACCAGCGCCTTCTTGCCGAGTCGGTTGAGCGCATCGGTGAGGCCCACGGACGTGGTTGTCTTTCCCTCGCCCGCGGGGGTCGGCGTGATCGCGGTAACCAGCACCAGCTTGCTGTCGGGGCGCTCCGCCAGGCTGTCGATGAAATCGAAGCCAATCTTGGCCTTGGTGTGCCCGAAAGGCGACAGCGCCTCGGCCGGGATGCCGAGCTTCGTTCCGATCTCGCCGATAGGCAGCATGGAAGCCGCTCTTGCTATCTCAATATCACTCTTGACTGTCACCAGCATCGTCTCCGCTGCATGGGGCGCGTCACCGCGCCCTCTGTTCGTGAAAAAAATCTCGGTTTTCAGAATGCCCTGAGCATCCCAGGATGATGCATTGGCGCGAATTCCAACCGCCGCCCGAAAAAAACCTCGTGATTCCGTGCCGCGTCAGACAAGCCGGTCCCCGGTGCCGAGCGCGCCCGCCGCCAGGAATTCGGCAACGGGAAGTTTCTTCTCTCCCGCGGGCCTCACGCGCTTGACCACAATCTGACCCTCGGCCGTGGCGACGCGAAAGCTGTCCTCGCCCGTTGCCGTGACCTCGCCGGGCTCGCCGCCGGACGCATCGCTGGTGCCGGCGTCGAAGATCTGGAGGGGATGTCCCGCAAGCGTGGTCCACGCGCCGGGCTGTGGATTGGTGCCGCGAATGAGGTTGTAGACCGCACCCGCCGGACGCCGCCAGTCGATGCGCGCCTCGTTCTTCGTGCACCACCCCTCGTAGGTCGCTTGCGTCTCGTCTTGGGCGATGCGAAGCGCGTTGCCGCTCTTCACAAGATCAACACCCTCCAGCATGGCTGCCACGCCCATGGGGAACAGGTGGTCGAAGTACAAGGTGCCGAGCGTGTCATCGGGGCCGATGGCTATTTCCTTCTGGATGAGGACGGGACCCGTGTCGAGCCCCTCGTCGGGCCAGAATATGGAAAGCCCGGTTCTCGTCTCCCCCTGAATGATGGGCCAGTTGATGGAGCTGGGACCGCGGTGCCTGGGCAGCAGCGAGGGGTGATACTGGATGGTGCCGTGCCGCGGCGCGTTCAGAACGGACTCTGGAACGAGCAGCGTGACATAGGCCATGACGCAGAGATCGGGCGCCAGCGCCCTGAACTCCTCGGCGACCTCCGGACCCTTGAACGAACGCGGCTGATAGAGCGCAAGCCCCATCGCTTGGGCCGCTTCGGTTAGCGGGTCGGGCCGTTGCCCGGGCTTCTCCGGTGCCGAGTACACCGCGACCACATCCTCACCGCGCTCCACGAGCGCCTCCAGGACCGCCTTGCCGAAAGCCTGTTGGCCGTTGACCACAATTCGCATCGCCGTTCCTCGTCTTCCCGTTGATAGCGGATCAGACCGCACCTGACTCGCGCGCCGCGGCGATCTGCTCGCGACTGTATCCGACGACCGTCTCCAGGATTTCCTCGGTATGTTCACCGAGAAACGGCGAGCGGCGCACCTCCGAAGGCGAGTCCGATAGCTTCACGGGGTTGCCCACGGTGAGGTACTTGCCACGCGCCGGGTGGTCCACTTCCACCACGGTCCCCGTGTTGCGCAGCGAGCGATCCTCCGCGATCTCCTTCATCGACAGGATGGGTCCACAGGGCACGTTACGCGCATTGAGTATCGCCATTGCCTCCATCTTCGTCTTGGTCCGCGTCCACTCCTCGATCATGGCGAAGCAGCGATCGAGCTTGGGCAGGCGCGCCTCCGGTGTTGCCCACTCAGGATCCTCGATCAGCTCCTCGCGGCCAATGATCTGCATCAAAGGTGCCCATCCTGGTGGTTGGATAATCACGTAGATGTAGTCATTGGGCCCGCCCGGGGCGCAGCGGATGGCCCAGCCGGGCTGTCCACCGCCCGACGCGTTCCCCGCGCGGGGTACCTCGTCGCCGAAGGTGGCATTGGGATACTGTGGGTACTCCTTGAGCGGGCCATGGGCGAGACGCTGCTGATCGCGAAGCTTCACCCGGCAGAGATTCAACACGCTGTCCTGCATGGCGCAGGTGACGCGCTGGCCCTTGCCGCTCTTCTCGCGGTGAACGAGCGCGGTCACGATGCCGAAGGCAAGGTGCACGCCTGTGCCGGAGTCACCGATCTGGGAGCCGGTCACGAGCGGCGGGCCGTCGTCGAACCCGGTCGTGCTTGCCGAGCCGCCGGTGCACTGCGCCACGTTCTCGTAGACCTTGCAGTCCTCGAACGGCCCCGGGCCAAACCCCTTCACGGACGCGTAGATGATGCGCGGGTTGATCTCCCGGATCCGCTCCCAGGTGAATCCCATGCGATCCAGCGCACCGGGCGCGAAGTTCTCCACCATGACGTCGCATTTCTCGATCAGCCGGGTGAAGATCTTCTTGCCCTCCTCGCTCTTGGTGTTGAGGGTGATGCTGCGTTTGTTGTGATTGAGCATCGTGAAGTAGAGGCTGTCCACATCCGGAATGTCCCTCAACTGCCCACGCGTGATGTCGCCCACTCCCGGACGCTCGACCTTGATGACATCGGCGCCGAACCAGGCCAGCAACTGCGTGCAGGTCGGTCCGGACTGCACGTGAGTCATGTCCAGAATACGCACACCTTCCAGTGCCTTTTTCATGTTCTACCTCGTTACCGCAAACTCAATCCCGATAGTGAACCGGTGGCACGAGCCCCGCGCGGCGCCGATTTCCACGCGCGCGGGCTCGCTAGCGCCGGACCATAAACATCGATACTTTTCTCGCAACCACGCGAAGAGGACATCGTGGCGTGAGGCTGACGGCAATCATTTGTCGCTTCGCGAGCTTTGCGTCCTGGCGAGAGTCTTTCTTGCCGGACGTGGGCCGGCTACTTGTACATGGTCTGATTCTTCGTCCCTGGCGCATACTCGTTCGGATCCACCCAGATATTGATGACCGCCGATTTGCCCGAGGATCTCACCGCCTCTCTCGCACGGTCGAGAGCCGGGCTGATCTCGGCGGCGTCGTGCACCTCCTCGCCGTACCCGCCCAGCATCTCGCCGAACTTGGAGAAAGGCACGTCGCCGAGCAGATTGCCGACGTCGCCGCGCTGCTCGCCGTACTTGGCTATTTGCCCGTAGCGGATCTGGTTCATCGCGGAGTTGTTGCCGATGACGGCGATGTATGGCGCGCCGAAGCGATTCGCCGTCTGCATGTCGAAGGCCGTCATGCCGAAGGCGCCGTCACCGTAGTAGCACAGCACTTCCTTGTCAGGGTGCACGAGCTTGGAAGCCATCGCGAAACCCGTCCCGACCCCGAGCGAGCCAAGTGCCCCAGGGTCCATCCAGTGCCCGGGACGCCGTGGCTGCACCGCTTGTGCGCTGATGGTGACCACGTCGCCCCCATCACCGATATAGATGGTGTCCTCGGTGAGAAACTCGTTGATCTCCCAGGCGACGCGATAGGGGTGAATGGGACTGCTGTCAGAGCGGAACAGCGGCATCAGCTTGTCGGTCTTCTTCTTCTCGATTTCACGCAACTCCTCGAGCCAGGCGACGCGCGTGTGCGCCCGGTTGTCCGCGCGCCCGGTGGTCGCGTCGTGGACCGCCCCGAGGATGGCACCGGGGTCACCGACCATCCCGAGTGAGATATCCCTGTTCTTGCCGACGCTACGGTAGTCGAGGTCTATCTGTACCACGGTCGCATCCCTGCGCAGGCGCTTTCCGTAGCCCATGCGAAAATCGAACGGGGTACCAACGATGACGATGACATCGGCCTTGTTGAAGGCGTCGCGACGCGTGCGGTGGAAGTGATGCGGGTCGCCGGGGGGCAGGATTCCCCGGCCCGAGCCGTTGAAGTAGGCGGGTATGTTCAGCGCGCGCACCAGCGCGACGGCCGCTTCGTGCCCGCGGCAGTTCCACACCTGGGTGCCGAGCAACATGGCGGGCCGTTCGGCGTCGACGAGCAGATCGGCGAGCCGCTCGACATCGCCCGGATCGCCGATGGCGCAGGTCGACGCGCGGTAGCGCCCCGGCTGCGGGATTATCGCCTTGTCGATCGCTATCTCCCGGTCGAGCACGTCGCGGGGGATCTCCAGGTAACTGGGACCGGGTGCACCCGCGAAGCACTCCCGCACCGCCATCGCCACCATGTCGGCGATGCGCTCGGTGGACTGCACCGTGGAAGCGAACTTCGTGATCGGACGCATGATCTCGACGTGCGGCAGGTCCTGCAGCCCGCCCATGCGATGCTGGCCGAGCGCCGCTTGGCCGCCTATGTGCAACACCGGGCTCTCGGAGCGAAACGCGGTCGCAATTCCCGTCACGGCGTTGGTGCAGCCGGGGCCGGCCGTGGTCACCACGCAACCGAGGCGCCCGGTCTGTCTCGCATAGCCGTCGGCGGCATGTGCCGCGACCTGCTCGTGACGCACGTCGACGATGCGTATGCCCTCGTCGATGCAGCCATCGTAGATGTCGATGATGTGCCCCCCGCAAAGCGTGAAAATCGTGTCCACACCCTCGCTCTTCAGGGCCCGGGCGACGAGGTGCCCGCCGGAGACGATATCGGCTTCCCGGCTCTTTGTGGCCAGCGTGTCTTCGGCAGTGCTGGAGTGAATGGTCGTTGCCGTGCTGGACATTGCTGAGCTCTCCTCGGTTAAAGAAAGTCTGAAAAATGCGTTCTGCACTTCCCAGACGCGCGACAAGGCGCGAACGCGGTCACCGCCTAGTTCACCCTTTCAGTGGTGTGGCACCACCGACATTGGCGGCACAACCATGTCCGCCGGAAACCCCGGCAACCAGAAGGTCGCCCGACGTTTTGCCGCGTTGCGACAAGCCGCAGCCTCCACCCCGATACGCGTCCTACTCGAGCCAGCGCACGTTTTTCTCCACGTGCGCGCCGAGGTTGAGGGTGTGCTCGCGCACCAGTTGTTCGGCGGCATCGGGATCGCGAGTCTCGAGCGCCTCGATGATGTGCATGTGATCGATGATCGAACGGCTCGCCCGGTCGTCTTCCGAGATGGTCTGCATGCGTATGGAACGCATGTGCACGAACAGGTTGTCGGTGAGCTTTCGAATCAGCTCGCAGCGGCTCATTTTCAACAACGTCTGATGGAAGGCGATGTTGGTCTCCGAATACTCGTCGATGTCGGCTTGGGCCCGCGAGCCCTGAAAGGTTGCGAACAGCTTGCGCAGCGAGCCGATTTCCTCGTCGCTCGCCTCCAGCGTGATGAGGCGTGCCGCCATGCCCTCGAGCGCGGCCCACACCGTGATCATCTCGAGAATCTCCGGCTTGGTCTTGCGCACGATGAAGGCACCCTTGCGCGGGACCGTGCGCACCAGCCCATCCTGCTCGAGGCGCACCAGCGCCTCGCGAACGGGCGTGCGGCTGACGCCCAAATCCTCGGACAACTGGCGTTCGTCGAGACGATGCGAGCCCGGCACCGCATAGATGTTCACCGAGGTGATAGCGGTTCTCAGCGCATCGTAGATGCGATGCTTGAGAACGAAGCTGGCATCGACGGGCTGCAGCGCGAGCTTTAGGTTTGACATTCAGTGCACCGTGGTGTCGGGATGCCGTTGGAAATCCGTATGCAAAAACATTTGGTATACATAATACCAACACTCAATATACCAAATGCAATAAAGGATACAAGGCGCGGCGGCGTAATGCCTTGGGGCGCGGGTACTTTCAGCCTTCACGTAGGAGACGGCGCCGAGAACAGTCGCTTCCTCAGCAGGTTGATGAGTGGCAAGAACAAGAGAATCAACGCAACGACCATGATGGGGCCGGAAATCGGCCGCATGAAGAAGATGGCAGGCGATCCATGACCGATGAGCAGTGCCTGGCGCATGGACGCCTCGGCGATCGGACCCAGCACGATCGCAAGCACCGCGGGGGCCATCGGGTAATCGAGCTTTCTCAGCAGGTAGCCGACGACGCCGAACAACAGCATCAGCCACACGTCGTGCATGTCCTGGGTGGGCGCATAGCCGCCGATCACACACAGGATGAAGATCACCGGTGCGAGAATGGTAAACGGCATCTTCAGCACCCAGATGAACACGGGGATGAACGCCAGGTTGATGAGCAGGGCGAAGAGGTTGGCCGCATACAGGCTCGCGATGAGGCCCCATACGAACTCCTTGTGGTTCACGAACAGCATGGGCCCCGGTTCCAGGCCCCAGATGACCATGCCGCCGAGCAGTATGGCGGTCGTTGGTGAGCCGGGGATGCCGAGCGTCAGCATGGGCAGCATGGCGCCGGTGCTGGCCGCGTTGTTGGCCGCCTCCGGCGCTGCGACCCCGCTCACGTTGCCCTTGCCGAAGGTGTCTGGCTCCTTCGAGATCGTCTTGGCGAAGCCATAGGCCATCAACGAACCGGGGGTGGCGCCCGCGGCGGGCAGTATGCCCACGAAGTAGCCGAGGAACGAGCCCATGAGCATCGCGCCGATGGCCTCCTTGAGTCTCCTGAACGCATCGATGATGCGCGCCACGGTGAAGCGCGCCTCGGAGAGCTTCACGTCTCCGCGGCTGGTTTCTATGGTCCACAAGATTTCGGCGATACCGTAGATACCAATGGCGAGCACGAGGAAGTTGATGCCGTGAAAGAAACCGGGGATGTCGAAGAAGATGAGGCGCGGCTGCCCGCTGATGATGTCGAGGCCGACCGAGCTCAGCACCAGCCCGATGAAGATGGAGAAAAATGTCTTGGGAATGTCATCGCTGCCGAGCCCGATGAAGGTGGCAAAAGCGAGCATCATCAGGGCGAACTCCTCCGGCGAACCGAAGGCGAGCGCCACCTTGGCAAGCGGCGGGGCGAAGCCCGTGAACAGGACGACCGAGATCGAGCCGCCCACGAACGAGGCGACGGCGGCCGCCACCAGCGCACGGTCGGCGAAGCCCTGCAGGGCGAGTGGACGCCCGTCGAAAGTCGTGGCCACCGCGGTCGAGGCGCCCGGAATGCCCAGCATGATTGAGCTGATTGCACCGCCGTACATCGCCCCGTAGTAAATGGCGCCAAGAAAGATGACGGCACCGGTCGGCGGCACCAGGAAGGTCATGGGCAGCAGGATGGCGACGCCATTGACCGAGCCGAGCCCGGGCATGGCGCCGATGAAGAGCCCCAGCGTGACGCCAAGAATCACCAGGCCGATGTTCAGCGGATGAAATGCGACGACGAAACCGTCGGCGAGGAGATGGAGAATTTCCATAAAGAAAAGCGGCTAGAAAAACGCGGTCAGAGTCAATTTCCTCTCACCTCGGCTTGAGAAATGACTGGTGTCGTGAACAAGACGCCGATCCCATCTTCCCTCAAGCGAGAGAAAACTGACTCTGACCCCCATTTTTCTTTTCTCACATGAACATGTCGTACAACGGATAGAACAGCGGCTCGGTCATACCTTTTGGCAGCGTGATACGCAGGGCGATCTCGAAGAAAAAAAACGTGGCGACTGGCGTCAGCGTGGCCAGCGTGCCGGTGAGAGGCCACGAATGCTTGCCAACGAATCGCACATAGAAGATCAGGAACAGCGGCACTGCCCCATACACGCCGATCACGTGGATCAGGGCAATCATGGCCGTCAGTGAGCCTGCCGCGATGGCGAACAGCACCAGCGCGCGGCGGTCCATGTAGGGATCCTCGGAGCGTGAAGGCGCACTCACGCGTGTGAACCAGCGCAGCAGGACCCACACGCAGCAAACCAGCATTCCGGCCGAGAGCCAGAAAGGGAACGCCCCACCGCCCGGACCCTCTTCAGGTATCCAGCCGATGGGGAGCTCCGCGCTCTTCCACATCAACCCGATCGAGCTAAGCCCCATCACGATGGCCATGATCAGCTCCGCGCGACGCATCGGGCCATGCCCTCCCGGGGTATCTGTACCTCCTTACTCGATCAGATCTCGCCGATGTCCTTCAGCATCTGGCGATGGATCGCCTTCTCGCGCGCCCAGTAGCTCTTCAACGCTTCGCCGGTCAGGAATCCGCCGCGCAGGCTCTTCTTCTTCATGTAGGCCTGCCATTCGTCCGAGGCGTAAACCTGGGCGAACAGCGAACGATAGAACTTCTCCGCCGCCGCGCTCATGCCGGGCGCGCCGACCACGCTGCGCTGCATGAAGTACACGAAGTCCTTGCCGAGCTCCTTGAAGGTGGGCGCATTGGGAAACAACGGCAAGCGCGTGGGCGTGAACGCCGCCAGCGGCACCGTGGTCCCGGCCTCGTAGAACCCGAGCTGCTCGGAGGGGTTGTTCACCGTGGAGTTCGCCTGGTTGCCGGCCAGCTCCTTGGCTACGCGGCCGCCGCCCTTGAACGGCACGTACTTGATGTCGAGGCCATAGGCGGAGTTGAGGAACGCCGTGAGAAGCTGGTCTTCCTGCCCCTTGCCGGTGCCGGCCATGATCCAGTTGTTGCCGGCCGCCTTGGCCGCCTTGACGAAGGCATTCACATCCGTGATGCCGCTGTCCTTGTTGACCCACAGCAAGAAGGTGTCCTCGGCCATGCGTCCGATCGGCGTGAAGGTGGAAATGTCCACGCCGAGCCCGGGCTGGCGCAACGGCGTCGTGTAGAAGCTATTGAGCGTGACCATGATGGTATGGTTGTCACCCTGCTTCTGCTTGAGGTGGATGAGTGCCTCGGCGCCCGAGCCGCCGGGCTTGTTGATTGGCACCAGGGGCTTCGGTGACAGCTTGTGCTTCTCGATGACGGCCTGCATGAGGCGCGCCATCTTGTCGGCGCCGCCGCCCTTGCCGGCCATGATGACGAAGTCGACGGGCTTTTTCGGCGTCCAGCCGGCCGCGCTGGCCATGTTGGAGATGCCCGTGGCTGCCGATGCTACGAGACCGGCCATTGACAGTACAGCGAGTTGACGGAAAGGTTTCATCGTATCCTCCTGTGCCCGTGCGGGCACGCTTGTTTTTGTCTCGGTTCCCTGATGGCGGGAACTCTTCGCAAAATATCGTATACGATATTTGGTATACCACACCCAGTCTATCGAAATAGGCTGGTGAAGTATAGTTAGTATGGGACGCGTGCGGATGGCCGTCCAGTGTCGAATGACACACCCCCTACGGCGAGTCCCGGTTCCGCGCGTGCATCGTGTCTGCGCCAGCGCATAGATAGTGGTTGGAACTCGTAAAGAACCGATTGTCGCAGTAGTATGCATCAGGGTCAGGCGATTCGGTAAGCCATGCTGATTCGGATGAGCACCCGTACCATCGGGATTCATTCCGCGAACCTTCCAGAGCGAGAACCAAGCGCTTGGGTCCGACAGGCTGCTGACAGGCGACGCGGAGGTCGAGGGATGGTTCTTCATGAATATCAGGCCAAGGATCTGCGGTCGCGGCGGGTGGCGTGGCGGAGACGGCAACGGCAGCGGCGGAGGTGGCGGGCCGTATCGGCGGCTCGGGCTACTACGAAGCCGTGGCGCAGTTCTCCGCGCTCGGGATCGGCCAGTCCGCCTGCGTGGGCATCGGGGCCGGTCCGGTGCAGGGCATGAGCTACGTCGACTGCCTCGAGCTGTTCATGGGCGACGAGCAAACCCACGGAGCTCTGCTGGTCGGCGAGATTGGCGGCACCGCCGAAGAGGACGTAGCCGACTACCCGGAGCGCCTCGAGGCGGACAAGCCCGTGGCCGCTTACGTGGCCGGCTGGAGTGCGGCGGATCTCGCGGTCGCGGAGTCCCACGCCCGCATCGGTGAGACCATGGCGGCGGCGCTCGCATAGATGGGGTCAGGTTCAGTATCTAGAGTCCCGACAGAAAACCGTCAGTGCTCGCGCTCCGGGGACTCTAGATACTGGACCTGACCCCATCTATGACCCCATCATGCAGTTAGTCACGGGTCGTCTCCGGCACCGTCAAACAACAGAGGCAAGAATGACACAGTCAGCAACCGGATCTGCTCGGCACCGCCACCCAGGCAGCGGCCGGCGACGCGCGCGTGCGCAGCCGAAGGGACGCCAGGTCGACCCGGCGGCCACGCGCGAGGTGTGTGCGCTGCTCGGCGATAAACCGCGCGCGCGGGATCGGCTGATCGAACATCTGCACCTCATCCAGGATGCGTACGGGGGCTTATCCACGGCCCGTCTCGCAGCTCTTGCCGCCGAGATGCGTCTGTCTTTCGCCGAGGTCTACGAGGTCGCGACCTTCTACGCACATTTCGATGTGATCGGTGACCGCGATGCACCGCCCGCGCCTGTCACGATACGTGTGTGCGAAAGTCTCAGCTGCGAGCTGATGGGCGCGCGCGCACTGCTCGATGCGTTGCCACGCTCTCTCGGTGCGCAAGTGCGCGTGTTGCCGGCACCGTGCATGGGGCGCTGCGATGCGGCGCCCGCTGCCATGGTGGGCCGGCGCGCCGTTGCGCACGCGGACGTGGAAAAGCTTTGCGAGATCGTCGGGCAGGGAGACCTGCGTCCCGTGATCCCGGATTACACGGACTTGGACGCTTACCGGGCGGCGGGCGGCTATGCATTGCTCGGCCGCTGCCTGGACGGCGCCTGCGCGGTCGACGACGTCATGGCCACGCTCGACGCGGCGGGGTTGCGCGGGCTCGGCGGCGCAGGCTTTCCGGCCGGGCGCAAGTGGCGCATCGTGCGCGGTTACCCCGGCCCGCGTCTGATGGCCGTCAACGCCGACGAGGGTGAGCCGGGGACGTTCAAGGATCGCCACTATCTGGAGAGCGATCCGCACCGTTTTCTGGAGGGTATGCTGATCGCGGCCTGGGCAGTCGAAGCGAAAAGCGTCTACGTGTACCTGCGCGACGAGTACCCCGCTGTACGCGAGATCCTGGTGCGCGAGATAGCCAGGTTGCGCGATGCCGGCCTCGCCCCGCACACCGAGATCGCGCTCCGCCGCGGGGCAGGCGCCTATATCTGCGGCGAAGAGTCCGCCATGCTGGAGTCCATCGAAGGCAAGCGCGGGTTGCCGCGCAATCGCCCGCCATACGTGGCGGAACTCGGGCTATTCGGCAGGCCGACCCTGGTGCAGAACGTGGAGACGCTTTACTGGGTTCGCGACATCGTCGAGAAGGGTGCGGACTGGTTCGCTGCCGAGGGACGCCACGGTGGCAGGGGGCTGCGTAGCTATTCGGTCTCGGGGCGTGTCAAGGCACCGGGCGTCAAGCTCGCACCGGCCGGCGTGAGCGCGCGCGAGCTCATAGACGAGTTCTGTGACGGCATGGCGGACGGGCATGAATTCAAGGCCTATCTGCCGGGCGGAGCGTCCGGCGGCATCCTGCCCGCGTCGCTGGCCGATCTGCCGCTCGAGTTCGGCCAGCTCGAAAAGCACGGCTGCTTCGTCGGCTCTCACGCGGTGGTAATCCTCAGCGACCGGGACAACATGCGCGACGTCGCGCTCAATCTGATGCGCTTTTTCGCCGAGGAGAGTTGCGGCCAGTGCACGCCGTGCCGGGTCGGTACGGAGAAGGCCGTAACGCTCATGGAGTGCGCGGACTGGGACGGCGACCTGCTGAGCGAGCTCGGTCGCGCAATGGGTGATGCGTCGATCTGCGGGCTCGGGCAGGCAGCGGCCAATCCACTACTCTCGGTGCTCGAGCATTTTCCCGAGGATAAGCGATGAACGAGCTCGTGTTCTTCAGTCTTGATGGCCGCGAGGTCGCGGCGCGCCCCGGCGAGAGCATCTGGGAGGTGGCGAGGCGCGAGGGAAGCGAGATCCCGCACCTGTGTCATGCCGATGAGCCGGGTTACAGGCCCGACGGCAACTGCCGGGCGTGCATGGTGGAGGTCGAGGGCGAGCGCGTGCTCACCGCATCGTGTCTGAGGAAGCCTTCGCCCGGTATGAAGGTCGTCACGGACAATGCGCGAGCGAGTGGCGCGCGGCGCATGGTGATGGAGCTGCTGCTTGCCGATCAGCCGGCGCGCGAGGCTGCGCACGACCCCGGCTCGCGTTTGTGGCAGTGGGCCGATCGCATGGCCGTTGACACGAGTCGTTTCCCTCCGCGCGTGCAGCCTGCGCCGGATGCCAGCCACCCCGCCATGCGCGTCGCGCTCGATGCCTGCATCCAGTGCAATCTTTGCGTGCGCGCCTGCCGCGAGGTGCAGGTCAACAACGTCATCGGCATGGCCTACCGGGGACACGGCTCGAAAATCGTGTTTGATTTCGACGACCCCATGGGCGAGAGCACGTGCGTCGCCTGCGGCGAGTGCGTGCAGGCCTGCCCCACCGGCGCGCTGATGGAGGCATCGCTGGTCGACGAGCAAGGCGTCGGCCGCACCGCGGATCTGACCGAGGTCGACAGCCTGTGTCCCTACTGCGGGGTGGGCTGTCAGATCACCTATCAGATCCGTGACGGCGAGATCGCCGCGGTGCAGGGACGCGACGGGCCGGCCAACCACAAGCGCTTGTGCGTCAAGGGCCGCTTCGGCTTCGATTACATCAGGCACCCGCACCGCCTAACGGGTCCTCTCATTCGCCGCGACGACGCGCCCAAGGGCGCGGACATGGAGGTCGACCCGGCCAACCCCCTCACGCACTTTCGCGAGGCGAGCTGGGACGAGGCGCTCGATGCGGCCGCCGCCGGTCTCAAACGCATCCGCGATCGCGACGGCAGCACGGCGCTTGCGGGCTTTGGCTCCGCCAAGGGCTCCAACGAGGAAGCTTATCTGGTGCAGAAGCTGGTGCGCACGGGGTTTGGCACGAACAACGTCGATCACTGCACGCGGCTGTGCCACGCCTCTTCCGTCGCCGCCCTGCTCGAGGGCATAGGCTCGGGAGCGGTCACGGCGCCGTTCACCGCCTGCCAGGACGCCGAGGTGGTGATCGTGATCGGCTCGAACGCGACCGAGAACCACCCGGTCGCCGCCACCTTTTTCAAGCAGATGGCCAAACGCGGCACCCTCATCGTCATGGATCCGCGCGGCCAGGCGCTGAAACGCCACGCCACGCACATGCTGCAGTTCAAGCCCGGCACCGACGTGGCGCTGCTCAATGCCATGCTGAACGTCGTCGTCGAGGAAGAGCTCTACGATCGCCAGTACGTCGAGGCGCACACCGAGGGCTTCGAAAACCTCAAGCAGCATGTCAGGGAGTTCAGCCCGGCCGAGATGTCGCGCGTATGCGGCATAGACGCCGAGACCATACGCCGCGTCGCACGCACCTACGCGACCTCGAAAGCCTCCATGATCTTCTGGGGCATGGGGGTTTCGCAGCACGTTCACGGCACCGACAATGCACGCTGTCTCATCGCCCTCGCTCTGATCACCGGCCAGGTGGGCCGTCCCGGTACGGGACTGCATCCGTTGCGCGGGCAGAATAACGTGCAGGGTGCCTCGGACGCGGGGCTCATCCCCATGATGTTCCCCGACTACCAGCGGGTCGCCGACGCGGATATCCGCGAGCGCTTCGAGAACGTGTGGGGCGCCCCGCTCGACCCGCGGGCGGGACTCACGGTGGTCGAGATCATGGATGCCGTGCACGCGGGCGAGATCAAGGGCATCTACGTGATGGGCGAGAACCCCGCCATGTCCGACCCGGACACGGAGCACGCGCGTGCCGGCCTCGCCATGCTCGAGCATCTGGTGGTGCAGGACATCTTCCTCACGGAGACGGCTTTTCACGCCGATGTCGTGCTGCCGGCATCGGCCTGGCCGGAGAAGGACGGCACGGTGACGAACTCCAACCGCCAGGTGCAGATGGGCCGCCGGGCGGTGGCCCTGCCCGGTGAGGCGCGCCAGGACTGGTGGATCGTGCAAGCGCTGGCACAGCGCATCGGGCTCGACTGGCATTACCAGGGCCCCGCGGACGTGTTTGCCGAGATGAAGCAGGTGATGGGCTCGCTCGACAACATCACCTGGGATCGGCTCGATCGCGAGAGCGCCGTCACCTATCCGTGCAAGGGCCCCGGGCAGCCCGGCGAGGATATCGTGTTCGGTGACGGCTTCCCGACGGCGAACGGGCGCGGCAAGCTGGTGCCGGCCGATATCATCGCGCCCGACGAGATGCCCGACGACGAGTATCCCATGGTGCTAACCACCGGGCGCCAGCTCGAGCACTGGCATACGGGCGCCATCACACGGCGCGCCTCGGTGCTCGATCTCATCGAGCCCGAGGCGGTGGCGAGCTTGTGCGCCGCTGATATGGAACGCCTGCACATCGCGCCCGGCGACCCGGTTCGCGTCACCACGCGCCGCGGCATCATCGAGCTCACCGCGCGCGTGGACGGCGCCATTCCCGAGGGCGTTATTTTCATCCCGTTCTGTTATGCGGAGGCCCCCGCCAATGTCCTCACCAACCCGGCGCTCGACCCCGTCGGGAAGATACCGGAGTTCAAGTTCTGCGCGGCGCGCCTGGAGAAGGGGGCCGCTGCCTGAGCGGGCGTGCAGGCGCGGGAGGCCCGATACACACGAGAGCCCCCGCGGGGGCCTTCGGGCCATGCCGGGCGTCAAGTTCAATCGGCACAGCTTTATCAAAGGAAATCGTGAGTCAACATAGCCGCATCGAGATCGGGGGGCTCGAGATCTCACTTCCCCTGTATGAGCTGGTCAGAGACGAGATGGCGCCGGGCACCGGCGTGGGTCCTGATGCGATGTGGCACTCGTTCGGCGAGATCGTCAACGATCTTGCGGCACGCAACGCGATGCTGCTCGCCAAGCGCGACGCGCTGCAGGCGCAGATCGACGCCTGGCATCTGGCGCACCGGGAGCGTCCCGTGAACCTGGCGCACTACACCGCGTTCCTGCGCGAGATCGGCTACCTCGTGCCCGAGGGTGAGAGCTTCAAGATCAGCACCGCGAACGTCGATCCCGAGATAGCCACCGTCGCCGGCCCGCAGCTCGTCGTCCCGGTGGGCAATCCGCGCTATGCGGTCAATGCCGTCAACGCACGCTGGGGCAGCCTGTTCAATGCGCTCTATGCCACCGATGTCATAACCGCGGATGGCAGCGGCAGCGCGCCCGGCGCCTATGACCCCGAACGGGGCGCGCGTGTCATCGACTATGTGTGCCGGTTCCTCGACGGGGCTGTCGGGCTTGCGAGCGGCAGCCATGCGCAGGTGCGCGAGTACCGGCTCGATTCGGCCAATGGCATCAAGGTGCTGTCGGCGCGCTTGGCGGACGGCGCGTGGACGCCGCTCGCCGACCCGGGAAAGCTCGTCGGGTTCAAGGAGAGGGACGGTGTGCTGCGCGCGATACTGCTGCGCAACAACGGACTGCACATCGAGCTTGAGCTTGACCGTGACTCTCGAGTCGGCTCGCAGCACCCGGCCGGTGTGAAGGACGTGATACTGGAAGCGGCCGTGACCACCATCCAGGACTTCGAGGACTCCGCCTCGGCGGTCGACGCCGACGACAAGCTGCACCTGTACCGAAGCTGGTTGCGGATCATGAAAGGCACCCTCGAGACCACGGTCAAGCGCGGCGGTGAGACGCAGCAGCGCAGCATCAGGCCCGACAGGACGTTCAGGGACCGGTCCGGTAAGCCGTTGCGCATACCGGGGCGCAGTCTGCTGCTGGTGCGCAACGTCGGGCTGCACATGTATACGGATGCGGTGACGACGAGCGCCGGCGAGACTGTTCCGGAAGGCTTCCTGGATGCCATGCTGACCTCGCTCGCCGCGCTTCATGATCTCCGCGGCGCGAGCGACATCAGGAACAGCCGGGCCGGCAGTGTCTACATAGTCAAGCCAAAGCTGCACAGCCCCGAGGAGGTGGCAGCGACGGTCGAGCTCTTCGCGCGCGTGGAAGACGCGCTGTCGCTCGCGCGCAACACGCTCAAGATCGGCATCATGGACGAGGAACGGCGCCTGACGGTGAATCTCAAGGAAGCCATCAGGGCGGCAAGCGAGCGCGTGATATTCATCAACACCGGCTTTCTCGATCGTACCGGCGACGAGATCCATACCGACATGGAAGCCGGGCCCGTGGTCCCGAAGATGGAGATGAAGGCGACGCCGTGGATTCGCGCCTATGAGGACTGGAACGTGGACATCGGCATCGAAGCCGGCCTGCCGGGCGTGGCGCAGATAGGCAAGGGCATGTGGGCGGCGCCCGATGCGATGTGCGACATGGTCGAGGCCAAGATCGAGCATCCGCGCTCGGGCGCCAACACCGCCTGGGTACCCTCGCCGCGCGCCGCCGTGCTGCACGCCATGCACTATCACCAGGTCGACGTGGCCGAGCGCCAGCGCGCACTGGCCGGGCGCAGCAGAGCGAGCCTCGACGATATCCTCACGATTCCCCTGCTCGACGGGCGCAACCTGGGCGAGGCCGAGGTCCGCCGCGAGCTGGAGAACAACGCGCAGGGGATTCTCGGCTACGTGGTGCGCTGGATACAGCAGGGCATCGGCTGCTCGAAGGTGCCCGACATCCACGACGTCGCCCTGATGGAAGACCGTGCGACGTTGCGCATCTCGAGCCAGCACATTGCCAACTGGCTGCATCACGGTATCGCCACCGAGGCGCAGGTGCGCGAGACCTTCGAGCGTATGGCGCCCGTCGTCGACAGGCAGAACGCCCGCGATCCCCATTATCGGGACATGGCGCCCGACTTCGATGCGAGCATCGCCTTTCAGGCAGCGCTCGATCTGGTTCTGGGGGGCCGCACACAGGCTAACGGCTACACCGAGGCCGTGTTGCACGCGCGCCGCCGAGAGGAAAAATCAGCGCTCGCCCTGGCGCCCGGGTCGCAGGAGCGCCAGAAAACAGGCGGCGGAGAGCCCGGCTGACCCGAAGACCATGCACATGACCATGATCTGGTAGCGCACGGCGACGAGCGGCGACACACCGGAGAGGATCTGCCCGGTCATGATGCCGGGAATGGACACCAGACCCACCGCAAACAGCGCGTTGACGAGTGGGATGAGCGATGCCCGCAAGGCGATTCTCCGTGCCTCGGCATAGCCCACATGACGTCCGTTCTCGGACTCGAAGCGGTCGGCAGCGAGACTCACGGTGTTCATGGCATTGGCGAAGACCATGCCGCCCAGCGGCACCATGTAGCGCGGCGCGTACCAGGGTTCGATCTCGAGTACCGCTTGCGTGACGAGGGCGAGCGTGGGTATCCCCCCTATGGCCAGGGATGCCAGCACCTTGGCGTATAGTTCGCGACGTTTTTCCGGCACCGGGCGCAATGCAATCCAGCTCGAGACGAAGAGCATGAACGCCACGACGCCGACGATGACGAGGGCTTGATCTGAGGCGAATATGTAGGTCAGCACATAGCCAATCAGCAGCAGTTGAGCCAGCATTCTCGCCACGCCGTAGAGCGCGGTTCGGCTCTCCACCGACCAGCGGGTCAGGATCAGCAGAACAACGACAACCGGAATGAAGGCGAGAGCCAGCCTGGCAATGGAGATCGTCTGCACGGATGGCAGGATAACTTCAATTCCGGGGACAGTATACGCAATTGGGGGCGACGTTCCGGCGATGCGCAGGCCTGAACGCGCGTGAGGTGCCGTTGAGCCGTGAATGGACGGGCGTCGCTCGGTTTTCGGCGCCGGTTATCTGACTGTGACGCGAGGCGGATGAAGTCAATGTGATCGGGAAGCTAAGGTCAGGCCCTGACGCCCGCAAGCAGCACCCATGCGCCCACGCCGATGAAGCCGATACCGGCGAGAATGCCGAGTGTGCGTCCCTCGATGTAGTGGGCGAGCACACCGCCCGCGAGCACCGCAAGCACGGTGGACCCGATGAGCGCGAGCGAAGCGGCAGCGAGCACGGTGAGCTTGCTCTGCGGGCTGTCCGCGGCATAGAGCAGCGTCGCAAGCTGCGTCTTGTCGCCCATCTCCGCGATGAAGACGGTTGTGAATACCGTCACAAACAGCTTGATATCCATGCGGCTTCTCCAGGGTGAACGTGCCCCCCCACGCGGCCCATTAGCCGAGCGCGCTATCGGGGAGGATCATGTGTGGCAGGTGCGTCGTGGGCGAACCTATCGGCGAGGATGCGCAGGGTATTGTGAGGCTCCCCGCGCTCGACCGGGTTTTGCCGAAGGCATCGCCGACCCACCGCGGTGATGCCGCACGGAAACCGGTCACTCCGGCATACCGGTCGCTTGTCCGTCATCGAATCGCCCGCGACCCGCGGCCAGCTCGTCGAAATCAGATCCGCCTATGGCCTCGAGTCACCCGCGCCGCCCGGGACGCGAAACAGGTCATGCACTTCTTCGCGCTGCTGTTTCAACTTCTTGTTGTACAGCTTGTTGACCTTGGTCGGGGGCCGCGGCTGCCACGCCTCGCCTTCCTGCGCCAACGCGTCGTCGAGCATCCACGAGTGCTGGAACCTCTCGCCCACGATGTTCCAGACCTCGGCCTTCTGCACCTTTGACAAGGTACTGTGGCCCAGCCGCCAGAGCTTGCCCTCGTCGACGAACATAATGTCGATTTTCGCGCGCGACAGGATGGTGGATTCCTGCTTTTCGCTCAAGCTCATCTGCTCGCTCAATGTCGCGCGGAACTTGCGGACGCTGTTGAATCGGGTATCCCGGATTTTCGCCAGAGCATCGACCTCGATACCATCTTGCTGTAATCGAACCAGCACCGGCTCCGACAGTGTGTAGGACGCGTCCCTGTAGACCTGCTGGTTGAACACATTCTGGAGCACAAACAAGGCGATGAAGCAGACGATGCCGGCGGTAATCGGCGTGATCACCCATCCGGTCGCTATGTTGCCAAGCACACCCCACTTGATCCCGTGCCCGCCCTTCAACAGCCCGATGCCGATGACTGCGCCGACCACCGCCTGCGAGCTCGATACCGGGACCAGTGGAATGGTCGGCAGACCGGAACTCGCCAGAAAGTGTTCCAAGCCTTGCGATGCGAACAAGAACAGAACGATGGAGTGTGACACCACCACCACCCAGGCGGCTACGGGGGATAGCGGCAGCAAGCCGCTGCCGACGGTCAGCATGACCCTCTTGGAATAGGTGAAGACACCCACACCGATTGCGATGGCACCGAGCAGGAACAGTTGCTGAACACCGGAGAAGCTGAAGAAATCACCAAAGCTGTATGTGGTAAAGGGATTCGCCGGCAGGAATACTCCCATGACGTTTGCAATATTGTTGGCCCCCAGGCTGTACGATCCGAAGGCCCCGGCGAGAATGAGGCCGAGCCGGGTATAGGCGTCGAGTCGATAGATATGCAACTTCACCCAGCGAACGAACGCCGTGGTGAACTTGAAGATCAACACACCGATGAACCCCGCCAGCAGGGGACAAGCAACCCAGGTGCCCGTGATCTTGATCAACGATCCGGTATCTGTCGGAAAGCCGCTGAACAGATTCCACCCGATGATCGCGCCCACGATCGCCTGGCTCGTGGACACGGGCAATCCCGCTCGCGTCATTCCGTACACCGTGATCGCCGCCGAGAATGCCGCCACGAACGAGCCGCCCAGCGCGTTGATGGCGCCGAGCTTGCCCAGGGTGTGCGAGGCACCAGCGCCACTGATCACCGCGCCCAGCAGAACGAAAATGCTGCAGATGAACGCCGCCGTGCCGAACTTGACCATCCGGGTGCCGACGGCCGTTCCGAATACATTGGCCGCGTCATTGGCCCCCAGGGCCCAGCCGAGAAACAGCCCGCTTGACAGGAAGACGATTACAGCGACTTCCATGGCTTACCCCCCGACCGAGCTCAGATTGCCCGCTTCAACGCGAAAATGGCCAGATTATCGGCAACGTCCTCGGCGATATCGGCAATGTCGTCCATATGGAGCACGAAATGGCGTAGCTGATTCTTGTGGGCGAGCTCCAGATCACCGTCGAACACGGCCCGCATCAGCCGGTGGCTGATCTTGTCTGCCTCGGTCTCGAAGAAGATCACCTTGTGCATGTGATCGCTGATGGTGGGGCTGCCGTGAAAAAACGCGCGTAAGGCGCCAACCAATACGCTGACCGCCTCGCATACCGCGTCAACGAGGGAGGCGAATTGCTTGGCCAGGTCCGGGGAGATATCGGGCTTTTCGATCGAGAACTGCCACATGGTACTTTCGCACGCGTTGAGTATGTGGTCGGTATTCTCGAGCAACAACAGCACATCGGCCCGGGATTCGGGTATCAGCGTCTCGAGATAGAGCCGACGCTGAATTTCCCGGCGCAACTCGTCCCCCCGGCTTTCCAGGGACGATACCTGTTGTTTTTTCTCCTCGAATGCTTCCTGGTCGCCGTCAAGATATCGAGTGATCCCGAGCTTGAACGACAAGACACCCTCGGCTACCTTGTCGCAGAACTCATCGGTCTGAATCTCGAG
>CAZSDY010000008.1:2060-30727 GCA_964605765.1 uncultured Ectothiorhodospiraceae bacterium | reverse complement strand
GACGGCGGTTCCGGGCACGCGCGCTACGCCAGTCATGGCCTCTCGGCGATGGTGGCCATCGTCCCTTTCATCTGGATTGACGCGCTGGAAGATCCGGCTCATCTGCCTCGTTACGCTTTCGTGGAAGTGCTCGTGCCGTTGCTGGCCGGCGGCCTTCTCCTCGCACGCTTCTCGTCGGGGCGCTGCCGCATCACCATTCCCCCTGTCTCGTGGCCCGTTGCCGGTTGGGTGTCGATGGCGCTGATTACCAGCCTCTTCGCGACCAACAAGCATGACGCCCTGGTCCAGACCGTGCACATGGCCGGCATGGCGGGATTGTTCTTTCTCAGCGCGGCGATCGCCTGCCGGGACCCCGAGCCTGTCCTGCGCCGCGTGATATATACCGCCGTGGGCAGCGGTTGCCTTGTTGCGCTTCTCGGTCTCGCGCAGAACTTCGATCTGCTCGGCGGCCTCTACAGCCAGAGCCTGGCCCCGGCCGCGACGATGGTGCATCGCAACGTGCTGGGACAATACCTCGATCTCCTGTTCTTCCCTGCGCTGGCGGGCTTTGTGCTGTCCCGTAACCGTTTCCTCATGTGGCTTGCCACACTGGCGCTCAGCCTTCTCGGCGCGATGCTCGCGCTGACCTATTCCCGCGGATCGTGGCTCGGCTTGTCAATGGCTGCCTTGGGCGCGACCGTCATGCTCGCGAGCATGACGCGCCTGCGTAGCGCCGTGGTGAAGCGATTCAGGGCATTGCCTGCCGACAAATGGGTTGCCGTCGTCCTCCTGAGCGTGTCTCCGGTCGTGTTCCTGACAATCCCCTCACCCGTGACGGATGGCACGATAGCCCTGAAGCTGCGTGATACCCTGGTGCATTCGCCCGGCAGCAATCTGTCCTACCGGCTTGCCCTCTACGCCAACACCTGGCAGATGATCATGGATCATCCTTTCGGGGTGGGGCCGGGTAACTGGCGTTCAACCTACCAGGCGTATCACGCGCGAGTTCGCCCGACGCCCTATTACGGAGAACGTATCCAGGTTGATCAGGTGCACAATGACATCCTGAGCTATATGGCCGAGCTGGGGATCCTCGGCGGGGTTTTTTTCCTTGCCATACTGGCCATGACGGCGAACGGCGTGCTGCGCGTGCTTCGAGCCCCCTGTCCGAGCACGACATTGCGATTGCTGACCTTCGGGATCTTCCTGGCTCTGCTGGACGTGGTCATCCATTCACTCGTGTCGTTTCCCTTCCACAATGCCACGCCCTCGATACTCATCTGGATCTGGACAGGGTTCATCGCCGGTGCCGGGCTCGGTCTGCCCGGCGCGGCGCGTGCATGCTGGTTCCCGGGCACGAAGACCACTGGCCTGCTGGCCCTTGCCGGCTTGTCTGTTGCGGTATCGGCCGGGGTATACGACTACCGGTTCCTGACGGGTGATAGTTTGCAAAAACGCGCACAGGTGCTGTATGGCGCCAGGGAGTGCGAGCAAGCGTTAAGCACCGTAGACCGTGCCGTCGCCACCTTCCCCCACCATTACCGCAGCCGCCAGCGACGCGCCATGATCCACAGCCACTGCGATGCGCAAAGAGACCGCGCCCTGGCGATTGCACTGAGCCTGGCCAGCGACGAGCCCTATTACCTCAACAACTTGATCAACCTGATGCCGCTGGCCGAGGAGAACGGCAGACTCGACCTGGTGGGGGATACGGCGCGGCGCCTTGTGGCGGTTTATCCGGAACTGCCCATGGGCTACCACGGGATGGGGATCTACAGCATGCGCTCGGGCGATCTCTCCGCGGCGAGGGCATGGTTTCGGCAGGCGCTGGGGAAGGATGCGCATTATCGGCCAAGCATGGCCATGCTGGCGGAGCTCGGCCCGGAATGACCCGGCACCCGGCAAACGCTTGCAGGGCATGTTGGCGAGCTCGACATGGACATCCCCTGGACATCCCGCGGTCGCCGCTTGCACAGTGCCGCGGTTGAAGGTTCCCGCGGGATGCGGCGTGATTTTTCTTCCAGCGCTTGGGCGTCCAGGCCACGCGCTCGCGGGATCGAGGGCACGACAGTGCGGTCGCACCAGGGGACGATAATCCGTTGACACCGAACGAGCTGAGCGAGCCGCGCTCGACATGTGAAGTCCACAGTGACCGACCATGCGCCACGAGCCGAGCAGCCAAGGGTGTTTCGCAGCGGCTAGCGCTCCTGGATCGGCCCGCCTCGCGACTCAGGTGCTACACCGTTCTGGCGGTGTTGACGTATCTCAGCGCGTGGCTGGTGCTGGCGGTCGAAAACCACGTCACTGGTCGCGGGCTTTCGTTTGCCACCAGTGATGGTGCCGGATACTACGTTTACCTCCCATCACTCGTGCTCGCCGCGACCCGTCTCCTGCGGCGGGCGGCCGAGTGCGTGCTCGCCTCGTGTTAGCGGGCTCTGTCATGCTCGACGGACAGGCTTCGCCGCAGGGCCGGCTAAGCCGTGCCCGGCCTGATGACCTGGACCCGGTCGACGTGCTGCAGGCCGCGCGGCAGGCGCCGGCCACGTTTTCCCCGACCAAGCGCGTAGACGTCCAGATCGTTGCGTTTCAGGGTCAGATGCCGCCGCCCCGCATACACGGTCAGGGCACCGCGCACCGGCACCACCGCGAGGTGCTGCACGAACTCCTCGCGGCTCTGGACGCCCTGTGGCGGGATGTGCATGATCTTCATGCCCTTGCCCCTGGCGAGAACGGGCAACTCACTCACCGCGTGGACGAGCAAACGTCCCTGCGAGGAGATGGCGGCGACCCGGTCTGTCTCGACATTTCCCACCGCCAGTGCTGCCAGCACCTCGGCCCCCTTGGGAAGCTGCAGCACCGACTTGCCCGATTTGTTCTTCGTGAAAACGTTCCCCAGACGCGTGACGAACCCGTATCCGGCATCGGACGCGAGCAGAAACCATTCATCGGCCTCCCCGATCATCATGGTCTTGAACTGCGCGCCGTCCGGCGGATTGATGCGCCCCGACAGCGGCTCTCCCTGGCCCCGCGCAGAGGGCAGTGTGTGGGCGGCGATGGAATAAGCACGTCCCGTGGAGTCCACGAAGACTGCGCTCTGATGGGTCTTGCCGTGCGCGACCGCCTGGAAGTCGTCTCCCGATTTGTAGCTGAGGCTCAGCGGGTCGATGTCGTGGCTCTTGGCCGCGCGCACCCAGCCATGCCTGGACAGCACGACGGTGATGCCTTCTGAAGGCAGCAAGGACCTCTGGTCCAGTGCACGCGCTGCGGCGCGCGTACGAATGGGCGATCGGCGCTCGTCGCCGAAGGTTTCGGCATCGGCCAGCAACTCGTCGCGTATCAGGCTCTTCAGCCGGCGCGGGGAACCGAGCGTGCGCTCCAGACCCTGTCGCTCGCGCGCCAGCTCGCCTTGCTCCGCGCGGATGCGCATCTCCTCGAGCCTTGCCAGGTGCCGCAGCTTGAGGTCCAGGATGGCTTCGGTCTGCTCGGCAGACAAGGCGAAGCGACGCATCAGCACCGGCTTGGGCGCTTCTTCGCGGCGAATAATCGCGATGACCTCGTCGATATTGAGAAACGCGACGAGCAGCCCGTCGAGCACATGAACGCGTGCCTCGACTTTCTGCAAGCGATGTTCCAGGCGCCTGCGCACCTTGTCCGTGCGAAACACCAGCCACTCCGTGAGCAGCGTGTGGAGTCCTTTCACCTGCGGGCGGCCATCCGTGCCGATCATGTTCATGTTGACCCGCACGGTTCTCTCCAGATCCGTGGTCGCAAACAGATGCGACATCAGGGTATCGGTATCTATGCGCCTGGAGCGCGGAACGACGAGCAGCCTGACCGGATTTTCGTGGTCCGACTCGTCGCGCAGATCATCCACCCACGGCAGTTTTTTCGCTCTCATCTGCGTCGCGATCTGCTCCAGCACCTTGGCCGCGGAGACCTGGTACGGCAGCGCCGTGATAACCACTGCACCGTCTTCCAGCTCGTAGCGAGCGCGCAGGCGAATGCTGCCTGCACCGATTTCATAGATGGCGCGCATATCCGCTGCCGATGAGACGATCTCGGCTTCCGTGGGAAAATCGGGTCCCTTGATGTGCTCGCACAGATCGTCAAGCGTCGCCCTGGGCTGCTCGAGCAAGCGCACGCAGGCACTCGCCACCTCGCGCAGATTGTGCGGGGGTATGTCGGTCGCCATGCCCACGGCAATTCCCGAGGCGCCGTTGAGCAGGACGTTCGGCAGGCGTGCCGGCAGCAGTGCCGGCTCGCGCAAGGTGCCGTCAAAATTGGCGTGCCACTCGACGGCACCGTCACCGAGCTCTGAGAGCAGGGTGTCGGCATAACGGGTCAGGCGCGCCTCCGTATAGCGCATTGCCGCAAACGACTTCGGATCGTCAATGGATCCCCAGTTTCCCTGTCCGTCGACGAGCGGATAGCGGTAGGAGAAGGGTTGCGACATGAGAACCATCGCGTCATAGCAGGCGCTATCCCCATGTGGATGAAACTTGCCGAGCACGTCACCCACCGTGCGCGCGGATTTCTTGAATTTGGCCGTGGCGCTCAGGCTGAGTTCCGACATGGCGTAGACGATTCGCCGCTGCACGGGTTTGAGCCCGTCGCCCAGATGCGGCAGCGCACGATCCAGGATGACGTACATGGAGTAGTCCAGGTACGCCTTCTCGCTGAAGAGTTTCAGAGGGACCCTTTCCGCGCCCTCGTGGTGGAGTGTTTCAGCCATGAAATCCTCGCTTTGCCGTCGATCGACACGCCGCCCGACCGACTACACGTCGGCCAGATTGCCCTTTGTCTGCAGCCACGCCTTGCGGTCCGCCACGCGTTTCTTGGCGAGCAGCATGTCGAGCACTGCGTGCGTATCGTCACCGGCATCGACCACGAGCTGCACGAGGCGCCGCGTGTCCGGCGCCATGGTGGTCTCGCGTAGCTGAATGGGATTCATCTCCCCGAGCCCCTTGAAGCGCTGCACGTTGACTTTGCCCTTGCGTTTCTCCGCCGCGATGCGGTCGAGCACCCCCGCCTTCTCCTCGTCGTCGAGCGCATAGAACACCTCCTTGCCGACGTCGATCCGGTACAGCGGGGGCATCGCCACGTGCACCCTGCCGGTGGCGACCAGTGCCTTGAAATGGCGGGCGAACAGCCCGCACAGCAATGCTGCAATGTGCGCACCGTCGGAATCGGCGTCCGCCAGTATGCACAGCTTGCCGTAACGCAGCCCGTCGAGATTGTCCGAGCCGGGGTCGATGCCGATGGCCACCGAGATATCATGGACCTCCTGCGAGGCGAGCACCTCGCCGGGTTCCACCTCCCAGGTGTTGAGAATCTTGCCGCGCAGCGGCATCACCGCCTGAAACTCACGATCACGAGCCTGCTTGGCCGATCCCCCGGCCGAATCGCCCTCCACGAGAAACAGCTCGGTGCGCTCGAGATCCTGCGCCGAGCAGTCCGCGAGCTTGCCGGGCAGCGCAGGCCCGCTGGTCAACTTCTTGCGCACGACTTTCTTGGCTGCGCGCAGGCGCCGCTGCGCGTTGCCGATGGCGAGTTCCGCGATCTGGTCGCCGGTCTCGGCATGCTGGGCGAGCCATAACCCGAACGCATCCTTCACCACACCGGAGACGAAAGGCGCACAGACCCGCGAGGCAAGCCGCTCCTTGGTCTGTCCGGTGAACTGCGGCTCGGCCATCTTCACGGACAACACGTAGCTCACGCGGTCCCATACGTCGTCGGGCGTCAGGCGCACGCCGCGCGGCAGCAGATTGCGAAAATCGCAGTATTCCCGGACGGCCTCCAGCAGTCCGGCGCGTAACCCGTTGACGTGCGTGCCGCCCTGCGTCGTCGCTATCAGGTTCACGTAACTTTCCGCCGTGCACTCACCCCCTTCGGGTAGCCAGACAAGTGCCCAGTCGACCGCCTCGGTATTGCCCTCCCGGCGCCCGACGAACGGCGTTGCCGGCAAAGTGGAAAAACCCTCCAGTGCTTCGCACAGGTACGCGGAGAGGCCGTCACGGTAGCACCACTCGACGGTCTCCTCAGTCGCCTTGTCCTCGAATGACACGTGCAGGCCGGGACACAGGACGGCTTTTGCGCGCAGCGCGTGCTTGAGTCGCTGCACGGCGAATTTCGGAGAATCGAAGTAGGCCGGATCAGGCCAGAAGCGCAGCGCTGTACCGGTGTTTCGCTTGCCGACGGTCCCTACCACCTCGAGGTCAGAGACCTTGTCGCCGCCCGCGAACGCCATGTTGTATTCGTGCCCGCCACGGCGCACCCACACTTCCAGATGCGAAGACAGGGCGTTGACCACCGAGACACCGACACCGTGCAACCCACCCGAGAATCGGTAGCTCTTGCCCGAGAATTTGCCACCGGCGTGAAGGCGCGTGAGGATCACCTCGACACCCGGTACACCCTCGTCAGGGTGCAGGTCGACGGGCATGCCCCGGCCGTCGTCGTAGACGCTCAGCGATCCATCAGACCCGAGCGTGACCTCGAGTCGGGTGGCGTAGCCGGCGATGGCCTCATCGACGCTGTTGTCTATGACCTCGAGCGCGAGATGATTGGGTCGCGAGGTATCGGTGTACATGGCGGGACGCCTGCGCACCGGGTCGAGTCCGCTGAGCACCTCGATGGCCGACGCGTCGTAAACACTGGCCATCCGGATCAGTCGCCTTCCGCAATCGGCGATGCAGCGCACCGCACACCGTTTGAACGCATGCGCGCCGGCACGCCCGCCCGAAGAACAGGGTCCATGTCACGCGTGCACAAAGGGTACGGCGTGCCGGTGCTGTGCATCAGTTGAGTGATTGTCGAGTGTGTTATCGTCTTTATTTTATAAGCTAATACAAATGCTTATAGCCTTTATATAAAGTATATCATTAAATACGGCATGCGCCCAGTTTACACCTGTTCGAAGGCGTGATGCCGCCTGTGCCGCGGCACATCGAAAAAAAACCAGACGGCTTCAGGAGTCCGGGCTCAGATCATCCGCCAGGGATGCGCGCACGGATTCGGGCAGTGGATCGACATGGTAGCGGTAAGCGCCATGGTCGATGCCGATCGCAACACCGGCACCTCCACGCATTGCCCGCGCGGCAGCCTCGCCCAGCTCAAAGCGCAGAAAGTGAACCGAGGAGGTCTTGTCCCCGGTAGCGCGCTCCGTGTCTTCGTCGGCGATGGCCCACGCGCCGGCCAACGTACCGACCTTCAGCCACACCCGGGATTCGATGCCGGTGAGGACACGCAGGGCTTGCCGGCGCTCTTCCTCGTCCACGTACTCCAGCATGAAGGTGGCCTTGAGATTGCCGCCATCCGGGATCAGGGGGTTGTATACCGCCAGTTCCTCCTCGATGCCCCGAGCCTCGAATATGCGCTCGACGCGAAGCATTTCCTGGACCTGGTACTGAATGGTCAGACGGTCCTCGAAATACAGCGTGGCGTTCGGCCCCACCGCCACCCGTCGGCTCTTCTTGTGCACGAGCACCCGGCTCCTGAAGGCCGCTCGGGCCTCGGCATAGGCCTCCAGCGTGTAAAGATCGTCTCGGGCGAGCCGTCTCATCCGCCGACCTCAGGGCTCGCGAAAGGATAACTGCATGCTTTCGGCGTCGAGGCGCCTACCAGGCAAGGCGCGAGGAGGACGCATAGTCGTTCCATGTCAGGAACGAGCAACGTTGCCAGGCGGGATGAATCGGCGGGACAAAGCATGGAGTTGTTCTTTCGCGTGCCTTTAGATGCCGTATGCCTTGCGCAGCAGCGCGAGGGGATGCCGCGGCGCAGAGCCGTCGTTCAATCCACTCTGAATGTGGCGTGCCGCCATGGCACAATCGCTGGTGTAGTGATCGGGTGCCGCGGATTTCACCCTCTGCACGACAGGCTTGCCTATCTTCATGGCTGCCGCATGGAATTCCCGCTTGACCGCGTAGGTACCGTCGTGGCCGGAACAGCGCTCGATCACGACCACCTCCGTACCGGGCACAAGCGCCAGCAGGTCGCGCGTCTTGAGGCCGATATTCTGCACGCGCTGGTGGCACGCAACATGGTAGGCCACCTTGCCCAGCGGCGTGCTGAACCGGATGTCGAGCCGCCCCGACTTGTGACGCAGCATGAGATACTCGCAAGGGTCGAATATGGCGCGCGCGACCTTGGCGACCTCGGCATCATCGGGAAACAGCAGCGGCAACTCCTGGCGGAACATGAGCACGCACGAGGGCACCGGCGCGACGATGTCGAATCCCCTGTCCACCATCCGCGCGAGAACCGGCACATTGTGTGCCTTGGCCCGCTCGACCGCCTCGAGGTCGCCGAGCTCGAGCTTGGGCATCCCACAGCATCTCTCGCGCCCGGCGAGCTCGACGGCGATGGCGTTGTGCTCGAAGACCGCCACCAGATCCTCACCCAGCGCCGGCTCGTTGTAATTGGCATAGCAGCTTGCGAACAGGGCCACCTTGCCAGTGGTCTGCTCCGTGGGCACCGCACTGTCATGTGCGCTGCGGCGTCCTTTGAGCCGGCGCCGCAAGGGCTTCGCCTGATAGGCGGGCAGCCGCGCCTCGCGGTGCACCCCCAATGTCTTTTCGAGTGCCGCGCGCATGCCGCGGTGGCGGTTCGCGGCATTCACGAGCGGAGCAATCACCGGAATCCCCGCGAGACGACCCACCACGTCGGTCGAGCTGAGCAACTTGTCCCGCATGCCGGCACCACGCGTTCGGTGCTTGACTGCCTTGGCCCTGAGCATCAGATGCGGAAAGTCCACACTCCACTCGTGCGGGGGCACATAGGGGCACTTCGTCATGAAGCACATATCGCACAGATAGCAGTGATCGACAATGCGCCCGAAATCAGACTTGCTAACGCCGTCGATCTCCATCGATGCGCTCTCGTCGATGAGGTCGAACAGGGTTGGAAAAGCCTGGCACAAGCTGAAGCAGCGCCGGCAGCCGTGACAGATGTCGAACACCCGCTCGAGTTCGGACTCGAGCGCCGACTCATCGTAGAACTGCGGGTCGCGCCAGTCGATGGGATGGCGCGTCGGCGCATCCAGACTGCCTTCGCGCGGCACCGGGCCGTCAGACGGGTTCATGCGCGTGGTCCATATCGGACATCGGCGGGCCGTTGCAGCGCGGTATGCGCCGCGACGTGCCGGCCCGGTGGCGGATTAGCGCGCGTGCTGCCGGCTACGTCCGTGCACACGGCGTATCAGGCGTCAAGACCGTCCAATGCCTTTTGAAAGCGATTGGCGTGCGAGCGCTCGGCCTTCGCCAGGGTCTCGAACCAGTCCGCGATCTCGTCGAATCCCTCCTCGCGCGCGGCCTTTGCCATGCCCGGATACATATCCGTGTACTCGTGCGTCTCACCGGCGATAGCCGCCTTCAGGTTGTCGTCAGTCCTGCCGATGGGCAGTCCTGTTGCCGGATCGCCGACTGCTTCCAGGTACTCCAGGTGCCCGTGCGCATGTCCCGTCTCGCCCTCGGCGGTCGAGCGGAAGACGGCCGAGACGTCATTGTAGCCCTCGACGTCCGCCTTCGCGGCAAAGTACAGATAGCGGCGATTCGCCTGTGATTCGCCGGCAAAAGCGTCCTTGAGGTTCTGCTCGGTCTTGCTGCCCTTCAGTTCCATGATCTCCTCCAGAGTATGCGGTCCGCACTGATTCCAGTGATTCACTTTAGACTGAGTCTAAATTCGTATATACCGTATACCATCACCCCCCCGCAACTGTCAACGCGGCGTAGCGCATCGGCGCATGGTAGGAGGCTCGCGTTGACCATCTCGCGAGCCATGAGATACCTTAGCAGCGCGATCACCGCGGGGAGCCATGCTTTGGCCCGTAAACGCAACCCGAAGAATTTCGAGACAGCGCTTCAGGAGTTCGAGAAACTCGTCGAGCGCATGGAGGCCGGCGACATGGATCTGGAGGAGGCGCTGCGCAGCTACGAGCGGGGCATGGAGCTCGGCCGCATCTGCCAGTCAGCGTTGGACGAGGCCGAGCAGCGCATTGAGGTTCTCACCCAGGCGCCCCCCAGCACCCCCGTGCCTGTACAGCAGACAGATGACGAACAATGAGGCACCGCGCCTCGAGGCGCTGCTGGGTGTGTTGCGCAGGCGGGCCAATGACGCGCTGGCGCGCTGCCTGCCGGCGGCCGAGGTCGAACCGCGGCGCCTGCACGACGCCATGCGCTACGCCGTGCTCAACGGCGGCAAGCGGGTTCGCGCGGTGCTCGTCTACACCAGCGCACAAGCCGTGCACGCGCCGGACGCATTCCTCGATGCTCCCGCGTGCGCGGTCGAGCTCATCCACGCTTATTCGCTGGTGCACGACGATCTGCCGATGATGGACGATGACGATCTGCGTCGCGGCAAGCCCGCCTGTCATCGGGCCTTCGACGAAGCAACGGCACTGCTCGCGGGTGACGCCTTGCAGTCGCAGGCCTTTCTCATGCTGAGCGGCTACGATGGCGTGCCTGCGCACTGCCGTGCGGCCATGGTCGAAGTGCTGGCCCGCGCGGCGGGCTCCCGCGGTATGGCCGGCGGACAGGCGATCGATCTGGACGCGGTGGGAAAGCGGCTCGACCTCGCAGAACTCGAATGCATGCACCTGCACAAGACCGGCGCCCTGATCCGCGCGAGCGTCAGGCTAGGGGCTATTGCACATCCGGATATCGATGCAAAGCTGCTGGACGATCTGGATATCTACGCGCGGTGTATCGGGCTCGCATTCCAGATCCGCGACGACGTGCTCGACGTGGAAGGCGACACGCGCACGCTGGGTAAGGCGCGCGGCTCGGACGAGGCAAAAAACAAACCGACCTACCCTGCCCTGCTCGGCCTCGACGGCGCGAAACGCATGGCACATCGTCTGCACGATGAGGCGCTCGCAGCGCTGGCGGCGCTCGGGGAATCGGCGGACCCGTTGAGATGGATTTCCGCGTACATTGTCACACGCAGCAGTTGATCGGCGAGGCAGCCACCGCACGGCCGTGCCCCCGGGGGAGGATTCAGCAGGCCCTGGCAGCATGGGATACCTGCTGCAGGAGCGGGATTCATCCCCCTCAACCTTCCAGGGCATCGAGTGCTCGAGGCGTTGCGGCTTCACCGTGTTGGGGTCACACGCCGGATACTATCTCGCCAAGACGCAAAGCACGCGAAGACGGCGCGGGAAACCCTGATGACGCAGGCTCTATCGGTAGCGTCAAGCGCCATATGCAGGCAGAACGCTCTTCTTGGCGTGCTTGGCGACTTTGCGAGAGTCATCATCTATTGTGCGATACCCCCCGTTTGCCAAGGAGCCTGGCCCTTGTCCTGTTGCACAAGCTCACGAATAAGGGACTAGACGGAGGGGCTCGATACGCCGTGATGGCGGGGCCATCGGTCCGATCGCTTCAGGATAGCTATGGTGCTGACACCTTTGGCTCAGTAAACTGGTCAGGAACATTCAGACCCTGCTTGCACGATTGCGGACTACCGAGATTTGACGATGACAAATACAACGAGCGTTGCCATACCCATTGATGACAGTGTCGAGATAGCCGACGTCCAAGGACGTGCGGATATGCGGCACATACCCATCGACAAGGTCGGCATCAAGGGTATCCGTCATCCCGTGCGCGTGCGCGATCGATCGGGTCGCGAGCAACACACCGTCGCCACCTTCAACATGTATGTGAATCTGCCGCACAACTTCAAGGGCACGCACATGTCGCGATTTGTCGACGTGCTCAACAAGTACGAATACGAGATAACCGTCGAGTCGTTCCGGTACATGCTCAAGGACATGACCGACGTGCTCGATTCACAGTCCGGCCACATCGAGATGTCGTTCCTGTACTTCGTCGAGAAGTCCGCGCCGGTCACGGGTGTGCGCAGCCTGCTCGACTACCAGGTCAAGTTCACCGGCAGTATCAGCAACGGCACCCCTGTCATCGAGCTCAAGGTGGTGGTGCCGGTCACCAGCCTTTGCCCCTGTTCCAAGCAAATCGCCGACTACGGTGCGCACAATCAGCGCTCCCACGTCACCGCAACCGTGCGCTCGCGAAAGTTCGTCTGGATCGAGGAACTGATTGAAACCGTCGAACGCGAGGCCTCGTGTGAGCTTTACGGTCTGCTCAAGCGTCCCGACGAGAAGTATGTCACCGAACGCGCTTACGACAACCCGAAGTTCGTCGAGGATATGGTTCGCGATGTGGCCGCGAAACTCGACGCCGACCCGCGCGTGGAGTCATTCGTCGTCGAGTCGGAAAACTTCGAATCCATACACAACCACTCTGCTTATGCGCTGGTCGAGAAGCATAAGCCGACCGGCCGGAGCTGAGGCAAGCGGGTCTGCGCTGCGCGGGTCGAATCCCGCGGCAGGTTAGCGTATGCGCCGCCTCGTAGCTATCGTCGAGGACGAACCCGCCATCCGCGACAACTACGCGGACGCGTTGCGGCGCCAGGGTTATGCTGTTCGGGCTTTCGCAGACCGCACTTCAGCGCTCGGCGCCTTTGCCGAGCGCCTGCCGGATCTCGTGATCATCGATATCGGACTCGGAGAAGAGGTCGAAGGCGGCTTCGATCTGTGCCGCGAGCTGCGCGGCAGATCGACCACTTTGCCAATCATTTTCCTCACCGCGCGTGACAGCGATCTGGACACCATATCCGGGCTGCGCCTCGGCGCTGACGATTATCTCACCAAGGACATCAGCCTCCCGCATCTGCTGGCACGCGTCGCGGCGCTGCTGCGCCGCGTCGACGCCCTGCAGACTCCGGCGCAAGGATCCGGATCGCTCAATCGAGGCGATCTGAGCATCGACCTGGAACGCATGTGCGTGCTGTGGCGTGAGGCGCCCGTCGACCTCACCGTGACCGAGTTCTGGATCGTGCACGCGCTGGTGCGCCATCCCGGCCACGTCAAGTCCCGTGAACAGTTGATGCGTGAGGCCAGCGTGGTCGTGGACGACAGCACGATCACCTCTCATATCAAGCGGATCCGGCGCAAGTTCGAGGTCCAAGCGCACGACTTCGATTGCATAGAGACGATCTACGGCATGGGCTATCGCTGGTCGGGCCGCTGATGTTCGACCGCCTGCCACGGCTGAAGCTGTCGATTCGCGCCAAGGCCCTGCTGCTGTCCCCGCTGCTGCTCAGCATTCCCTACGTGGGATACCAGTACGTGCGCGAGATGGAGGATTTTCTGCGTGTCGGGCTGGAGGGGTCCGTTCTCGCCACGGCGCGCGCGCTCGCCAGTGCGCTCAATGACCAGGCGGCGCTGTTCGCGCGCGCCGATGCCGCGGCCAAGGACGACGTCGTCTACGCACACCCCCTGCCGGCGGCCATCGAGGTCGATGGATACAGCGGCGACTGGCAAGGCTACGAGGCGCAGATGCGCCCGCTTCCCGTGCGTCCGGCGAGCAGCGGCGGATCGGGGCACTACGTGGCCGGGAAACGGGGCGATTACCTGTATTTGCTGGTACGCATCGACGACGATGATATCGTCTACCGCTCAGCGCAGGCGGGCGCGGCCAGCGACCATCTGTTGCTCAGCCTGCGAGACAGGCGCGGAGCAGAGAAACACTACCTCCTCGGCACCCGCTCGCCGGGGTGGGTCAATGTGCGTGAGATCGACGCGGGGGAACCGGGCGCCAGCGTCAGGATCGAGGTCAGGATCCGGGCCGCATGGCAGGTTTTCGAGGGTGGGTACGCGGTAGAAATCCGTCTGCCGCTCGGTATGCTCGGTGATGGGTTGGGACTCGGTGCCATCGACATAGACGGCGCCGGCGAACCGTTGGCGCAGCGCTGGCGCCCGGCCCTGCGTACCCTCATTCTGCCCTCCTCGGCTATCGAAGATCTGATCCGACGTCTGGGACGCCTGCAGGGCACTCGCGTGTGGGTACTCGACCACCGCCGCCGAGTGCTGGCCCGCGGTGGCACCCTGGCGCGCGAGATTCCGTCAAAACCCATTAACCCTCTGTATGCGCTGTTGCTGCGCCCACCCTCCGCCGAGGTGTTTCGCGAGCATCCCGTGGTCTCTCGCCTGCAGGGCCCGGAGATCGACGCGGCCCTTGCGGGCAACACGCGCACCCGCTGGCGCGCCGCCACGGCGAATGATAACTCATGGATCGTCTCCGCTGCCTACCCGGTGTGGAGCGATGAGGCTATCGTAGGTGTCGTGGTTGTGGAGGAGACGTCGCTCGGCATCCAGACGCTCACGCGTGAAGCGCTCGCCAACCTGTTCAACAAGACCCTGCTCGTGACTGTGGCAGGGGCGTTGGCGCTGGCGCTGTTCGCGTCCGGAATCGCTCGGCGTCTCGGGCGCCTGCGTGATGAAGCCGATGCCGCCATCGACACGCATGGCCGCGTGGTCGGCACGCTACCTGGCACGCACGGGTCGGATGAGATAGGCGATCTCTCGGCGACTTTCTCGGCCATGATGGAACGGCTGCGCCAATACAATGACTACCTGCAAAACCTCGCGCGGCGCCTCTCGCACGAGTTGCGCACCCCTATTGCCATCGTGCGCTCCTCCCTGGAGTCCATGCAGATCGACCCGAGCCCGGAGGCGACAAGGCTCTATGGCGCGCGGGCGCACGAGGGACTCACGAGGCTCAATGCGATCCTCACGCGCATGAGCGAGGCAAGTCGGCTGGAAGAAGCCCTGCAAAGCGCCGAACGCGAGGTATTCGAGCTGGATGCGGTGCTGCGCGGCACCGTGGCCGCGTACTGCGCCGCCTGGCCGCAGCGCTCGTTTCACTACGCGCCCAGCGCCGCGGGCCCAATGCTGGTGGATGGCGTCCCGGACCTGGTCGTGCAGATGCTGGACAAGCTCGTCAGCAACGCACTGGAGCTGGGCGTTGCAGACAAGCCCATTCAGATCGCGCTCAGCGGGGCGTCAGGCCGGCTCACGCTCACCGTGACGAACTACGGATCGCAGCTGCCCGGCCCGATGCAGGCGACGCTCTTCGAATCCATGGTCTCTATCCGCCAGCGCCGCGATCGCGGCGCACCGCACCTGGGGTTGGGGCTCTACATCGCGCGCATCATCGCCGAATTCCACGGTGCGCGTATCGGCGCACGCAATTTGGCCGACGGGGTCGAGATGAAGATCGAATTCCCGCGCCGCCCCGGTGCTGCCCCGGCGCCCACCTGAATCAAGGGCACGGCGGCGCGACCGGTGGCCCCGGTGTCGAGCCTCCACGCGGCGCCCGGACCACGGGATAGTCGCGTTGAATGGCGCGCCGAGATCGATCGCTGCGATGCTCGAGCTCGACGGCGAGGGGCTGCTCATCGACGGCGGGCACGTGAGGATTGCACCCGAGGTCCGAGATACGCCGTACGATCACCCTCGACGACACGTAGGGCCAGGCGCAGGAATAGGCGCTTGTCAACGCAAAGCAGACGTCCCTTTCCCTTGCGGTTCTTTACTCGACGCAGGCCATGCCACACGCGTCGGCGAGCGATTTCAGTCGGGTGTCGTGACAGAGAAATGTGTCGCAGCCCGAACTCAACGCGCTGGCAAGCTGAAGGGCGTCCAAGGTTCTCGATTCGCGACGCAATCCCCAGCGCTCGATGAGCTGCACGGCTTGCGTCAACGTGTCGGAGGTCAAAGCGATGATTCGGAACGCACCCCGTAGCCAATCCTGTTCGAATGCACTGCTCAGCGCTCGGAATCCCTCGTCGTCCAGCTCGCGCATGCGTACCTTGCGCGCCGCCACCGACGCGAGTTCGACCCGGGTCAGCGCCGATACCATCACGCGATCACAGGAAAGCAGAAAACGCTCCACCTCGTCGCTGTCGTCCTCGGGATAGTAAAGCTTGAACAGGCTGCTGGTATCGACGAATACCGCCTTCATGAACGTTCATCATCGCGCGAGCGCTCGGTCAACTCGGAAAGCGGGACCCCCACGGCCCGAATGCGCTGCCGCAGACGCCGATGGCTGAGCAGTTTAGGTCGCGGCCGTTCTTCGTTGCCCACGAGCCGGCCAACCACTCGATTGCGGTCCGTAATGACGATCTCCTCACCTGCCTGCGCAGCACGGATATACCGGGAAAGTTCCCGGCGGAGCTCACGGATCCCTATGCGTGCCATGACCTATCTCAATGTGTATCAGGTGTACACAAAACTAGATTGCTTCTGCCTGAGAGTCAAGTCAACGCTGTGGCGCCTCTTGCGGGAAAGGGGTCGGAGCCCTTAAGCCAAGTCTAATATTGTCAAGTGCTCACCGCGATTGGCGTCATCCGATTGCACGGCCGGTTCGGAAGGGCGGCCGCGGCACGATGCGCGGGCGACGGGGTGGATCAATCCGCCACGTCGCCCGCACCGATGGCAAGCGTCGGCTCGGGCCGGGGGGCACGCCCCTCCTCCACGCCCTCCCCCGCAACGCTCTCCACGCGCTTGATGCCATTGCGATTGAGCACAATTCGATAGCGGTGCGCCATGTCGGGGCCACCGGCATCGTAGCGCACGATCAGGTTGAGGTGATGAACCCGCTCTCCCCTGACGTCGCGGACGTCCGCCCCGTCGAGCATGTGCACGGGCCTGTCCACCGTGCCGAGGTGGCGTACGAACTCGCGCACGTTGAATCGCACGATATCGTTGACGGCGCGGACCTGCGATTCTCCGTAGATATCGGCGATGCGCGCGGGCCAAAGCGTGACGTGCTTGCGATAGCGAATCACGTGCTCACCGATCCACCCGCCCTCGATCTCGGTGATGTGGCTGCGATTGCGCACCGCGGTGACGGGCGCGGGGACCATGTCGGCCTCTATGAAGTCGACACTCTCCCTGCACACGCCGATTTCGTCCTTGGGGTTGGTGTAGAGACGGGTGCGGTGGTCAAAAAACCAGCGCGCCGCCTTGCGTGACAAGTACACCCGCAGCAACTCCTTGATGCGGTCCTTGAAGATGTAGCTCACCACGAGTGCGAGAAATACCGGCATGGTGAGCGTGCCCCACAAGCGCGTGGAAACGAACAGCACCGCGGTCGCAAAGATCATGGATACGGCCGCGGCAAAACCGAACACGCTCTCCCGTAGCCAGTGTGCGCCGCGCCCTACGCGTGCACTGAGCAGCAGCACATCGGACATGTACTTCTTGAGCACACCGCGGCGGTACACGAAGCCTTCGTTGTCGCCGTCCCGGCTGGGCACGGACGGATAGCCTTGCGACCCGCGATACGCGAACTCGCTGCCCGCAAATGCGACGAGCCGTTCGCGAAGCCGCTCCGCGGCCGGGTCGTTCGGCACCAACGTGATGGCGCGGTAGGTGTTCTCCTCGAGCAACACGCTGATGTACTCGTCTGCAAAGCGGTACACGGTCATCACTTGCGGCGGCATGACCGGTACGGACAACCTGCGACCGAGCTCCCCGTAGGCGCTTCGCAGGCTCGTGGTGGAGAGGCGAAAAGTCTCCAGGCGCCGGATGCGATCGTCCGGGTCGGTCGTGGAGGCCACGCGGTCGAGGTGGCTGCGGAGCGCGCTCTTGAGCACACAGCAAAAGAGCTTGGTCTGGTACTCATGCAGGCGCACGCTGCGCTTCGAACTGTCGGCTTCCAGGCGCAGCGCCGCTGCGCTCAGCCGGAAGAAAGGCCCGGAGCCCCCGAGCGTGATCTCGGGCAGTGATACTTCGGGGGTCTTCAGCCGGATGTGGCTTTGCAGATCGGCGTAGAAGTGCTTCTTGGTGTAGTTGACGGGGTCGACGCCGAGGCTCGGCGGCAGAAAGAAATACACTGACAAATCGTAGACCGTCTTGCGCCGCTCGGCCGGCAGAGCGTATCGCAGCTTGAGCTCGAGCTGGTGGCGATGACGCACTCGCGGGGGCGCGTCGAACACCTCGGTGCGAGCCGGTGCCACGCGCGCGCGCGTCCGCGCCGCTGTCGAGGCAGTGGCGAGCGCCGGCGCTGAATGGGTATCTGGTTGGGCCATGAATGCATAACCGCATGAACAATTGCCGCGCGGTGATCTTCTCACACTCATGCCGCCGGTGTTGTATCGTCAATGCGTGTCTTGGGTGTCGTGGACCGGAACGACCGTGGGCTCATGGGTGCTCGGTGCGCCGCGCCGCGAGCGCCCGGGCCAACCCGGCCACGATCACCTCGGTCAGCCCCGCCAGCGTGATCAGGATGACACCACTTGTTTCGCGCAGCCCGAAAGGTTCGTCGGTCAACAGTGCGGCGCTGAGCGCACCGACGCTTATCTCGGTCATGAACAGAATCGCCACCGTGCCGGGGCTGAGCAGCGGGGCCCCCCAGGAGATGGCGACGATACTGGGAACCACAATCAATGCGACGATCGGCACGAGCCACCCGAGCACACCGGTGAGTGTCGCGGCAGGGGGCAGCGGATAATGGCCGAGGGCGGGGACGAGCGCCAGGCCGAGCGCCGCGACGGCGCTCCATACGATGAACGAGAACGCGATGTCGGCGGCGTGGCTGCCCTCGTCCTTGCGCATCAGCACGGCCGCCACGGCCCAAACGAGACCCGAGCCTAGCCCCATCCAGTCCCCGGCATTCCTCGGCAGCGGAATTCCCGAGTCGGCGTCGAACAGCACCAGCAGACCCGACACACCGATGGCCATGGCGGCCATGCGCGGCCCGGTCACGCGTTCTCCCAGCACGACCCGCGCCAGAATGGTGCTCCACAGCGGCGTGAGATAGAACAGCAGCACCGCTCGGATCACGTCGGTGAGCAGCAGGGCGATCGAATACAGCGCCATCGCCGTCCCCGCGGCAAGTCCGATGAACAGCAGCGCGGTGCCGCGTCGGGCAATCGAGCGCCATCGCACCAGCCCGACCGGGAGCATCAAGACGACCGCCACCGTGTAAAAGGTCACAATCGCCCAGGGACCGGCAATACCCGCCGCGTCGAGCGCGCGCATGGGGATCCAGAACACCCCCCAGAAGGCGCCCGCGACGGCGCAGGCTAGGCGGGCGAGGTTCTCGACGCGGGTGTTCGCAGCGACGGGCACGTGCCCGGTACCGGTGGTTGTTGCCCGCCAGGGCACGGTGATCGTGCGCGCAACATGCACGGATCTGCATGCCATGCGCACACCGCGCTCGCGCGCCGGACACGCCTCACAAGCCTTCCCGCTTGGCTTGTTCCCAAAGGGCGTTCAGCGCGCCGTGGTCGTCGCCGGGGAGGTCCGCACCCCGCTCCTCGCAAATCACCTCCATGCGCCTGAAACGCCGTTCGAACTTGAGATTGGCACCGCGCAGCGCACTGTCGGCATCCAGATCCAGGTGTCGCGCCAGGTTGACACAGCTAAACAACAGATCGCCTAACTCCTCGGCAAGGCATCCGGTGCCCCGCTCCTCGGCCATGGCCGCGGCGAGCTCGGCCACCTCTTCGTGAAGCTTCGGCACCACCTGCGTCGCATCGCCCCAGTCGAAGCCGACCTCGGCGGCCTTTTTCTGCAACTTCACCGCCCGGTGCAGGGATGGCAGACCACGGGCAACGGGACTCATACGACCCTGCTGCTGCGACTTCGATCCCCGCTCCTCCTGCTTGTGCGTTTCCCATGCAATGCGTTGCGCCTTGGCACTGCCCACCGCCGCCCCACCAAATACATGTGGGTGACGCCGCACCATCTTGTCGACGATTGCCGCGACGACGTCATCGAAGTCGAAGAGATCCGCCTCGGCGCCCATCTGCGCGTGAAACACGACCTGAAACAGCAGGTCGCCGAGCTCGTCCGGTAGCTCGTCCCACGCTTCTCGATCAATGGCGTCGGCGACCTCGTGGGCTTCCTCGATGGTATAGGGGGCGATGGTGGCAAAGGTCTGCTGCGTGTCCCACGGGCAACCGCCGTCCGGATCCCGCAATCGGGACATGATCTGCAGCAGTTGCTCGATGTCGGACATGACGGCGTAGCAGAAACGGGAATTTCGGGGACAGTATACTGAATTCGCTTCGCGAGCTTTCAGGGTAAAGAGCCCCGGCGTGAGAAATCAGTATACTGTCCCCGGAACGCGCGGCATCCGCCGCGTGACGCGAGCATGTATAGACGCGAAAGTGTATTGTGCCAGCCTCTGCGCATCTCCCACGGCAAGTGACGCCTGTGCGCCCCTTCGCCTCCCCGCCTTGACGCATACCACGGCGCGCCGCTGGACGACACGCGCGTGGTGGTTGATCGTCTTGTTGTCGTGGCTTCCGGGAGCGTGCCTGGCGCTAGCCGACGACCCCTGGCGCGCGCAGCGCGAGCAGTTCCTTGCTGCCGAACGGGCGCTGCGCCAGGACAGACGCGCGGAGTACCAGGCACGGCTGGACAATCTGCGTTCTTATCCGCTTTTCCCCTACCTGCTGTACGCGGACGTCAGCCGCCGGCTGGCACGAGTGGACAATGCGACGGTGCAATCGTTGCTGGGCGAACTGGTCGAAACGCCGCTTGCCTGGCAGCTCAGGCGCGCGTGGTTACGCCACCTTGGGCGCCAGCACCGCTGGTCGGACTACGTGCAATTTTACACGCCCATGCGCGATGCGCGCCTTCAATGTGATTACCTCAACGCGCTGCTGCATGCGGGAAAGAAGGACAAGGCGTTGTCTCTGGTCGAACCGTTGTGGCTCTCTGCGCGATCCCAGCCCGATGAATGCGATCCGGTGTTCACCGCCTGGCGCCAGGCTGGTCACCTCGATGCTAAACTCGTCTGGCAGCGTCTCTCGCTGGCGATGAATGCCGGTCAAGGCAAGCTCGCCGGCTACCTGATACGGTTTCTGCCGCCCGAGGACAGGCCGCTCGCGCGATTGTGGCTCGAGGTGCTAAAGCGCCCAGGGCTGGTAGCGCAACCGTCCCTGTTTGCAAGGGGGACAGAGCGGGCCGGCGAGATCCTGATCTGGGGCCTCGAGCGCCTCGCGCGGCGTGACCCCGGCAAGGCCGGGACGGTGTGGCGCAAGCTCCGCGCCGCGCACCGATTCTCCGATGCGGACACCGCCCGTGCGCACAAGGCGATAGGACTCGGCTTCGCGTACAAGCTCAAGCCCGAGGCTGTCGAGTGGCTGGCTGCAGTCGGCGAGGAGCATGCCGATGCCAGGGTACGCGAGTGGCGCATTCTGAGCGCCATGCGCCAGAAGCAGTGGCAGCGTGCGCTGCAATGGCTCGACGCGCTCGACGAGACGCAGCAACGCGACGAACGCTGGCAGTACTGGCGCGCGCGCTGTCTGCAAGAGATCGGCGACACGGCCGGGGCGACCGCGCGCTACCGCCTCCTCGCCTCGCAGCGAAACTACTACGGGTTCATGGCGGCCGACCAACTTGGGCTACCCTACAGATTCAACGACAAGCCGTTCGGTTTTTCCAGCGCAGAGCTTCGCCCCATACTCGATATGCCTGGCGTGGTGCGGGCCGGGGAACTGTATCGACTGGGCCGATGGATTGATGCCCGCAGGGAGTGGAACCTTGCCATCAGCGAGCTTTCGGAGGCCGATCTCGTGCAGGCTGCCGCGGTCGCTCACCGCTGGGGGTGGCACGGACGGGCGATCATCACGGTCGCGCGCACCCCGCGCCGCGACGATCTGGCGCTTCGTTTCCCCGCGCCCTACCTCGGCATCGTGACCCATGAAGCGCAGGCGCGCGATCTGGACCGCGCCTGGGTCTTTGCCATCGCGCGCCAGGAAAGTGCGTTCATGCCCGATGCCAGATCACCCAAGGGGGCGCTCGGCCTGATGCAAATCCTGCCCAGCACCGGACTGCACATCGCGCACTCGCTCAATGTCCACAAGTTCAAGTCCAGAGTGCTGCTTGACGCCGACACGAACATTCGGTTCGGGAGCTATTATCTGCGCCGGCTTCTGGACCGGATGAACGGCAACCCAATCCTGGCCACAGCCGCCTACAACGCGGGCCCCAATCGAATTCGTGACTGGCTGCCGGCCGAAGGCGCGCTGCCCGCCGACCTGTGGATAGACACGGTGCCGTACGCGGAGACGCGGGGATACATCCGACGGGTCTTTTCCTACACGGCCGTCTACGAGATGCGCCTCGGTGAGCCGGCTATACGACTGAGCGATCGATTTTCTCCCATCTCAGCACCCCCCGGCTCATGATTTAACGCCGTCGACCCGCAGGTCGCGGTACACGCGCGAGAGAAACGCGTAGGCCGCAGCGTATATGCCCGGCTGCTGGCTCTCCCTTGGGCCTGCGACATTGATGACGCGTGCGCCGGCGCGTGCGAGCCGCCGTGCCACCTCGGGGGGATGCGGGTCGGCGTTGAGGTCGACCACCACGCAGGGCCGTCCACGCTCGTCCGCGAGCACCCGCGTGAGCGCAGTGCCGCCGCGCAAGGCCCCTCGCGCGATGATCAGGGTCAGATCCGAGTCCTCCACATTCATGGCCGTACGGGCTCGGTAATCGCTCGTGGAGGTTTCGCGCAACGGGTATTGAGCGGGCACCGGCCCGTCTTCGGCGCGGCGCCCTTTGGGACACCAGCCCCCGCAGGCGATGCCCGTTTCAATGGCGGCATCCAGCGCGGCGCGATCGACGCCGGTCTGCCCACCCGAAACAATTCGAAGCACGACGGGCACACGCGCGAGCCGCGTCCTAACGCGGCACTTGCATGTTCAGCTTCGCGACGAGTCTCGATTGAGCGCCGGCCCCGGCGAGTTCCCCCTCTTCGATCGCCAGGCTTCCCGGCCGACTCGTGCAGCGCAGGAACAGGTGACCCTGTCGAAAACAGAATCCCAGCCATTTGTACAAGAAGCGGTTGAGTGTCCACTTGCGGTAGAGCTCGGGCATATGTCCCGGCCGCCAGGGATAGACCCTGTCATACGCTCTGCGCCGGCAATGGCTGATCACCTCGGCGGCACGCACATCGTGGTAGATCCTGATGCGTGCTCTCGGCTCCAGCACGTATGGCTCCAACACGTCCTCGTCGATCGGATCCGCGAAGCGGTAAGTCAGACACACCGTCGTCGTGTAGCGGAAACGCTCCAGGACATCCAGGTAGAGATCCGTCGCACCCTCCACGCGCGACACCACCGTGCCGTCGAGTCGATCGAGTTCAGGCACCAGGCGCATGAAACGCACGAAATTACTCTCGTACAATGCGATCAAAGCCCCGATGCTGCGGGGCTTGTGGGAGACCGATCGAAGAGTCTGAAGCGCATGCATGAAGCCATATTAGCACAGCTTCCCGGCGATGCCGGGCACGCGGCGCAGGCATTGAAGACAGGGCTGGGCCATGCAAAACTTGCACATTTCCCGTCACGCGCGTGTTTCACGAACCCGGCGCAACAGACCTCGAAAGCGGTTCCAGTCAAACGCCACACCCGGGTCGGTCTTGCGTTGCGGCGCGATATGATTGTGCCCGACGATCCGTTCCGCGCCGATACCGGGCCAGACAGCCATCAACGCCGCGTTGAGGCGCGCGAGCACCGCGTACTGCGCGTCCTCGTACGCGATGTCATCCGCGCCCTCGAGCTCTATGCCGATGGCGTAGTCGTTGCACCGAGGCCGCCCAGCGAAACTCGAGTCCCCCGCATGCCAGGCACGCTTGCCGAAAGGCACGTACTGCACGAGCTCGCCGTCGCGCCGGATCAGCACATGTGCCGAGACACGTAGATCCGCGATGGCGGCAAAGCTCGGATGGGCGCCGGCCACCAGGTTGTTGGTGAACAACGCGTCAATCCACGGCCCGCCGAATTCCGCGGGCGGCACGCTGATGGCGTGAATGACCACCAGGTCGATATCGGTGCAAGCCGGCCGCGCGTCGCAGTTGGGAGAAATCACCCGGCGTGCCCCCACGATCCAGGAATTCGTTACATCGAGCTTCATCGATCCCTGCCCGGCATGAGAAAATGCCACCATGTGAGACGCTGCCGGCCACGCACGCATCCCCGGCAGCACACACCATGCATTGCTTACTCTACATTGACAGCATGTCAACGAACCAGCCATACACTGCACCAGGCAGCGCGGCACGCTCCGGCTATCTGGCGCTTGTCGCCGGACCACGGCGGCCGATGACCTGCTCATGAGCGAAGCGCCCGGCAATCGCGTGCCGCGTCGTCTCGGTGTCGGCATGATTGCGGCCGCCTGGGTGCTGGTGCTTGCCCTGCTGGCATTTCTGTTCGGCGGCTGGCTGGACCGGCAGGACAATCCCAATGCCATGCCGGCAGGATCCACCTCCGAGGACGGTGTTCGTGAGGTCACACTCAGGCAGAACCGCGCCGGGCACTATGTGGCGGTGGGCCGGATCAACGGGCACCCGGTACGCTTCCTGCTCGATACCGGTGCCACCGACGTATCAGTCCCCGAGCGCCTTGCGGCGAACCTCGGCCTGCAACGAGGCTATCCCCTGAGCATGCAGACGGCGAATGGCACGATCACGACCTTTGCCACGACGCTCGAGCGCGTCGAGCTTGGCGCCATTCGTCTGCGCGGGGTGCGCGCACACATCAATCCCAACATGTCCGGCGACGAGGTGCTGCTCGGCATGAGCTTTCTCAAAGGGCTGGAACTCATGCAGCGAGACCGCAATCTCACCCTCCGCCAGTATCCGTGACGTCCGGGACATGGCGCGCCCAAGACGTATCGGCCATCTCGCAAAGGACGCAAAGGGACAGACGGATTGGTCAAGCCTTGATGACAGCCGCCACCATCCGTACTGTGACACCTCGTCGAGGGCCGTCGATGTTGTTGGCGTGCTCGGCGGCTTTGCGAGATCCGTCTCGGCATGCCGGAGTACCCGCGAACCCTAGCCCAGGAGCCTTGAATATGAAGCCCCATCCGCCCGGTGATCTGCACGATACCGTGCGCCGCGCACTCCAGGAGGACATCGGCACGGGCGATGTCACAGCCGAGTTGATTGGAGCCGAACAGGTGGGGCACGCCACGCTCATCGTTCGCGAGCCGGCCGTGCTGTGCGGCATCGCGTGGTTCGAGGCCGTCTACGCTGAGCTTTGTCCCGATGTCAGCGTCGTTTGGCAGGCCGGTGAAGGCACCCACATCGAGGCCGGACAAGAGATCTGCACCATCGACGGACCCACACGCGCCATCCTGTCCGGAGAACGCACGGCGCTCAACTTCCTGCAGTGTTTGTCCGGCACGGCCAGCGTCGCCGCTTCCTTTGCCGCAGCCGTCACGGGAACGCCGGCGCGCATTCTCGACACCCGCAAGACGCTGCCGGGGCTGCGCAGCGCACAGAAATACGCAACCGCCTGCGGGGGTTGCACGAACCACCGGATGGGCCTCTACGACGCGGTCCTGATCAAGGAAAACCATATTCTCGGATGCGGCTCCATCGCTTCGGCAGTCACCACCGCACGGCAGTTGCATCCCGGGCTGAAGGTCGAGGTCGAGGTGGAAAGCCTGGCCGAGCTGGTGGAAGCCGTCGACGCGGGCGCAGACTGGATCATGCTGGACAACTTCGAGGTCGAGGCCGTCGAACGCGCGGTCGGCGTGAACGCCGGGCGTGCGAAGCTGGAGGTCTCGGGCAATATGGACATCGCCTGCGTGTCTGTCCTGGCGCGCACCGGCGTGGACTTCATATCCGTCGGGGCACTGACCAAGCACGTGCACGCCGTCGATTTCTCCCTGCGCCTCGCGGAGCCGCCCGCGCCGCGGTGTTGACACGAGCCGGGGTGTACGCGATAAAGGCACACAGCTCGCGGCAGCGTTCCATGAATTCGCCCGGGTCGTGCGCGCCGGATGCGCCCGTCATCGATGCCCGGTCACGACGTTACCCGCAGGCTGTACACGCGCCGCCCGAAAATACCCATCAACGGAGGTCGAATGATGAAATCTTGCAAGCAGTCCCTGCTTGGCGTCGTGCTCAGCGCAAGCGCCATGGTTGCGTTTCCCGTGCATGACGCGTCTGCCTCGGAGGCGGGTCTGGAGGTTGGCGTGCTGAGCTGCGAGACCGTGCCAGGCACGCGATTCAACCTCCTGATCCGATCGTCGATCGACGTGACCTGCGTCTTCAAGGGTGGTGACGGGAAGGTGGAGAAGTACCGCGGAGAAACCGGCATCGCGCTGGGCGTGGATCTCAACGTCAACCGCCAGGAGAACATTGCCTTCACGGTACTGTCGGCAACCCAGGGCGTGAGCCCCGGCGATTATGCGCTGTCGGGCAAGTATGTGGGCGGCAAGGCCTCTGCGACGGTTGGCGTTGGCCTCGGCGCCGCGATCCTCGTGGGTGGCGGTGACAAGAGCTTCAGCCTGCAGCCGATTGCCGTCGAGGGAAGCACGGGCCTGGGTGTGTCCGGGGGCATCGGTTATCTGTACATAGAGCCGGCTGCCCGGTAGCAGGGTGTTGCAAGAGTCCATCCCGGACTTTTCAACTCGCCGCGCCGAAGAATGCGGTCTGTCGGGGTGCATCCCTGCACCCCGCCCTTGCGGCGTGCTTCGCGCACCTGGGCCCGCTCCGGGCGGCCTTGCCCGGCCTGCTCCATTTTCATTGGCGTCACCCGGCTCGATTGGCACGACAAGCGGATAAGGCCATGTCCTGTCTGGATGACAAGGTGGCGATTGTAACCGGGAGCTCGCGCGGCATCGGCAAGGCGATTGCCATCGAGTTCGCCCGGCACGGCGCGAGCATCGTGGTCAACGCGCTTGCGAGCGAAGACAGGGCGAATGGCGTGGCGGCGCAGATTCGTGATGCCGGCGCCCGGGCGACAGTGGTAATGGCCGATGTGCGGCTGCGAAGCGATGCCGATCGCCTCGTGGCTGCGGGCATCGAGGCCTTCGGTCAGGTCGACATACTGGTCTCCAACGCCGGGGTCATCATTGACAAGCCCTTCGTTGAGAGTTCGATGGACGACTGGACGAGTGCCATGGAGACGAATCTGCTCGGTTTCTTCAACGCCGTGCAGGCGGTGCTTCCGCACATGACAAAGCGCGGCTACGGCCGCATCATTGCGACCGGTTCGTGCATCACGGAGGTCGCCGATCTCGGCGCCAACCACTTTGCAGTGTGCGCCGCGTCGAAGGGCGGCATCGGTGCATTGCTCAGGCCATTGGCAGCGGAAGTCGCACGTCAGGGCATCACGGTGAATGCCGTCTCTCCCGGTTATATCGCCACGGAGATGCTCGACGAAGTCGATGCGGCGGGCCTCGAGGACGCCCTGAAGCTGGTGCCCATGCGCCGCTACGGAAAGCCCGGGGAGATCGCCGCCGCGATGCGCTTCCTCGCTTCCGATGATGCGGCGTACATTACCGGGCAGACGCTGCGCGTCAACGGCGGCATGTCGATGGGCTAGCCGTGTAGCAATAGCGCCGCGCCAATGTATCTTGCGCGGCGCGCGTTTCCCGATTCACCTCCATTACCAACACCGAGGGCGATCCATGTCAGAGATCCTCATCGACTTGTACAGCGACACGCAGACCCGCCCGACACCCGCCATGCGTCGCGCCATGATGGAGGCCGAGGTAGGCGACGAGCAGCGCGGCGAGGATCCGAGTGTCAACGCCCTGTGCCGTACGGTGGCCGCGCTCCTCGGCAAGGAGGATGCCCTGTTTTTGCCCTCCGGCACCATGTGCAACGAGATCGCCTATCGTGTGCACTGCGAGCCCGGCGACGAGATTATCCTCGATGCGACCGGCCACGCTCTGCATTTCGAGACCGGCGCCCCGGGCGCGCTCGCGGGCGTCATGACACGCACCCTGGACGGCGAGGGCGGCATTTTCAGTGCGGCACAGCTTGCCGATGCCGTGCGCACGCCCGCGCGCCACCACCCGCGCTCGCGGCTCGTTTCCGTGGAAAACACCTCGAACCTCGGCGGGGGAAGCGTATGGCCCATCGCTCGTATCAGTGAGGTTGTGGACATGGCCCGTGGGCACGGGCTTCGCACCCACATGGACGGCGCGCGGCTGTTGAACGCGGTGGTGGCGAGCGGCGTGGCGGCGCGCGACTATGCAGCCGGCTTCGATTCGGCCTGGATCGATCTCAGCAAGGGATTGGGCGCGCCGGTCGGGGGCGTGCTTGCCGGGTCGGCGGCATTCATCGAGCGCGCCTGGCGCTTCAAGCACCAGTTCGGCGGTGCCATGCGCCAGGCAGGCGTCCTGGCGGCGGCCGGCAGCTATGCGCTGGCGCACCACGTGGAGCGACTTGCCGAGGACCATGACAACGCCGCTCGCTTTGCCGCCGCAATTCGCGACGTGCCGGGCATCGTGGCGCCCGATCGGGTCGACACCAACATCGTGTTCTTCCGTGTGGATACTACCGTTCTCAGCGCGCCGTCACTGTCGGAACGTCTGCTCGAGCACGGTGTGCGCATCGGTGCGATGGATGAGTCGAAGCTGCGCGCCGTCACTCACCTGGACGTGGATCGCGAGAGCGTGGACGCGGCGGCGAGCGCCATCCGCACCGTCGTCGAAGACCTGCAATGAGCGTTGAGCCCCCGGACATGCCTGCGACCCCGGATCCACCCGGGACACAGAACTTCATCCGCCAGATTGTTGATTCAGACCTCGCGGCAGGCCGCCACGGCGGCGGGGTTGTCACGCGCTTCCCCCCTGAACCGAACGGCTACCTGCATATCGGGCATGCCAAGGCGATCTGGCTCAACTTCGGTATTGCGGCCGACTACGCCGGTGTGTGCCGCCTGCGATTCGATGATACGAATCCGGCCAAGGAAAGCACCGAGTACATGGAGTCCATCAAGCGCGACGTGCGCTGGCTCGGCTTCGAGTGGCACGAGCTGCGCCACGCCTCGGACTACTTCGAGCAGCTCTACGCCTTCGCGGTGCGGCTCATCGAGAAGCGCAAGGCGTACGTGTGCAGCCTGAGCGC